>JAIQGF010000011.1:0-300000 GCA_020072845.1 Terriglobia bacterium
CGACGCTCCGGTTTGGCACCTCGATGTCGGCTCATCGCATCCTGGAGCTGTAGAAGGTTCCAAGGGTTAGGCTGTTCGCCTATTAAAGCGGTACGTGAGCTGGGTTCAGAACGTCGCGAGACAGTTCGGTCCCTATCTGATGTGGGCGAAGGAGATTTGAGGGGGCCTGTCCTTAGTACGAGAGGACCGGGATGGACGAACCTCTTGTGTTCCAGCTGTCCTGCCAAGGGCACGGCTGGGTAGCGAAGTTCGGTTGTGATAACCGCTGAAGGCATATAAGCGGGAAGCACTCCCCAAGATGAGATCTCCCAACCCGTAAGGGTCAAGAAGGGCACACGAAGACTACGTGTTTGATAGGCTGGAGGTGGAAGCGCCGTAAGGCGCGTAGCTTACCAGTACTAATCGCCCGTTCGGCTTGACCATAAAATTTACCCGGTGCAGTTGAAGTCCTCAGCCGTCAGCTTTTCAGACCCTCAGTCGAACCTGGCTGACCTGAAGCGATGACTGAGGCTTCCGCGCCGCAAATCCTTCTAATGTAAATCCCAATCTATTCAGTTGTGAGGCATCGCCCTCACGCTCTTTGAAAACCTTGCTGTCGCCTCCTGTCGGCCGGGCAGTGAAACCTGATTTGGTTTTGCTGAGGGCTGACGGCTGATAGCTGCAAGTTTCCGGCGATCACACCGCGGGGGCCCCACCCGTTCCCATCCCGAACACGGAAGTTAAGCCCCGCAGGGCCGATTGTACTGCATGCGAAAGTGTGTGGGAGAGTAGGTCGTTGCCGGATTAAATAAAGGCCACACGTCAACCACGTGTGGCCTTTTCCGTTTAGGCTGACTATCGGCCGCACAGCACTGCTTGCTGCGCGGCGCGGGGCAATTTCACTTCGACAAACTGATCGGCGGAGAACAGGTAATCTTCCCCGGAGTTGTCAACAACCCGAATCAGTCCCTGATCGCGCGCGCTCTTTTCAGTAGGCAGCGCTTGGTACACCTTGCCCACATCTAAATCGACTCCCGCGTACTCGCCCGCGTCAATACACACGACGAACCGCAAGCGGCGTCCGCTCACAGGCGGTGCAGCCGCCTTTTTACCTTGAACAGCCTTCTTCCGATTCCGTGTGCTTCGTACCAATGCAGCTCTGCTAGCCATACGCTTCCGTCAGCATACCGCACTTCTGCGATCCCTTTCATCTTCCGCCAATGGTCACGGCCGAATCTTCGCCACAGGTACTTGCGCGTACGAACAGCTGAGCCGGTCGCGATCGTTTCAATATCGCGGATTGCCCCAACAACTTCAAAGTCCATTGGAAGCCGCGCATTGTACCCTCGGGTTCACACCTGCGTCTGTGATTGTTCGAGGTCCGACTTGCCAAATCCCCTCCCTTCTGCGTTAATCTGCGGCTCACCCGGAGGTCCCCATGCGCAAACAATTCAAGGTCACCCTTTTCGGCGCCGGCCGCAACTCCCAGGTCGCCGGCATGAACATCCCCTTCGACGTGAAAAAAGTCTGGGGCCGAGCGCGCGTTCCGGTCACCGGCACCATCAACGGGTTTAAGTTCCGCACCACCGTCTGTCCCATGGGCGGCGAGTACTTTGTCTGCGTCAACCGCTTCATGCGCGAGGGTGGCAAGTGCGGCGTCGGCGACACCGTTAAGGTTGTCATGGAGCCCGACACCGCCCCGCGCACCATCCAGGCGCCGCCCGATCTCAAGAAGGCTCTTAGGACGAACCAGGCCGCGCAAGCCGCCTGGGACCGCTACTCTTATACCTGTCGTAAGGAATTCGCCCAGTGGATCACGGAAGCGAAAAAGCCGGAGACGCGCGCCCGCCGGCTGGAGAAATCCATTGCCATGCTGGCCGCCGGCCGCAACCTCAGCCAGCGCTAGCGCGCCCCCGCCGCCGCGCGTACAATTTTCATCCGGAATCGATTGCGTGATTTGCTGATTCCCTGATTTGCCGATTGAATCCGCACGCCAGCAAATCACCCAAACAGCAAATCACCCAATCGGCAAATCAGCATATTTGGTTTATGGTGCGTCTCCTACTCCATTGGCTCCTCAGCGCGCTCGCCCTGCTCGTCGTCGCCCGGGTGGTTCCCGGCTTCGACATGCCCGGATTCGGCACGGCGCTGTGGGCCGCTGTCATCATCGGCCTGATCAACGCCACGCTCGGCGCCCTGCTGAAGCTGATCACGCTCCCGCTGACCATCCTCACGCTCGGCATCTTTTGGATCGTGATCAACGCGCTGATGCTGTGGCTCGCCACCGCCTTTGTGCCCGGCTTCCGCATCAGCGGCTTCGTCGCCGCCTTCGTCGGGGCCATCGTGCTCATGCTGGTCAACATGCTCTTCCGCGCGCTCCTGCCCAAGCGGCGCGACCAATACTGAAAACCGATAACCGGCGACCGAAGACCGCTAACCTTTTCTACTGGTGTCCGAGGATGATCGGCAGTCCGTTCTTGCTGTTGCCCATCACCACGATCTTGGTGTTCTGACTGCGCGCCAGCGACTCGGTGGCTTCGATTCCTTTCCACTCCAGCAGCGCCGGGCTGATCCCCTGCGACACGATCTGCTGGAAATCGCGCACGCCTGCCGCTTCGATGCGCTTGCGCTCCGCTTCCTGCTTTTCCTTTTGCAGCCGGAACGACATCGCCAGCGACTCCTGCTCCGCCTGCTGCTTGGTCTCAATCGACGCCTTCAAGGTCGCCGGCAATTGGATGTCGCGCAGCAGCACCTGCTCCACCGTGATCCCGCGCTTGTTCAACTCCGTGGACAGTTGAGTGTTAATCTCCCGCGCCACCGTTTCCCGCTCCCCGGTGTACAGCGCGTTGGCCGAGTGCGACGCCGTCGCTTCGCGGATCGCCGCCCGCAGGCTCGGTTCCACGATCGTGGCTTCGTACGCCGGACCAATTTTCTGGTACACCTCGGCGGCGCGTTCCGGGTTCAGGTGATACAGCAATGAGGTGTCCAGCGCGATGACCAGCCCTTCGCTGGACGGCACGCTGGCCGATTCCTTCACTTGCTGCGTGCGGATGCTGAGAATGTTGTTCTCCTTGAACGGGTTCACCAGGTGCATGCCCTCGGGCAGCGTTTCGCCCGTCACCCGCCCGAACAAGGTGAGCACGCCCACGTTACCCGCGGGCACTCTTGCCACCGCTGCAAACAGCAGCAGGATGACCAGCAGCGCGGCCACCGCCACGCCCGCCAGCCGCAACACGTTGGAACCGCCGGCGTCGATTACCTTGTCTCTGTCAAAACCATAGTTCGCCATTCGCTTTTTCCTCCGCGAATGATTGTATGCGTCGTCGCGCAATCGATTGGGAGAATCAGCGCCTCCGCGATGCTCCCCAAAAAGCGGACGCGGCAGCCACCCTCGGCTGCCGCGCTCGCTACTCAGTCCTCGGGACTCGGTACTACCAGCCCAGCTTCACTCCATTCTTCGCATTCTGCTCATCGAGCCACTTCTGCAGCGGCGCGAAGTAATCCAGGATTGCCGTCGCGTCCATCTGGCGTTCGCCCGTCAGCGCCTCCAGCGCATCCGGCCACGGACGGCTCTGGCCCATCTCCAGCATCTTTTTCAGGCGCGCGCCCGCAACCTTGTTGTTGTAGATGGAGCAGCGATGCAGCGGGCCCTGGTAGCCGATCGACTTGCACAGCCCGCGATGGAACTGGAACTGGAGCACGTCCGCCAGGAAATACCGCGAGTACGGCACATTGCCCGGCACGTGGTATTTCGCTCCCGGATCGAAGTCCTTCTCGCTCCTCGCCACCGGCGGCGCCACTCCCTGGTACTTCAGCCGCAGCTCCCACCAGGCCTTGTTATAGTCGGCCGGCGCAGTCTTGCCCGAAAACACGTCCCAGCGCCACTGGTCAATCAGCAATCCAAACGGCAGGAACGCGATCTTCTCCAGCGCCTTGTGCATCAGCAAGCCCAGGTCCTCGCTCGCCGGCGGCGCCTGCTGGATCAGCCCGATCTCCTTCAGGTAGTCGGGCGTGATCGAAAGCGCGATCGTGTCCCCCACCGCCTCGTGGAAGCCGTCGTTGGCGCTGCCCTGGAACAGCGGCGTCTGCTTGGCGTAGGCCATCTGGTAGAAGTTGTGCCCCAGCTCGTGATGGATGGTGCGGAAGTCCTCGTCGCGCACCTGGATGCACATCTTCAGCCGCACGTCCTGCTGGTTATCGATGTCCCAGGCGCTGGCGTGGCAAACCACGTCGCGGTCGCGCGGCCGCACGAACATCGAGCGCTCCCAGAACGTCTTCGGCAGCGGATCGAAGCCGAGCGACACGAAGAAGTGCTCGCCGGTTTTCACCATCCGCTCGTAATCGAATTTCTGCTGCTCCAGGATGGGCGTCAGGTCAAGCCCGCTGCCCTTGCCGGGAACGTTGAGCAGGTCGTAGATGTTGGTCCAGTCCTGCGCCCAGATGTTTCCCAGCAGGTGGGCCGGAATCGGCCCGTTCGGCGGCACCACTTGCGGCCCGTATTTCTTCACCAGTTGCGAGCGCACGTAGGCATGCAGCGAGAGATACAGCGGGCGCAACTGGTTCCACAACCGTTCCAGCTCGGCGCTGAACTGCTCCGGCGTCATGTCGTAGTTCGACCGCCACAGCACGCCCGTGTCTTTGAACCCGATCTCCTGCGCGCCCTTGTTGGAAAGCGCGGCGCCGCGCGCGTACCGCTGCCGCATCTGCGGCGCGAACGTGTGCCAGCCAACCCACAGGTCGCGCAGCACGGCCTCGTCCTTCGTGGTCGCGAACGCCTGCTCCATTTCGCTCTGCCCCAGGCACTTCCCCGCGAATGGCCCGGTCTTCGGGCAGTACTTGCCTTTGCCGTACGTCCCTTCCAGCCAGGTTCCGATCTCCGCCAGCTCCTTGCGTTCCGCGGGATTGTTCGGCGCGGGCGATGTAAGCGACAGCTTCAGGAGCGTAAATTTCCGCTGCAGCACGGGCGAGAGTTGCGCGCCCTGGAATCGCTTGCCCTCGTTGACCAGTTCGGTGGTGGTGGCCAGAACTTGTTCATTCGCGCTGGCCGACAATGCTTCCGTGTCGTCGGTGATGTAGGTGGACTGCACCCAACTGGCGCGGCTTGCCTTTACGATCACTTCATCGAGCCGCGTTTCGGCGCCGCGCATGAAGCTTTCCGCGTCGGCCGGCGCGGCCTTTGTCGCCGTGGCGGTGGTGCTCGAATTCTGGCCGACCATCAAGGATGAACCGAGCAGGATGATGCCGATGAGAGTGCTGATACGCTGAACCATGTGTCCTCCCGGGCCGGATTGTACCCGAGGAACCGCACCGATTGCAGTGCGGCCGGGCCGGATCACCGGGAACCGATCACCGAAGACCGATAACTGTTCGTCGGACACACTTCCGCATATAATCCCCCGCCAGGCACAACCGGGATCCAGCAGAGAGTCACCGTTGGTGACACGGAATCAAAACAAAAACCCGGGTCTGAAGCGTTACCGCCTTTATCGCGGGCTGTACTCTCGTGTCGCTCGCCAGCTCGCGGTGGACCGCTCCTACGTCAGCCGCGTCGCGCGTGGCGAACGCCGCTCCCCGCGCGTGGAAGCTGCGCTCAAGAACGAGCTGCGCCGCATCGAACAGGGCTGACGAGTCTGTGTCAGAACCCAGTTTCGTATACAGCAGACTCAGTTTCGTAGACAGCAGTGGTCCAAGTGGAGCGAAAGTCCAGCCGCGGAGCGGCGGGATTCGCTAGCCCAGCGCGGTAGCGCTGGGGAAAGTGGAACAGAATTGTCGAGCGCCAGCGGCGCGGCACAGTTCTCACACAGACTCTGACGGTCAGGCTGCGGGTTGTTTCATGGCGCCGGTTGCAACGTGGTGTTCACCAGAAAAGGATCGTCGAATTCGGTGCGTTCCCCGGCTTTCTTCCCGGCTACCGGCAGCAGCCGCGCCGAAAGCGGCTTGTTCCACTTCCACGCCAGCGATGCCACATCGCTGAGGATGCGCCGGAGCTGCTCCGCCGTGATGTCGCCCGGCAGAGGAATGGTGTCGAGCCCGGTGCCGCACACCGCCGAGTAAGCCAGCAGCGCGTCCATCGACACCGCTCCCTCGCTCCAGCGCTGCGCCAGCAGGCTGTCTTCCAGGATCGGCAGCATCAACCCCGAATAGCCTGCCTGCTTCACCGGGATGGCCTTCAACCCCGCCGTTGTCGCCGCCACCGCGCTCATCGTCCCGCTGGAGCCGAAGCGGGCGTGGGTCAGCTTTTCGATCGCCGCGCCGATCGACACCTCCTTCAGCGGCGCCGGCGAGAGGTCCAGTCCGGCGTAGCTCCAGCCGGTTTGTGTGGCGATTCCCTGCGCTCCCGCCTCGATGTCCTGCGCGAAGCGGCCCAGCCGCACGGTGAGTTCCTGCGCGCCTGCCTCGTAGCCGGTGGATGCTGCGAACGCCTCGCCGACCACATTCGCGGATTCCAACCCGACCGCAAACTGGTGTCCGGCGCCAGTGTGGTACGAGCCGGGATAGAACGGCGCCAGCGGTGGCAGCATCGCCGTGGCCGCGAAGTTGAAGTTCGCCTGGCTGTGGGGACTGTGCTCTTCCAGGTACTTGATCACCTCGGCGGCCGCGGCAATCGCCTTCCAGTGGATTCCATCTGCCGCGGCAATGATGATGCTGCCTTCCAGCATTTTGGTCGCTGCCAGAGCTTCGGCCAGCAGATGCGCCGCCGCCGGATCGTCGGAGTCGGTGAGCATGGCGGGGCCGATCGAGGTGTCGAAGTTCTCCCTCTGCGCCAGTTCGTCATAGCTGCGTAGGAACGCCAGAGCCTCGTCGTGCTTGAGCCCGCGCACCAGGTCCGGAAAGGGCTGCGTGGTGATGCGCAGCGATTCCACCTCGTAACCGCGCTGCTCGAATGACGCCTTGGCGCGGCGCAGGAAGACCAGCGTGTCGCGCACCTCGTCCTGGTAGTGCGCGCGCTCCAGGCGCACGAACGCGGTAATGGCGCGCACTTTCGGCTTCTGCTGGGCGAAGGCAGGTGCGATGAGGACCAGCGCGGCAAACATCAGGGGAACGAACTTGCGCATGAGCAGCTCTCCACGTCGGTCTATCAGTCTATCGGTCTTTCGGTCGTTCGCTGCAAGCCGCGGTAGGCGACAAACCGATAGACTGAAAGACCGAAAGACCTACTTCGCGTCCTTTGCGGTGGCGATATTTCGCAAACGCGCCACGACCTCCGCGACATCGTTGTCCTGGAACAGCCGAATCCCCGCAATTCCCGCGGCTCCCGCCTCCAGACAGGCCTGGGCATTGTCCAGCGTCACTCCGCCCAGCGCGAGCACGGGCAGATTCACCGCCGGTGAAGGTTCCGGGCGGCAGGCCGCGCGCAACGCTTCCAGTCCCACGCCGCGCTGTCCGCCTTTCTCGAACACCGGCGCGAAGACCACGAAATCGGCGCCTTCGGACTGGGCGCGGCGAACCTCGCTGGCAGTGTGGCAGGAGCACGCGATGGTGAAGTGGTCAGTGGCCAGTGGCCCGTGACCAGCAGCGGCAGCCTTCATCCAGATATCGCGAGCGTCGGCGGCGGAGATATCGTCCGACCTCAAATGAACCCCGGCGGCGCGGCAGGCGAGAGCGACATCAATGCGGGAGTTGATCAAAAGGCGAGTTTCCGGTCTCCGGTTTCCAGTTCCCGGTTGTTGTGCCTTGGCGCTCTCGATGGTTGCCATGGCATCCGATGCCAGTTCGCGCAACTCGCGCGCGCTCAGGTCTTTTTCGCGGAGCTGGATGTAATCGACGCCACAGCGTGCCGCCTCTGAGATTTTCCGCAGCAGCGCCGCGCGCCCCTCCGCCGCGGAGCCGGAAAACTGGCGACGATCGCTGATGTAGTACAGGAGCATGTGAAGTTTTGAAACTTGAAATTGCAAATCGCAGACAATTGTATGCAATCCCGGCGCTCCGGGCGGCACATCCAGGCTGACGTTCTGGTTCGCTTCCGATGGCGAAGCGCTTCAGGTAGAATGGCGCGCCACATTGCAGGGTAAGTGCAGCCATGGCGAAAGTATCTGTGAAGAAGGCAAAAAAGAAGACGCGCCCCGCCGCCAAGGCGAAGAAACCCGCGGCCAAGAAGGCGAAAACAGCCGTCCGGCCGGCGAAGAAAGCAGCTCCGCCGCAGCCGGCCTTGCTACCGGGAGGCGACAAGCTCAGCTTCAATCACGCGATGGTGTACGTCAAGGATGTGCAGCGCGCGCTGGATTTCTATTGCCAGTTGCTGGGATTCAAGCAGGTGGACGAGTTCCGCTACGAAGGCAAGCCGGTGTACGCGCGGCTGCGCGCGCCTGGGGGCGACGGCACCATCGCCTTGCACCAGGCGGGACCGGGAGCGTCGCTGGCGAGCGAGGGCGTGCGTTTGTACTTCGAGATTCGCGACCTCGACGGCTTTTGCCGCAAGCTGCAGGCCAACGGTTTCTACATCACGCAACTGCCGCAAATGATGCCGTGGGGCTGGCGGCACGCCTACCTCAACGATCCTGACGGTCACGAAATCAGCCTCTACTGGGCCGGCGAGAACCGCATGAAGAAGACCGTCATGCGCACCGCAAAAGAAGTGGAGAAGGTCCCGGCCGCGAAGGGGCGCTAGCAGGCTGCTGAAAAACTCCGCGTGAATCTCGTTTGGGAAGGGCACGGCTTCAGCCGTGCCGGAGGAGTTCTTTATTTTGTCATTCCGAGGGGCTTCAGCCCCGAGGAATCTCGGTTTTGTTCCACCCACGCGAGTTTTTCAGCAGCCTCCTAGTGTAGTGTCCCATAAGTAACTAGCATAAGTAACGGCTTTGGGTTAAGCTGCCGGACATGCGAACCGGTCTAGCTTGCGCATGAAAAAGTAGTGGAACTCGAAATTCAGTTCCGGGCTGATGTAGCGGTTGGGCATCTGCTCGTAGGGCAGGTTGATGTTGAGCCCGATGGTCTTGCCGCCGGCTTCCCGCGCTCCCTGGCGTGAGGGACTTCGGCCTGTCGCTTCGCGACGCGGTTTTCGCAACCTTTGGCAATCGGTTCTCAGAATGCTAGACTGTCGTGCCGAGGACCAAGATGGCGAGTCCCGACTTCGGCGCGTCTCCTCCTTCATTTGAGAGGATTTCTCATCTCGGCGAACTTCTCATTGTGATCTTCTACGCTGAGGCCTATCAGCAAGCCGCCACGATTTTTATAGAAGCCTACCATGGTTCGGGGTTAAGCCTTGGGCCCGTACTAGTGTTTGCCATATTCTTCATGGTCACCGTGCGTTTTTTTGTCGGGAACCATCTTCATTTGACAGATAAGCACTGGAATGAAGATCTCCCCAACCCTCAGAATCAAAAACCGGAGAACCAGAACCATGAGAAGGAGAAGAAGCCGAGATGGGCGGAACGGAGTAGCAGGAACCTCTACTATTGTGACGCTTTCTTCATAGCTTTGGAAAGTCTTGCCATGATCCTGCTGGGAGGTCTAGGTTCAGTTAAGGCCAGCGTAAATCTTCTGGTTGGCCTGCTGATCCTCATTTCCGCCTTAGACGTGGTTTGGATTTGCATTCAGTTGCTCCTCAACCTCAATCGGCGATGGCGGGAAAACAGACCGGCCACCCATCTTTATAACTGGTTACTGCTCAACGTAGGAGTGATCATAGCTCTCGGATTTCCGTTGTTTTGCTCGTGGAATGAACCACTTTCCACGAGAACATTGTGGGAAGTTACAGTGATTAACGGCGTCGCTTTCGTAATAGACATATTCGTATGCAATCTATTTGCGGCGTAGACAAAGATAGCTGTTGGCAGTAGCAGTCTCAGATTTCAGCAAATGATTCAGAAACTAGTGGGAGGAATCATGCCACTCGATGACGAAGCCTATTTGCGAATGGCCTTCAACCAAGCGCTCAAGAGTTATGAGGAGGGCGGCTGTCCTATCGGCGGCGCATTGGTAGACAACGATACCGGAACAGTGCTGGGCGAAGGTCACAACGGGCTTGTCCAGGAAGATAATCCGATCATTCATGGAGAAATGGCCACCCTTCGCGCCGCCAAGCGAATGAAAAACCGACACAATACGACCCTCTACACTACGCTGCAGCCGTGCTTTATGTGCGCAGGCGCCATCGCCCAGTTTGGTATTCCGCGCGTGGTGGTTGGTGATACGAAAAATACGTCAGACGGAGAAACCCTCGCCTTTCTGCGAGCGAGGGGAGTCGAAGTAGTAGTCTTGGACTCGCGTTCCAGTCCCGCCGCGGCGGACTGCATCGAACTTGCTGCCCGTTTCAAGGGGGAGAGGCCTGACTTATGGACCGAAGATTGGGGAGGTGGGCCGAATCCACGCCTGCGGGAGGCCCAAATGACAACCTAATCCCCGCCAGAAGCCGTATAGATGAGACTCGCGCGCGAGTTACATGCAAGTTTTGCGAAGATTCGTCTTTATGAAACGATGCTTACCGTCGGGCGTGAATGCCGATTTCAAGAATTCGCTCATAGAACGGAACTACCTCGTCGGGATCATCAGTAATAAGCACATTCGTTTTTAGCCAGGAAGGACCGCGATCGGAACCAGCGATCTTATCAAGCTGCTTTGCCAGATCGTCCCAATAGAGGCGACCCTCTATTGAACCGAAGAACACTAGGGGTCCCCGTTCGATCACGCCGAGCTTCATGTCAGTTAGTGTAAGGCCGATTTCTTCCAAGGTGCCGACTCCCCCAATACAAAAGAGATGGAAACTGGCGATCTCAAACCACCGTTGCCGGAAGTGGCGAGCGGTCTCTTGAAACGTCTGGTAGAAATCAACAGGTTCCTGCAGAGGCTGGTCCACGACTTCAAGATAATTGCAGCCAACCAACAACCCCAAGCCCAGTGCGACGTCGGCTGCCTGCTTCATGGCTCCGGGGCCGCCGCCGGTCAGGAACGCGACGTGTCCCCCCAGCAGATGCTGAAGTTTTTCCAGGAGGGTCCTCAAACTACGGAACTCCTGCTCTGGCAGCGGCAGGGTGGAGCCGTAGATGGCAAACACCAAGCTCGATTTGAACGCTTCGATATTGCGGAATGGAACGAAAAATCCTCGTTTCCCCCTGTACACGTGAAGAGCCGTTTCCCCGAAGACTTCGTTGAACCAAATAACTTCTATGCCAAACGCTTCGTAGTCGGCAAGCCGGCCGTGATCTCGGGCGGAAAGAAACGGCCCATGTTCAAACGAGGCATTCCGGAAAACGAGTCTTCGTATGCGCCTATCCGCCGCCGCTGTGCAAAGCTGGAGATGCTCCAGGTGGTTTGGAAAGTATTCCATCAGGACAGTGGCTTCTGCCCCAGGGGCCAGGTCGCGCAGGGGCGCGATATCGAGAACGTTCGCGGGCCTTTCGGAGATGATGCGGCGCGCGGACCTCTCTATATCCTTCCGGATGGGAGCGGGCCTTGCGTGCATCTGAGGCTTGCCCATCGCACGTGCCGCGGCGATATCCGTAATGATTCCAACCGGCCTGACTGCGTACGATGCCCGATCCCGTTTGAAAGACTCCGAGTGAAAAAACGTGGCCAAGTCACGATAGTCGTCATCCCCTTTTGAGTCCCCGAACGTGCCCGGTTGGTCCAGCGGGGAGCCGCCAAACCAGCGCCGGGGCGTGAAACGGACTTCCTCCGCATCGTAAATCTCCGCTGAGACTTCGGGATTGACAATCGTCTTACCCGAAAAATTCGCGAACTCCAAGAAAATCTGGGTACCACGAGTGGTTACGGGGTCCAGGATCGCCGACTCCAGGTGCTGACCACGCGTATCAGACCGCGTGTCCAAAACTACGAAATGTCTATGGAGAAACATCGTGCAAGACGTTATGACAGCATCTCCTGGTTTGAGCACGATGTGATCGACGTCGCGTCTGAGCTGAAGGCGGTTCAGAATAGTCTTTCCGTCCTCGCGCGTTAGGATGGCGAGCAGGCCCTCCTCATCAATGGGCTCTGCCAGATCGTAGACGCAACGATGTGGGCGAATCGTAACTCGGCCCTCCGCGTCAATCGATACAGGGGCGGGCAATTGGAATGCGTGGTCGATCGTGGCCTGATAAACAGCATCACCCGTCAAGCGCCGGGCGGGATCGCAAAGCACGAGTCTACCAACTCGCAGGCCGCTCACAATCAGTCGGCTCAGGTACTTCTTGACAGGATAGCTTTGGACCAGGGCGTCGACGGTGGCCCGCAAACTCGCGGAGCCTCCGCCGATTTTCAGCGGAGCCACAGGCCTCACATTGATTCCTAATCGGGCCAGCCGACTACGCGTAACGAAGCGAACGTGTTCCCACAGACGGTCACTACGTTCTCGAAATGAATCCGGAATGTTGAAGTGGAGCTCGACATTAATAAGTCCGTCGGCCGTGTGATCTACGCTCACAACCCGGCCATCGTCAGTCTCAGGAGTTTCGTATCGTATCAACATTCAGCCGGTCCACCTCACGTAGGCGCAAATGGATCTTCACGATCCGAGTGAGCCCACTCTCTGACGAATCTGCAGGATCAGATTACAAATGACAAATCAGGAAATTACAAATCCTTCTTCTTCCCCGGATCGCGGTAGTGCACCGCCTCCCAGATTCCGATCCACACGTCCACCAGGCCGATCCCGGTGATGATGCCGCGGACAAAGTTGTCCTGCGCCAGGGCGCGCCAGGCGGGATGCGCGGCGAGCAGGGAGTTGTTGGTCCAGATGCGGGTCCAGGGCAACACCGCAAGCAGCATGCCCAGTTCAATGCAGAAGATGACGAAGATCACCAGCGAGAGGCGATGCAGCCAAATGCTGGTGCGCGAGACTTTGGCGCCGGGCGGGGCGGATGCAGCGGGCTGCGGTTTGCTCTCCACCGGCAAGCGCTCAGCCGGGAAAACCTTGGCGTCCGGATTCACCTGGCGGATTGGCTCCCTGGGATCGCTCGCAGGACCCATATATTTGGATTCTACGACCTCAAAGCTTTGATGCGCTCGGCAACATCCCGGTAGTCGATATTGCTGCCGTAAACCTCCATGAAGTGTTGCAGGGCGGAGGGACGGTCGCCGGCGGCCTCGTGGGCCTTCGCCAGGTCGTAGTGGAGCGACAAGCGCTGCTGCTCGTCGGTGGCGATCTTGAGCGCTTGTTCGTACCACCGGTAACTGGCGGCGGGGACTCCCTTGTCCACCAGGCACTGCGCCAGCCAGGTATAGGCTTGCATGGGCTGGCTGAAGGGAATGCCCTTCTCAATGGCGTGGCAGACTTTTTGCAGTTCACCGATGGCCTCGTCCATCAGGCCCATCTCGCGGAAGGCCACGCCCAGGTTGTAGTGCGTGTCCGGGTCCTCCACTTCACTGGCGCCGGCTTCGGCATCCTCCTTGAATTCGGCAAACATGTCGGAAAGAACGCTGCTCGCCTCCTCGTGTACCTCTTCCGCAAGCTTGCCGGGCGCGGCTTCCATCGCAGGCGCGGCCTGGGGAGGTGCGGGAGGAGGCGCGGCGGGCTCCGCGGATGCTGGCGTCGTGCCGCCCACGGCAAAATCCGTGCCCAGGGATTGTTCCAGATCGGAGACGAAGGCGCCCAAAACGTCGGCTTTCGCCGGCGCTGCCGCTTCGAGCGCGGGGGCAGCGGCCTCTGGCGAAATTTCCGCCGCGGGCGGTGGCTCAACTTGGGGTGGAGGTTCGATGCCAAAGTCGGCTGGTCCCTGGACTTCAATCACCGGGACCAATGCGGCGGTAACCTGCGATTGCATCCCGACGAGTTCGGGATTCCCGGGCGCGATCGCCTGGCATCGCTCGCAGGCGGCGCGGGCCTCGTTCCACATTCCCTGCGAGATGTAGAAGCGGATTTCGTCGAGCAATTCGCCGGCCGTGGGAAGCGGCGCGGCAGCGGGCGCGGCGGCGTGCGTCTCCCATTCCTCCGAAATATCAATCTCGGGCGCCGCTGCGGCGGGTGGCGCTGCCGGAGCAGCTTCGACCTCAACCGAGTACGACGGCGCCTGCACCTCAATGGCGGGCGCGGCGCCGGCGCGCTCATGATATCCGGCCGCCATCTCGCGATATTGTCTCGCCTGATCGGGATGACCGGCTTGCAGGTAAACCGATTCCAGGGTTGCGCAGCACTGCGCGGCATCGCCAAACCGGTTGGCGGCCGCGTAGAGCGAGGCCAGTCGCTGGTTGAGGCGGAAATCGCGTGGGGCTTGCGGCAGGACCTTTTCCAGCGGCGCCAGCGCCTTGGCCGGCATGTTGTAGGAATCGAGCAGTTCGGAGTCGGTGAGCGCCGACTTCACCGCATCGGCGATCTCGTCGGAATACTCCTGCGTGATCGCGGGCGCGGTCATTTCCAGTTCATCCACCATGAACGCCTGCGAGCCTTCGGCGGCGGTCAGCGGGCGCACCGCCGCGTCCTCGCCGAGCTTGGCGAGAACCTGGCGGTATTGCTGCTCGTGCATGGGATTTTCGGGCTCGCTTTCGGTCAGCTCGCGATAGAGATCCCGGGCGCGCTTCAGGTCACCGGCCTGCACCAGCGCGTGCGCCAGCAGCTCGGTGGATTCGCTGATATGCGATTGGTCGCCGAGCTTGCGATAGAGCTCGCGCACGATTTCCAGCAACGCCGCATCCTCCCTGACCTTGTACAGCGCGGCTTCCAGCCCGTGCTGCAGCGACTCGGTGTTGCCGAGCGAGAGCTGGCCGGAGAATTCGCGGTAAATCGCGAGGCTTTCCCGGTAGGAACCGGTCGCCATCAGCGTTTCCGCCAGCGCCTGGATGCCGCTGAAGTCTTTGTGCTGCGCCACCAGGTTGCGCGCCACCGTTTCCGCGTTCCCCAGGTCTTTCACCTGCAGGTGAGCCCGCAACAGGATGCCGAGCGCGTCGGGATTGCTGTCGATGTGCGCAATGCACTCCAGGTGGCGGATGGCGGCGGCGCCGTCGCCGGAATCCACCGCGATCAGGCCGCGCTTGAGCAGCGCACGGGGGTTGGCAGGATCGATGCTGAGGATGCGCCCCAGGGCTTCGTCGGCCGCGTCCATGGCCGCCCGCTGGTACAGCGACTCGGCCGCACGGAAATAGATTTCCTTGGCGTCTTCCTTCTTGCCCATCCGAATGTAGAGATCGGCCAGCTTGCTCTGCATGGCGGCGTTTTCCGGATCGAGCTCCAGCATTTTCTGGAAGACACGGGCGGCGCCGTCCAGGTCGTTGGCCCTCATCCGGTAGTCGGCGAGGGCAACGTATTGCTGGCGGGCATCGTTGTACAGGCCCTGCTGGGTGTAGAGGTCGGCGAGCTTCTGCAGGCCTTCCACCGAGTTGGGCGCCAGCTTGGTGAGCTTCTTGTACATGGCGATGGATTTGACGGTGAACCCGTCGGACGCGTAGGCATCGCCCACCTTGCGGAAGTGCGCGATCGCCCGGTCGGTCTGGCCGAGGCGCGCATAGAGGTCGCCGATGGTGTTGAGCACGGTCAGGTCCTTGGGGTCTTCCTTGACGACCTTTTCGTACTCGCTGATGGCGTTCTGCAGCTTGCCCTGCTGGACGTGCTTTTCCGCCGCGCTGAGGACCTTCGCCTTGTTGAAGCCAAAACCGAGCGCCATAAACCATGGACTCCGTGCTGAAAAATGCGCCACCCTCTAGAGGGATGCGCCGCTTTCGCTCGACGCTCCCCCACCGGGCATGCCCTCGGCCCGAGGTTGGAGGCGCGGAAAAGCTGTTCGCGGACGGGTTTCGCCAGATTTCTCTGGAATGCGGCTAACACTATCACAGCGAGTCGCGAGATTGCGAGTCCCAGGCGCCAGATCCAGGCTGCGCGCCCGGATCGGAACCCGAACCGGCGAGTACGGACCGATGGCGTACAATTTTTGTCTCATGCACCCGCGGCCCAAGCTGATCCTCCCCTTGCTGATTTGCCTTTCCGGCTGCGTTGCGCCGTTGCCTGCGTGGTCGCAGACCGCCGGCGGCACGACCACGCGCCCGCGCATTCGCGACCTCGGCGTGCAAGTCGGCGTCTTGCCGCCCGGGCCGCTGAATGCAATCACCGACGTTGCCGGCGTCACCGTCGGACAGACCACGATTGTGCGCGGCGACAAGGTGCGCACCGGGGTCACCGCCATCCTGCCGCACGGCGGCAACTTGTTCCGCGAGAAGGTGCCAGGCGCGGTGTTTATCGGCAACGCGTTCGGCAAACTCGCCGGCTCGACTCAGGTAAATGAGTTAGGCGAGATCGAGACTCCCATCCTGCTGACCTCGACCCTGGCGGTGCCGCGCGTGGCCGACGCGGTGATTGACTACATGCTGGCCTTGCCGGGAAACGAGGACGTGCGCTCCATCAATCCCCTGGTCGGCGAGACCAATGACGGATACCTGAATGACATTCGCTCGCGGCCGATCACGCGCGAGGATGTGCTGGCGGCGATCAAGGGCGCCAACGGCGGGCCGGTCGAGGAAGGCAGCGTCGGCGCGGGCACGGGCACGATCGCGTTTGGGTGGAAAGGCGGAATCGGGACGGCGTCGCGGAAATTGCCGGCGTCGCTCGGTGGATACACTGTCGGCGTGCTGGTGCAGACCAACTTCGGCGGCGTGCTGACCATCGCCGGCGCCCCGGTGGGTAAAGAGCTGGGGAGGTATTCGTTTCGCCGGGAACTGGAGAACAGTGCTGGAGCGCGCTCGCCCTCGAGCGCGTCCACTACCGACTCGGCCAACGGCTCCTGCATGATCGTGGTCGCCACCGACGCGCCGCTGGAGGCGCGCAATCTGAAGCGGCTGGCGGCGCGCGCGATTATGGGCATGGCGCGCACGGGCGCGGCGGGGTCGAATGGAAGCGGGGATTACGTCATCGCGTTCTCCACCGCGCCGCAACTGCGGATTCGTCCCGGCGATGAGACCAAGCCCCGGCAGGTGACGGTGCTGGGGAATGAGGCCCTGTCGCCGCTGTTTCTGGCGGCGATCGAAGCGACCGAGGAGGCCATCTACAACTCGTTATTAAAGGCAACGACGGTCACTGCGCGCTCGAAGACGGTGGAGGCGCTTCCCGTCGAGCGGGTCGTGGAGATTTTGAAGGTGCACGGGATGATTCGGAAGTAAAGGGCTGGAGCCGGATTCTTGTTCGCGGATTGCCGAATTGAAGAATCTGCGAGTTGCCGCACTTCGGCGCGCTTCAGGTTTAATCCGTCATTTCTTCAATTCGACAATCCGTAAATTGTCCTAGTGCAGCCAGGCGCCGCGCGCGGCGATGATGATCCCGATAGCGGTGCTGATGAACGACAGCCGCCAGAACAGACCTGACCCGGACAGCAGCGAAATCGAGCACAGCACGATGCCGATTTCGAAGCAGATCTCCGCCAAGTCGTAATGCCCGGCCTTGCGCTCCGTGGCCTGTGTCTCCTCTTCCAGCTTTTCGGCCTCGGCGCGGATCTTCTCGGCATCGCTGCGCTGCTTTTCGCCGCGCGACTTGAAATCTTCCGCCAGTTTTGCGCCCTGCGCTCCCAGGGCAGCGGCCATCTGCGCATTGGCCTCGTACATGTGGGCGCGAATGTTTTTCGCCTGGTAGAACGCCCACTGGTCGGTCGCGCGGTTCTGCAGCAGGACGGACTCGGTGTGCATGCGGTGGCCGAGCATGGTGGAAACGGCGAGCAGCACCGCGACCACCGCCATGGTCAGCCCAATCTGCTTGTCGGAGCGGCTGCGCGCCTCGTGCGCGACCTCGTGCAGTTCTTCATTCACTTCCATGGTGCTGCGTAGGATATCAGCTAACAGTTCTTAGCTGTCGGCTGGAGTCGTTTTGTGGTCAAAGCTGCTTTCGAACCAGCGATGAACCAGCTAAGAGCTAACAGCTAACACGCGTTACAATCCTCCACACTCCTTGAGGTGAAACTTTGGCACTCAGCCGCCGCTGGCACACGCTTCTATTTGTCCTGATCGCGACCATCGCCGTGGGGCAGCAGCCGGCGGCCAAGACGCCGGTCAAGAAACCCGCCGCAAGCGCCGCTGTGGCCGATCTCGGCGAGCAGCGCACTGCGCGCTACCTGGATTCCATCCGCCACCAGCCGTCGCTGCTGCTGGAGTTTGTCCGGCAACTGCCCAAGGGCGCCGACCTGCATAACCACCTGACCGGCGCTGCCTACGCCGAATCTTTCATTGACTTTGCTGCCCACGACGACCTGTGCATCGAGCGCCAGACGCTGCGCGCGGTGGCGCCGGAAAAAGCCGCGGATGGGCAGAAGCCTGCCTGTGACGACGCCAAGGGCCAGGTGCCGGCAGCGCGCGCCCATAGCGACCCCGTGCTCTATCGCGACATCATCGATGCCTGGTCCATGCGGCACTTCACCCCCGATCGCAACGACCGGTCGGCGCACGATCATTTCTTCGATACCTTCGGCAAATTCTCCCTGGCAAAAAACGATCACATGGGCGAAATGCTGGCGGAAGCGGTATCGCGCGCCGGTCACGAGCACGTCACCTACCTGGAGTTCATCCTCAGCCCGGACAACGGCGCCGTCGCGAAATTCGGCGCGGGCATGGGCTGGACCGGCGACATGGTGGGGCAGCGCCAGAAGCTGATCGAAAACGACATCGCGCGGGTGGTGGCGGCGGCGCGCGCCAACGTGGATCAGGCGGAAGCCAAAATGCGCTCCATGCTGCGTTGCAGCTCGATCGATGCCGATCCGGGATGCGCCGTGACCGTGCGCTACCTCTATGAAGTCCACCGCGGGCTGGGACGCGATCAGGTGTTCGCGGAGATGGTGGCGGGATTCGAAATGGGCTCTGCCGATCCGCGCGTGGTCGGAATCAACCTGGTGATGCCGGAAGACGGCCTGGTGGAAATGCGCGACTTCACTCTCCACATGCATATGATGGACTACCTGCACAAGCTCTATCCCAAGGTGCGCATCTCGCTGCACGCCGGCGAGCTGGCGCCCGGCCTGGTGCCGCCCGACGGTCTGCGCTTTCACATTCGCCAATCCATCGAGCTTGGGCACGCGGAGCGCATCGGGCACGGCGTGGACGTGATGCACGAGCGCGACCCGCTGGGATTGCTGCGCGAAATGAGGGCCAAGAACATCCTGGTGGAAATCTGCCTGACCAGCAACGACATGATTCTCGGCGTGCGCGGCCCCGACCACCCGCTGCCGATGTATTTGCGGTACGGTGTGCCGGTCGCGCTCGCCACCGACGACGAGGGTGTGGCGCGCTCCGACCTCGATCACGAATACCTGCGCGCCATCCAAACCTACGCCCTCAGCTATCAAACCTTGAAGCAGATGGCCCGCAGCAGCCTGGAACACGCCTTTGTTCCAGGCATCAGCCTGTTTGCGAATACGAAAGGGTTTCGGCGCACCGGCTGCGAGGCGCCCCCTCCTGGCGTGGCGGAAACATCGTCGCCGAGCTTATGCCGTCAAGTTCTACAAAGCAGCGAGCGTGCTCGCCTGCAATGGAAGCTGGAAGAACAGTTTGCCGCATTCGAGGCAACCGTGGGGAAATGAGTCCCGGTACCTGGAACTGGTCTTTGCTCGGTACTCGGTACTCGGTACTCAGTACTCGGTACTCGGTGCAAATCGGCGCGCAGCGCGCATTCTCCCCGGTGTTTGCGCTTGCGCAACGCTAGTGAAATAATCTTGCAGCTTGCCGGGCCTCGAGCTCCCCTGATGAATTGTCCGCGATGTGGGACCAGCAACCTCGATAACCTGTCCGCCTGCGTCCGCTGTGGCGCAGCTCTGGTACCTGCGGGCGAGGCGGCCACCTTTATCGGGGTAAGTTTGCCTCCCACGCCGGCAGCCAAAGCCGGCGCGGCGGCGGCGCCCGCGCCTGCGCCCCCGGTTCCACCCCGTCAGGGCGATGGCTCCAACGTTGCCACCGCTGGGCCGTGGGCGGCGCTGGGCATTTCCTCCAGTTCGGACCACGTGGATTTCGGCCCGCGCTATCGCATTGACCGCATGCTCGGCCAGGGCGGCATGGGCGCGGTCTACAAGGCCTGGGACAAGGAACTGGAGCGTCCGGTCGCGCTCAAGCTGATCCGTCCCGAACTAGCCGTGGATCCGGCGGTGGAGCAGCGCTTCAAACAGGAACTGCTGCTGGCCAGCAAGATTTCCCACAAGAACATCCTGCGCATTCACGACCTGGGCGAGGCCGCGGGGGTGAAGTTCATCTCCATGGCGTTCGTTGAGGGCCAGGACCTGCACCAGCTTCTCACCGCCGAAGGCAAGCTGACCCTGGAACGCACGCTGAAGATCGCCCGGCAATTATGCGGCGCGCTGGAGGCGGCGCACAGCGAAGGCGTCGTCCACCGCGATTTCAAGCCGCAAAACATCCTGCTCGACAAGCAAGAGAACGTCTACGTTTCGGATTTCGGTCTGGCCAAGTCGCTGGAGCACGATAGCGGCATGACCAAGAGCGGCGAGTTCCTGGGCACGCCGCGCTACATGGCGCCGGAGCAGGTGCAGGGCGGAAAAATCGATCATCGCGCCGACCTCTACGCGCTCGGCCTGATCCTTTACGAAATGGTGACCGGCGATGTCCCCTTCCACGCCGACACCACCCTGCAACTGATGTACAAGCGGGTGCACGAGGTCCCCAAGAGTCCGCAGACCCTCGACCCCGGCCTGCCCGATTGGATCACGGGCATCATCATGAAATGCCTGGAACGCAATCCCGACCAGCGCTACCAGAACGCAGCCGAAATCTTGCACGACATCAACGCTGGGGTGGCGCCGCCCACCGTCGCGAAACCGCCCGAGAGCCGCCAGTTCACCTTTGCATTGCCGGTGATGTCCCGAGCCCGCTGGGCCGGCGTAATTGCGGCCATCCTCGTGGTGGCAGTAGCCATCGGCGCCCTGGTGCTTCGCGGCAGATTCAAGGCGGCCGGTCCGGGGTCAGGAAAGCCGGTGACCGTCCTGGTGGCCGATTTCAGCAATCACACCGGCGATCCGGTTTTCGATGGCACGCTGGAACCGATGTTCAACGTCGCGCTGGAAGGCGCCAGCTTCATTAATGCCTACAGCCGTGGCACCGCTCGCAAGCTCGCCCAGAAACTTCCGCATCCCACTGACAGACTCGACGAGCAGTCGGCGCGGTTGATCGCCATCAGCCAAGGTCTGGGCGCCATCGTGACCGGCTCCCTGAGCCGGCGTGGCGATGAGTACAAGGTTTCAGTGGAGGCCATGGACGCGGTCAGCGGCAACACCATTGCGAGTGCGGAAGCCACCGCCGCGAACAAAGATGCGGTCCTGACTGTCGTTCCCAAGCTGGCGGCGCCCATCCGCAAGGCGCTCGGTGATACCACGCCGGAATCGGAGCAACTCAACAAGGCCGCAGGTACGTTCACCGCTGCCTCCCTGGAGGTGGTGCACCAGTACAGCATCGCGTTGGACGAGCAGTTCGCCGGCAAGGTGGAGGAGGCGCTGAAATCCTTCGCCAAGGCCGCCGAACTCGATCCCAACTTTGCCCGCGCCTACTCCGGCATGAGCGCCATGGCGAGAAACCTGGGCAAACAACAAGACGGCGAGAAGTACATCAAACTGGCCATGGAACACGAGGATCGCCTGACCGACCGCGAGCGTATCCGCGTCCGCGGCGTGTATTACATGGGCACGGGTAACTGGCAGAAATGCGTCGAGGAATACAGCGAGTTGGTCAAGCTCTACCCCGCGGACAACATTGGATACACAAATCTGTCCGCCTGCTATACCGCCCTGCGCAACATTCCCAAGGCGGTTGAGGCGGCGCGGCGAGCGGTCGAGATCGTTCCCCAGGGCGCATTGCAACATCTCGTTCTGTCGTTTTACAGCTCTTATGGCGGAGATTTCCAGGGCGGCGAGCGCGAAGCGCGGGCAGCGCTCGACCGCAACCCCTCCTACGGCGCCTATCTCGCTCTGGCGGAGGCCCAAGTCGGGCAGGGGCAGTTGTCGCAAGCCGCCGAAACCTATCACAAGCTGGAAACGGTCAGCGCGCTGGGCGCTTCCATTGCCGCTTCAGGTCTCGCCGACTTGGCTTCCTATGAAGGCCGTTTCGAAACGGCTGTGCGACTCCTTGAACATGGCGCGGCCGCCGACCTCGCGGCCAAAAGACCTGAGAACGCCGCCGACAAGTTTGCGGCGCTGGCCAACACGCAGCTCTTGCGAGGCCAGAAGGGGGCGGCAGTCGCCGCCGCCGACAAGGCGCTGGCCAATAGCCAGTCCGTGCAAGTCAGGTTCCTGGCGGCGCAGACTTTTCTCGAGGCTGGAGAAACGGCCAAAGCGCAAAAACTCGCTGCCGGTCTCGGTTCCGAGCTGCAGGCCGAGCCTCAGGCCTATGCCAAAATCATTGCGGGAAAGTCCGCTCTCAAGCGGGGAGACGCCCGCCAGGCCATTAAAGATCTTACCGAGGCCAACAACCTGTTGGATACCTGGATCGGCCGCTTCGAGCTTGGCCGGGTCTATCTGGAAGCCGGGCAGTTCGTGGAAGCGGATTCGGAATTCGACCGCTGCATCAAGCGCCGTGGCGAAGCTCTCGAACTCTTCATGGATAATGTGGCCACGTACGCCTACTTTCCCCCGGTTTATTACTACCAGGGACGTGTGCGGGAAGGGCTCAAGAGCCCCGGCTTCGCGGAGTCTTATCGTACCTATCTGAGCATCCGCGGCCAGACTGGCGAGGATCCCCTGGTCCCCGCAGTCCGCCGGCGCCTCGGTCAGTGAAATCTGGGAAAGCCCTTGCCGCGCGCACCCGGCCTCCACTCGCTACCGCACAAGACGCAAGCTTAAGAGCGTGTAACAAAACCCTACTAAGACTCCCAAGCGGTGGCGGGAACCGGCGGCCCAAAGAAAAATCAAAAAAAGAGCTTGCATTGTGCTCTAGTGTTATAGTTAACTATAACACTAAGCGGACCGGTGAGCGCTCGCACCTGAGAACGCGAGAGAGAAGCCCGACCCGAAAGTAAAGAAGCTTAAGGAGAATGAAACATGAAATCCCTTCGTTTTGTGCTGTCCGTTGTTCTGATGTCGCTCTCCACCGTGGCTTTCGCGCAGTCCCAGGCGCACAAGATGGACGCGCCAAAAGCCGCCGCGCAGAAGTCCGACGCGCAGATGTCCTTCGCAACCATGAAAACCCTGGCGGGAGAGTGGGAAGGCCCCGTAACCGTCCCGGAGATGCCGGAGATGTCAGGCGGCATGCCGATGCACGTCTCGCTGCGCGTGACCTCGAGGGGGAACGCGCTCGTGCACGAGTTACAGGAAGCAGGAACGCCGTTGGATGCGACCAAGTACGACCATCCGGTCACGATGCTTTACGTGGACGGAGACCAGCTCACGCTGGTTCACTATTGCGACGCGGGGAACCGGCCGCGCATGACCGGCAAGATGTCGCCCGACGGCAAGACGGTCGAGTTCGAGTTCAAGGACATCAGCGGGAGCACGGAGTACCACATGCAGACGTTCATGATGAAGGACAAGCCGATCCACGCGCACTTCGATCTGCGGCGGAAGAACTGAGGCGCGCCGCCTCTTTGGTAAGGTTGGGTTTCCTGGAAAACCTGATGGACCTTGAGTGGAACGACAGTCAGCCGATTTACCGTCAGCTTCGCGACCGTGTCGTCGCGATGATACTCGACGGAGTTCTCAAGGAAGGCGACCCGCTGCCCTCGGTGCGCCATGTCGCGGCCGAGTATCGGGTCAATCCGCTCACGGTTCTGAAGGGCTATCAGCAACTGGTGGACGAGGGGCTGGTCGAGGCCAAACGAGGCCGCGGCATGTTCATCAATGCCGGCGCGCGCAGTTTGTTGCTCAAGGGCGAACGCCAGAAGTTTCTTGCCGAAGAATGGCCCCGGGTCCAGGCAACCATTCAGCGGCTCGGCCTGACGGCGGAAGAACTCCTGGACGGCGTAACCCACCGGTCGTCTCCAGATGACGCACAGTCGAAACCCGCCGAGTCGAATCCCCCCGAGAAGGAGCGCTGAAGCCATGGCATGCATAGAAGCACGCGGTCTCCGTAAGGCGTTCGGAACAACGATCGCGCTGGACGGCATCAATTTGCGTGTTGAAGAGGGCCGCATCCTCGGACTCATTGGTCCCAACGGCGCAGGCAAGACCACCGCACTCAACGCGATTCTCGGCCTCATTCCCTACCAGGGAGAACTGAGTGTGCTGGGACGCAACCCCTGGACCGAGCGTGATCAGCTCATGCGCGACGCCTCGTTCATTGCCGATGTCGCCGTGCTGCCGCGCTGGTTGCAGGTTTCGCAGGCGCTCGATTACGTCGCCGGCGTGCACCCGCGATTCGATCGCGCGAAGGCGGAAGGTTTTCTGGCGAAGACCACGATCCGCCGCGCCAGCAAAGTCAGGGAATTATCCAAGGGCATGGTGGCCCAACTGCATCTCGCCCTGGTCATGGCCATTGACGCGAAGCTGCTGGTGCTGGACGAGCCGACGCTTGGTCTCGACATCCTCTATCGCAAGCAGTTCTACGATTCCCTGCTGAACGACTACTTCGATCGCAGTCGCACCATCGTGGTGACGACGCACCAGGTGGAAGAGGTCCAGCACGTCCTCACCGATCTCATGTTCATCAACCGCGGCCGCATCGTACTCGATTGCAGCATGGAACAATTGGAGTCGCGCTATCTGGAAGTGATGGTGCATCCCGAGCAACTCGCCGCGGCACGGGCGCTCAAGCCAATGCACGAGCGCCAGGGGTTCGGTCGCAGCATCCTGCTGTTCGATGCTGTCGATCGTCAGCAACTCGCCGCACTGGGCGAGGTGCGGACACCCAGCATCGCCGACTTGTTCGTTGCCGTGATCGGCGATCCGGCCGGAGAAACACAAGGAGCGGCTGTATGAATACTCATTCGAGTGCCGTGCCTGAGTCCTTCGACTCCCAGGGAGTCGCGCCCGCGGTCATGTCAGCGACTCGGCCAATGTATTGGTCGGTGCGACGCGAATTGTGGGAGAACCGTTCCATCTTTATCGCGCCGCTGGCCGTTGCCGCCCTGTTTCTGTTCGGCTTCTTGATCAGCACCATTCGTCTGCCGGGCAAGGTGCGTGCTGCGTTGGTGCTCGACATCATACAGCAGCACAACTTGGTCGCGCAGCCGTACCTAATCGCTTCGGGTCTGATGATGCTGACCACTCTTGTCGTCGGGGTGTTCTACTGTCTCGACGCGCTGCACGGCGAACGTCGCGATCGCAGCATCCTGTTCTGGAAGTCGCTGCCGGTTTCCGATCTCACGGCCGTGCTTTCCAAGGCGATCACTCCGATCGTGATCCTCCCGCTGGTCAACTTCGCGATCACCGTTGTGACGCAGTGGATCATGCTGTTGGTGAGCACCGCGGTCCTGCTGGGGAGCGGTCTGAGTGTCGCGCCGCTATGGACCCATGCGTCGCTGTTCCAGACGTGGCTGATGCTGCTCTACCACCTCCTGACTGTTCATGGCCTCTGGTACGCGCCAATCTATGGCTGGCTGCTGCTGGTGTCAGTGTGGGCAAGGCGCTCGCCATTTCTATGGGCCGCCTTACCGCTGCTCGCGATCGGCGTCGTCGAGAAGATTGCGTTTAATACTTCGCATTTCGCCGCGATGCTGGTAAACCGCATGCTCGGTGGTGGGGGAGGCAGCGACGACTTCATGACCGGCAGCCTCTCGATGGATCCCCTGATGCACTTTACTCCGGGTCAGTTCCTGTTCAGCCCGGGTCTGTGGATCGGGCTGGCAATCGCCGCGGCATTCCTCGCCGCAGCCGTCCGGCTGCGCCGCTATCAAGGGCCGATCTGAGTCGCATGCAGTCTTGATCCCAATTCATCCCATAAGGGGAAACGATGATGAACCACAGCAGAAATGATGGAACGGATTGCAGAGGCGATCCTCGGAACAGAGGATGATCCCTTAAAAGACAACAGGGCCCTGATCGGTGTGCGCCGATCAAGGCCCAGGGCACTTCGGAACAAGCCGAGTCAAGCCCGGGTTTGCCGGGCATTTCTTACCACTCGAACACCCTCAGCGCAGTCCTCTCTACATGGCCATCCTGCAAATCCAGCTCAATAATGTAGCAACCGGTGTGGAAATACTCGGCGTTCCATTTAAAGACGAACTGGTTGTGGACGGTGTCGTAGCTGAACGAGCTGTGCGCTGCAACCGCCCCGGTTGACGGATTGTACAGCGAAGTCAGGTTGGTACCCGGCGGCACAGTGCTGGGCAGCGGGCACACGTGATTCGCTGGCAGCGGGCTGAAGTACACCCCCAACGTGTTGAAATTCAGCGCGCTGATGAAATTACCGCCCGGGCCGGTGATTTGCCACTTGATGGGAATAAGGTCATCCTCAAGGGCGCCCGAGTTAGAACTATCCCCAGCCGTTGCGAGCGGTGACAGGAACCCGACGAAGATGCAAGGAACATTGATACTGGCAGTCGTATTCGAAGGAACGCTCTCCCGGCCATCCGACGCCAGCACGGCAGTCACGAAATATGTGTAACTGGCGCAGCCCACTTGTGTGTCGAGGTAACTGGTCGCCGGAGGGGCGCCCGTGACCGTGGTGTAGAGGCTGGCAGCCCCGCCATTCACTGCGCGGTAGATTTTATAAGCTGAAATCGTACCGAAGCTTGGGGCGGTCCAGCTCAGTTGTATGGCGTTAGCCGCCGTCAGGGTTGCGTTGAGGTTCCTCGGAGGACGGACAACGGAGTTGGCCACCTCGACAGTTATCTCCCCACTGCCTAAGCCGCCGCCCACGCCGAAGATCCCGCCACCGACGCCAAAGATTCCGCCGCCCACGCCGAAGATCCCGCCACCGACGCCAAAGATTCCGCCGCCGACGCCGAAAATCCCGCCGCCCACGCCGAAGATCCCGCCACCGACGCCGAAAATCCCGCCGCCCACGCCGAAGATTCCGGCGCCCGGTATGTTGTTTCCGGTGGCGCCAATCTGCCGCAGGTCAACATGCGCCCAATCATTGAAGCCGCGCAAAGTGCTACTGGGAATGCCGTCGAAATTAATGTCCTGACCGGCAGACCACTGAATCGCTGCGCTTGGACCATCCAGACGAAACGTAGCAGGGTCGGTTGCCAGCAGCGGTGAGCCGTCACAATGATGCGTCGCCGCACTGCCTACCGGTTGATTGGGAGCATACCAAGTCGTCGTGCCGAACAAGGCGCTCGCCAGCACATTGGACGGCGACGCACTGCTCTCGTCCAGTGGGGTCAGCTCCTGACTGGAATAGTCCAGGACGTTATTGGGCCCCAACAGGTCCACCTGGAACAGGTAATTCATCACGCTCTGGAAGTTCGGTTTGCAGTTGGGCCCAATCGTACCCACGGAACTACCTGGGGTGTCGAAATACAAGCCGCCATGCGTCAATGCAAGTGTGTGCCCGAGTTCATGCATGAACGTTCCGGCTTGCACCGGCACGGTTTGACCGTCGGCGCCCCAACCACCCAGCGTAATGGTCGAGTCTGCCCCCCCAATGTCGGAATAACCGGAAGTTGTTCCGGCCGTGCCCTTGCTGACGGAAAGGCTGGGGTCGGTGGTCTTGGTGTAACTCCCGTCGGGTACATTGGCGGTTTGGATCGTGAAACTGTTCGCCGACGTGACACTCTGGACAAAGTATGTCCCGCTCAGATTGGCACTCGAGATTGCGTCGGAGACGGTAACCCGGTCCGTCCCCGCCGTAAGCCCGTGGGGATACAGAGTAGTCAATGTTGCAACGTTACTGGCGTCCACCAGGCTGGCCAGCGATCCGTCTTGCAAGGTCCAATTCGCCAGCCCCAGGGAATGGCCGAACAATGCATAGTGATAGCTATCCTTCCGCCCGTGCTGGAAACGCCTGATGCACGCCGGGCTGGTGGCGGCCTCGCACGAGGCTTCGTCCGGGTAATTGAGTGGCTGGTTCTTGAGGAATTCAAAACCGCCCTTCCAGCCAACCACCCCCGCTTGACCAGGGTATGGACACAGCTTCGGCGGCGAGGTGGAGTAGTCGTCGGTACACGCGGTCTCGGGGATTACATTGCCCGGCGCCAGATGCAGGTTGATGCCCTGCGCCAAGAATGCGGCTTTCATCATCGCCACAGCAGTCGGATCCGGTACATGCGAATGTCCATTGGCCGGGTCACAGGTCCCATCTGGGTTTAACGAGCTGCAGTTGTGCATGTAATCGGCTTGGATGAAGAGGTCCTTCTGGCCGAGGACTGCACCCGTCAGATCCACCCATGAACCGTCCTTCACATCGGTGTAGCCATGGTTGGTCTTCCATGTGTTCAGCAGTCCGTCGTTGTCAGTGTTCTGCACCGTGCTGCTGAAGACGACTGCGCTCCATGACACACAGCCGCAGTCCGGGTCCACGAAAGTCGTCTCCGAAGAATCCTCGGCGTTGACGGCACTGCCGTAGTTATTCACCACCCAGGTCGGATTGTCCCAGGAGCCGTTGTAGAGCTTTCCCGAGCTGTTGTAGTACCCCGGGAACGGAGGCTTGGTGCCGTACAGAGAGGGAAGGCGAACAGCGACGTGGGTCTTGTCGTTGAGTAAATATACGCTTTCACTTTTGTTACTCTGACCGTTGCCCACGATGTGCGTGATCTTCGCCACCGGGCCTGCGGCAGCCTCATAGAACCCCTGGATCCCCTGGAGCATGTCATCCGAGTGGTTGCTCGGAGTAAAAGCGCCGTCGTAGAGGACCACCGAGGTCAGCGGAACTGTCGGCGAGAGAACCCGGTAAATGATCACCAGGCTTGCGCCCAGGGTCAGAGGGGCTCCGCCACCATTGCTTCCACTATCGGCCAGGCGCACTACACCCTGGACGTGCCCATTCGAATCCAACTTCAGATAGGGACGCACATCCGCGCGATAGGACCGGATCGTCTTGGAACCGTTGGACCAGCCCGTACATCCACCCGAGCTCCACGACACGGGAGCGTTGGGATTGCCCAGCACTGCTCCCGCGATGGCGTAACCGTTGAAATACCCCTGCTGCCCGGCGAACGTCGTCTGCGAACTTTCGATAGTCTGCCAGTAGAGGAACGCCGCGACGATGTCGGCGCCGGGAGGCACGCCCGTGGCAGGAACGGAATTCGCGTCGGGAATGCTAATGGTCCCGGTCGCGAAGCCGTTGACCCCCGACCCGCGCAACCCGACCCCGCCGACGACGTAATCGCCGGTCACGAAATAATTGTTGAAGAAATTCAGAGGGGGTGGCGCCGGCGGGTTGTTCGCCAACGCTGACAGCGCGAACAGCGACAGCACAAGTACTGACACGATCACGGTCGTCCTTGCCACCATGCGGCGCGAACGCGGTTTCGCTATACTGAAAAGCGACATGGGAATTCCTCTCTCTTTTTCGTTGTTCGGTGCTTGGGCACACCCCTGGGCGGGCCGGAGACTTCTGCCATCCTGCTACTTAGAGTGCAAGCATACTAATCGCTCGGCCTGACAAAAGCAAAGCGACGCGAGCCGCATTATTGACTGCAGCGCAGCATTCTTGCTGCCACTCGTAGCTCGGCTGTGGAAGCATAAGTCTTTGCCAGGCTGCTGATTACGATTGGAAGGACGGCCGGCAGGCGCCTCAGCCGCAAACTTCTGCGCATTCCAGAGAAAACTTCTGTACTTCCGCATCATGCAGCGAAATGCAAAAAGGGCGGCCGAAGCCGCCCCGAATCGATCATGCAATCTCCGATGTTAAACCGGCTGCACGTTTTCCGCTTGCCAACCCTTGGGCCCCTTGACGACGTTAAACTGCACCACTTGGCCTTCCTGCAAGCTGCGGAAGCCTCCGGCCTGGATGGCCGAGTAATGGACAAAAACGTCCTCCCCATTCTGCCGGCTGATGAATCCATACCCCTTGGCGTCGTTGAACCACTTTACTGTTCCTTGTTCCATGGCAGTGCCAATTCCTTTTCTTCGGTGTTTGGACGTGGGATCTTGAATCGGAACCTCAGAGGCAGGAGCGTGCTGCTTGCAGATACTGCTCTCGACCGCTTCAAAACCACGCACTAATATCATACATGAAAGCAGCCGGATGGCCGGGACCGAACTCGTGGCGATCATATATCTATCTATTTTTCAATAGCTTAGGGGGCCGCTGAAAAACACCAAGTGAAGCTCGTTTTGAAAGGGCGCGGCTTCAGCCGCGCCGCAAATTGCCCTTTATTATTGTCATTCCGAGGGGCTTCAGCCCCGAGGAATCTCGGTTTTGTTCTATCTACGCGAGTTTTTCAGCAGCCCTTTAGGAGCCGGTCGTTGCGGGAGAGTTTGACCTACAGAATTTTCTTGCCGAACGCCGAAAGCGCCAGTTCCACCGCCAGATCGGCGGTGCGGTTATGCTCGTCAATCACCGGGTTCACTTCCACGATCTCGAAGCTCACCATGCGCCCGTGGTCGGCAATGATCTCCATCGCCAGGTGAGCTTCGCGGTAGGTGGCGCCGCCGCGGACGGGGGTACCCACCCCGGGCGCGTCCTCCGGGTCAATCCAGTCCATGTCGAGCGAGACGTGGTATCCGGCAGTGCCGCGTCCCGCCATGCGCAGCGCCTCTTCCATCACGGTGCGCATGCCGCGCTCGTCGATGTCGCGCATGGTGAACACCTCGATGCCGGCGCGCTTGATGTTTTCCTTCTCGATGGTGTCAACGTCACGCACCCCGATGAGCACGCAATTCTCCGGCCTCACCTTGGGCGAGAAACCGAAAATGTTGGCCAGCTCTGACGGCCACAGTCCCATGATTGCCGCCAGCGGCATGCCATGCACGTTGCCGCTCGGTGAGCTGTGCGGCGTGTTGATGTCGCTGTGTGCGTCAATCCAGAGCAGCCCGGCCGCCTGGTTCTGCCGCCGGTAAAACTCGGACACGCCCGACACGGTGCCCACCGCGATGGAGTGGTCGCCGCCCACCGCCAGCGGCACCTTCCCCGCCTCCAGCGTCTTCACCACCAGCTCGGCTTCCTTGGTGCAGGTTTGCGTGATTTCCTTCAGGTACCTGGCATTGGCCGCGCCGAACGATGCCTTGGTTTCGGCGATGGCGACGCCGATGTTGCCCGCGTCCTCCACCTTGTGGCCAAGCTGCTCCAGCCGCGCTTCCAGCCCGGCAACCCGCACCGCCGAACAGCCCATGTCCACCCCGCGCCGCGTCTGCCCCAGATCGAGCGGCACGCCGATCACGCGAATCTTCTTGGGAAGGATTGACGGCGCCAGGATCGGACCCGGCGCGGGCGGCGTGTGTGGTGTCGTTCCGTCAGGCATAAAAGGTCGATGGTCCATGGTCTATGGTCGATGGCAACATCGTAAGCTCGGCGGCCATCGACCATCGACCATCGACAGCGTTACGGATACATCCGATGCAGCATGCGGGGAAACGGAATCGTCTCGCGCACGTGTTCCAGCCCGCAAATCCACGCCACTGCTCGCTCGATGCCCATGCCGAAGCCGCCATGCGGGTTCGAGCCGTACTTCCGCAAGTCGAGATACCACTTGAACGCCGCCTCCGGCAAGTTGTGTTCATGGATCCGTTGCAGCAGCAGGTCGTACGACGCCATACGCTGCGAGCCGCCGATAATCTCGCCGTACCCTTCCGGCGCGAGCACGTCCACGCACAATGCGACCTTGGGATTGTTCGGGTCGGGCTCCATGTAGAACGCCTTCACCTCGGCCGGGTAGCGATGCACCATCACCGGCCGGTCGAACTGCGCCGAGATGTACGTCTCGTCGGGCGACCCGAAATCGCCGCCCCATTCGAATTTCGTCTCCAGCTTGCCCTCGGCATAACCCTTTTGCAGGATTTCGACTGCCTCGTCGTAGCTGATCCGCGGGAACGGCGCGGCAATTTTTTCCAACTGGCTGACGTCGCGCCCGATGAATTCCAGCTCTTTCCGCCGCTTCTCCAGCACCCGCCGCACGATCTGCAAGAGCAGCCCCTCGGCCAGGTTCATGATGTCGTCGAGGTCGGCGAACGCCATCTCCGGCTCCACCATCCAGAACTCGGTCAGGTGCCGCCGCGTCTTCGATTTTTCCGCGCGGAACGTGGGCCCGAACGAATACACCTTGCCCAGCGCCATCGCCGTCGCTTCGATGTAGAGCTGCCCCGACTGCGTCAGGAACGCCTGCTCCTCGAAATAGTCCACCGGAAACAGCGTGCTCGTGCCCTCGCACGCGGCCGGCGTGAGGATGGGCGGATCGGTGAGCACGAAACCCTGCTCGTCCAAGTAATCGCGTACTGCCTTGATGATCTCCGCCCGCACGCGCAGGATCGCCGCCTGGCGTGGCGTGCGCAGCCACAGGTGGCGATGCTCCATCAGGAAATCAACGCCGTGTTCCTTCAGCGAGATCGGGTACGGGTCGTCTTCCGCGACCTTCTGCACCACCTGCACGTCGCTGACGTCGAGCTCGTATCCGCCGGGCGCGCGTTTGTCGGCCCGCACCTTGCCGCGCACGATCACGCTCGATTCCTGGGTCAGCCCCTTGAGCGCTTCAAAGGCCTGCGGCGCCTGATTCTTCGGCACCACGCCCTGGATCACGCCCGACCCGTCGCGAAACTGCGGAAACAGCAGCTTGCCGCTCTCGCGCAGGTTGTACAGCCAGCCGCGCAGTTCGACCGTCTGCCCTTCGTATTTTCCGATCTCGTCAATGCGCGCGACCGGCGCTTCGGTCTTCAATTCTGTTTTGACTTCTTCGGTTGGCATATAGGCAACTCAAACATTGAACCGCAGAGGACGCTAAGGTCGCAAAGGAATGACTTCGCATACTTCGCGTCCTTTGCGGTAAGTCCTTTATCCCGCGGCGCTCGCTGCCTGCTCCAGTTTCTTAAACGCCTCGCTCATTCCGCTCGCCACCTGCGCCTGCGTCTTGCCGTCGCCTTCGATCTCCAGCAGCAGCGGCGGCGTATGCGGCGCCGAGCGCAGCAACCTCATCGTCTCCGCCCAGTCAATGGATCCCTCGCCCGGCCACAGGTGCGTGTCCTTTTCCTTCTTGTTGTCGTGCACGTGCGTCGAAAGAATGTGGTTTTTCAGAATCGCGAACGCGCCCCCCACGTCGCTCATGATGTGCGCGTGTCCCACGTCGAAGCACACGCCCACGTCGTCGAAATGCGAGGTGTGCAGCAGCTCCACCAGCCGCTCCGGCGTAGACAGCTCGTTGGGGATATTCTCCAGCAGGATCTTCACGCCGAGCGGCTTGGCGAAGGCGCGGAGGTGCTCGATCGAGGTCATGGCCGCCTCGAACTTGCGCTCATCGAATTCCTCGTTGCCGATCCCGACGTGCTGCACCAGGTAGCGATAGGGCACGTGCTCGGCCACTTCGATGGCGCGCTTGATCTCGTCCATGGCATCAATGCGGCCCTTGCGGTCTTTTTCCGCGATATTCAGCGGGGCGACATCGCGGCGGCGCCATTCGTAGCTGTTGTACATCGGCGAGTGCACCGAGTTGAGCTGCGCGCCCGTGCTCTTGAACCAGGCCGCGATTTCGAGCACGTGCTGCTTCCGCTGCGCGTAGTCGAAATGTCCGCGGAAGGCGAAGATCTCGATCGCCTCCGCGCCTGCGCGCGTCAGTCCATCCAGCAAGCCCGGGTGCAGGCGCTCGCGTACGTATGCGTATGTGGACATCGCTTTGAGCATAGCTATCAGCCGTCAGTTCTCAGCTTTCAGAGGTTTTCGGTTATCGGTTAACGGTTGTCGGTTCATGGTTCGTCCGCGTGCAATACCGGGGCGTTGTTCAATTACAAATTACAAATTGCAAATTACAAATCCAAGTCCAACGATGACAACCGATAACCGACGACCGTAAACCGACAACTAGTACCCTACCGCCTTCCCATTATTTCTCGCGTCCGTCCCGCCCAGCCGCTCGCCGGTTTTCGGGTTGATCTCGATCACCTCGGCGTCGCTCCAGTAACCGCTCGGGTACATCGGGTCCTCGGTCGCGAGCTTGTGCCCCATGTTGCGCAGCAGGCTGAGCGTGTCCGGCGAAAATCCCACCCGCTCCACGTAGACCCAATCCGGCTGCCACTGCTGGTGAAAACGCGCCGCGTTCACCGCCTGCTGCACGTTCAGCCCGTAATCAAGGATGCCCAGCAGCACGTTGGCGACTGTCGTAATTATGCGTGGCCCGCCCGGCGACCCCAACACCAGCAGCAGCTTGCCGTTGCTGACCACCATGGTGGGCGTCATCGCCGACAGCGGACGCTTCCCCGGCCCGATCGCGTTGGCCTCGCCCTGCAGCAGCCCGAACAGGTTCGGCACGCCCGGTTTCGAGGTGAAGTCGTCCATCTCGTCGTTCAGCAGGAACCCCAGTCCCTCGGCCGTCACCGCCGATCCGAAGCTCTCGTTCAAGGTCGTAGTGACCGCCACGGCGTTGCCCTCGGCGTCCACCACCGAGTAGTGCGTGGTATTCACGGGTTCATTGACCGTCGCTAGCGCAGCACGGCCGTCGACCAAAGCCTGCCCCGAGCGCAGCCGAGGGGACCGTCGACCGTCGACCGCTGCGTAGCGTTCCAGCTCATTGAAGATCGCGGGACGCTGCAGCCCGTTGCTGGCGCTCGCCTTGTCCGGGTTCACCGATTCGCGCCACGCCGCGCCGTACTTCTTGTCAATCAATTGCGCTACCGGCACGCGCGCAAAGTCGGGATCGCCCATGAATTCCGCTCGATCATAAAACGCGCGGCGAAAGGCCTCAATCGCCAAGTGCGTCGCTTGCGCCGAACCGGCGCCGTACTTCTTCAGATCGTATCCCTCAAGGATGTTGAGAATCTCCAGCAGCGCCACTCCCCCCGACGACGGCGGCGGCGCGCTGTAGATGTCCATCCCGCGGTACGTGCCGTGCACCGGCTCGCGCTCTTTCGCCTCGTAATCCGCTAGGTCCTTCGCGGTCATCAGGCCGCCGCCCTTCTCGACCGCGGCGGCCAGTTGTCGCGCCATTTCGCCGTGATAGAAGTCGTCGGGATTTTTCGCGATCCGCTCCAGGGTTTGCGCCAGCTCCGGCTGCTTCAGGGTCTCACCCTGCTCATAAAACTTGCCGTCGCGCTGGAAGATGCGCCGCGACTCGGCAAACTCGCCCAGGTGGTAGTGCGGATTGCGCAGGTCCTGCGCGTCTTCGTACGACAGAGCAAATCCCTCGCGCGCCAGCCGGATCGCCGGCGCCATCACCTGCGCCAGCGTCAGCTTGCCGTATTTCTTCTGCGCGTACGCCAGCCCGGCCACCGAGCCCGGCACGCCGATCGCTTTGTACCCCACCAGACTCGCGCCCGGAATCACGTTGCCCTGCGCGTCCAGATACATGTCGCGCACGGCGGCTGCCGGCGCCTTCTCGCGATAATCAATGAAGTGGAATTTTCCCGTGTTCAGGCGGATCAGCATGAACCCGCCGCCGCCGATGTTGCCCGCCTGCGGATGCACCACCGCCAGCACAAACCCGGTGGCCACCGCGGCATCCACGGCGTTGCCGCCCTGCTTCATCACGTCCACGCCCGCCTGCGACGCCAATTCGTGCTGGCTGGCGACCATGGCGTGCGGCGCGTGCGTCGGACGCATCGGCGCCGCCCCGGCGCATACCGCGGCTACGGTCGCAAAAACCAGCGCGATCAATGATTTGCGGTGGAGTGGCATGGCAAGTTCTCGTCCCACAGCAGAATCTCTGAGGCTAGCGTAGGGGATGACGGAGAGTCAAATGTGCCTGCCAGAAATGGCTGGTGGCCTGTCCGGCCCAGCCGCGCAGTCTCGCCGGCAAGTCGGGCCATTTCTTCCCGATTCGGAATACTATATCCGCGCCCTCGCGCGGCGTTATTGCTGAAGTCGGGCGCGGCGGGGGTATTCTGTCGATCGACCGCAGCCCAGAAATAAAAACTCGGCTAAGGGGGCCTCCCGTATGCCAGCATGGTGCCGCTGCAGAATGCGTTGGGCGTTGTTAGTCCTGATCCTATGTCCGGCCGGTGCTTTCGCCCAGGAACTCAAGCCGGTCCAGCTTCCCAAGCCACAAACCGACGTCGGTCGTCCGCTGATGCAAGTTCTGAAGGACCGCAGGTCGACGCGCAGCTTCAGTCCGGAAAAGCTGCCGCCCCAGGTGCTATCGAATCTGCTTTGGGCGGCCTTCGGGGTGAATCGCCCCGACTCCGGCAAACGCACCGCCCCTTCCGCCATGGACTGGGAGGAGACCGAGATTTACGTCGCCACCGCCGATGGGCTTTATGTCTACGACGCCAAGTCGCAGCAACTGATTCCGGTGCTGCACGACGATGTGCGCGCCCAGACCGGAACTCAGGCTTTCGTGAAGGACGCACCCCTGAACCTGGTCTACGTTGCCGATCTGGCCAAGACCCGCAGCAGCTCTGCCGACCGCGACCTGTTCGTGGCCGCCGACGCCGGCTTCATCGCTCAGAATGTTTATCTGTTCTGCGCTTCCGAACGGTTGGCGACCGTGGTTCGCGGCAGCCTTGACCGTCCGGCACTGGCCAAGATCCTGCGGCTGCGCCCTGATCAGAGGATCATCCTGGCGCAAACGGTGGGCTACCCACAGAAGTGACACCGCGCAGCAAGGTAGCTTCCAGTTTCCGGTTTGCCGACCATACGGGTGTAACTGCCGTCTGTAGCAGTTCCGTTGCGAGACAATGGGCATGCCTGATCGGGTGACCACAATGAACTCTGCGGAAATCTTCGTGCAATTCGCAATGGCCATCAATCATCACGACATGCCAGCTCTGACGGCCCTGATGGCAGCCGATCATGTCTTCGTAGACTCAGTGGGGCATCGGATGCACACCGCGACATCCATGGAAGTTGGTTGGCGCAGCTACTTCGCGATGTGTCCGGACTACTGGATTCACACAGACAATGTGATGGCGGAGGATGACGTAGTGTTAGCGGCGGGGGAGGCGGGCGGGACGATAGACGGCACATCGTGGCGGACGCCCGCGGCTTGGAAGGCGGTGATGCGTGACGGCAAAGTGATGGAATGGCGGGTGTTCGCTGACAATAAGCCGGTTTACGAGATTTTAGCGAGGCGGCAGCAGTAGCGCCTCCTTCGGGCCCTTGCAAACACAGCTTTCTGCGCCGAAACGCGAGCGGAGCAGCGATTCTGCAGATTCTGTAGGAACGAGAGCAGTGCCTCCAGCGTCTCGTCGGGCGCCTCCTCCGGCAGGAAATGAGCGGCTGGCAAACGCGATTACCGGTATTGCCGCGATGAAAGCGCTGGACAGCTTACTGTACAACTACGGTGCAACCAATTCCGCCGCGAAGGGGGCTGCAGTGGTTGTAGACTGATGAGAATACTTACCCGTTGATTGCGGAGGGATGCGTGAGCGGTCGAAACGGGCGGTCTTGAAATCGGCTGACTTGACATTCTCCAACCTATTCTCAATAGCTTGCGTGCACGTTAGACCATCCTAAGTGATGCAACATCGCCTCATTCGACACGTTCGGGAGACTACTTGGGAGACTAGGAGACTAAACCAATTCCGGATGCGCAATGAAGAACAGAAACAAGAATGCGTTTGTCGCCTACCACGAAGCCGGTCACGCGGTTATGTGCTGGTGTCTCGGGCTGAGGGTGCCCGGCGCTACCGTTGTCCCCGATGAAGATTCGGCTGGTCATGTCGAGAGCCTTCGGGAAAAGCCAAGCACCTACAAGGGCATTGATTCGGGCGACCGCTGGCACCCTTCCCGGCTTCGGCTGGAGAAGCGGGTTATGATCCTGCAAGCTGGGGAAGTGGCGCAACGTCGTTACAATTCCGGTTCCGTTCGCCGTGTTCACTCTCAGGACGACTTCTACAAATGCCGTGAACTTCTGCGCAAATACGCCCCTGATGAAAAGAAGCTGGACATAGAGAACCATTACCTGATGCTGCGTAAATGGACTATCCACCTAATTGAGCAGCACTGGTATCTGGTAGAGGCGGTTGCCACGGCTTTGCTTGAATGCGGTGAGATGTCCGGCACTCAACTCCGCGCTGTAATCTGCGGCGCTGCCGACCAACAACCCATCAGCGAAACCCACGATGTTGCAAAGCCGATTCGCGATCGAAACTAGTCATCCTTCGGCGGGTCAACCGTGGGCGTCGGTTTCTTAACCAGACCCTTGGGCTTGCTAGAGCGGGGAGTGGCGACATCCTGCCAGTCATCAATCTTCGGTTTGTTAGCCTTGGGCTTGCTAACAGCGGCTTTGGGCTTGCTCGCGGCAGCCCTTGCCGGATGACGCGGCATCTGGAGCGATGACTCCAACTGCAGCCTCTGGATGGTTTCTTCAGCCATTCGCAGCTTGGTTTCGACGGTAGAAAGCCGCAGTTCGAGTTCGCTAATTTTGTGCTCGTTATCAATGGCCCGATTTTCCGTAAAGCTTGCCGTGGACTGCAGCCAGTCAACGTGAAAATCCTCGATTCTCTTTTGAAGAGTCTGAATTTTGTTTTCAACATCGCTTGTTTCCGGCCGCTTCAAATTCATGAGGGCCAAGTTAAGACAGTCCTGCCCCCGGCTCAGCTCGGCGATTGCGCTTTGGACGGTGTCGAACGGGGTCACGTGAGAGTTGCAATTTTGGGTCCAGGCAGGGACTGCGGCGAATAAGAAAGCGAAACCGGCGAAAAGAAACACTCCTAAGATTTTCATGGGCTATTCCCTCATTGGAGCGGTATCGGACAACCCTTGTTCGTTTCCTGTTGATGCTCAAAGAATCTTAATCTCAGTCTCGTGGGTATGCGTAAGGGGTTTGATCCCCCGGCAAGAGACCCGTTCGGCAACACGGTTACCGGCTACACTGGAACGGTCGGCTTCAGCAGCTCGGATGCAGCAGCAACCCTGCCCGGCAACTACACATTCGTGTCGGCGGATGCCGGATCGCACCTGTTCAGTGCCACCCTGCAGACGGCGGGGGTGCAGTCGATCTCTGCGGCCGATGTCGTTTCGCCCGGCATCGCGGGTTCGCAGACTGGAATTACGGTGAACTCGTCGGCGGATACGACCCCACCAACCGTAACGCCTGCCAGCTTGTCATTCCCGAACACGGCGGTGGGCTTTACTAGCACGACGACCAAGAGCGTGACCGTCAAGAACGCGCGTACTACACCGATGACCGTCACGTCGGTCATCAGCGGCGACTTCATCCGAACCGGCACCACTTGCGGGGTGCTACAGCCCGGCTTGAGCTGCTCAATCACGGTGGCATTTGCCCCGACCGATGCGAGTGCGCGTACCGGCACGCTGAGCGTCAAGAGCGATTCGGTACCCAACTCGATCGATGTACCGTTGTCCGGTACGGGCGTGGTGCCGGTCAAGCTGACGCCGGCAAACCTTGCATTCGGCACCTGGCCGCTGGGCGAGCTAAGCACCGCGCTGACGGTTGCAATCAAGAACAACCAGCCACGTCCGTTGAACATCCTCGGCACGGCGGTCAGCGATCCCCAGTTCCAGGTTACCAATCCGTGCACATCGCCGATTCCCGCCGGGCAGACCTGCACGGTGTCGGTGAATTTCCTGGCTACGACTACCGTGAAGACGACGGCTACGTTGACGATTACCGACGATTCCAACGCTGGGGTCGAGTCGGTATCGCTCAACGGGAGAGGAACGCCGCCGGTGACATTCACGCCGGCCAGCGTGAATTTCCCCAAGACGGATGTGGGGACCACCAGCGGCCCGGATTCCATAACCATCACCAACAATCTGGATACGCGCCTTTCCATTTCCAGCATCACAATCTCGGGCGACTTCACCAAGTCCGGCTGCGCCATCACTTCGCTGGCGAGTGGCGCCAGCTGTACTCTCACGCTTCGTTTCAAGCCGACGGTCGGGGGAGTGCGCACCGGCGCTGTCACTGCAGTGTATGGAGCGGTGACCAGCCCCCAGACGATCCCCTTGTCGGGTACCGGTACCAACCCGGTCGTGTTGTCGGTGAGCAGCCTGACCTTCTCTTCTACGCCGGTCGGGACGACGAGCGTGCGGCAGGGCGTGGTCATGCGAAATCAGCAAAGCATTCCGGTGACGACAACTGGCATCAACACCACGGGGGGGACTTTGCGGCTAGTGGTTGCGAAAGCGGAATTGCAGCGAACAGCAGTTGTACCGTTTGGGTGACATTTACGCCGACGGCGAGAGGGACTAGAAGCAGTCCCACAAATGAATCAGCTCTTGCAACACAAGCGTAAGTTGTTGTAACTGCATGACCGTGATGAACTGATGCTTGGTTGGAGCGCAAAGCGCAGCATCGTCGATTCAACAACTTCGAGGACTTGTTGCTATCCCAATGTCGCACGCGCGGCATTCGCATTGGCATCGCGGTGCGGGTTTGATCTTGGTCGCTTTGCCTTTCTTCGCAACCATCATCGCCTCGCTTCAGATTACTGCTCGTCTCCGGATCGGACCCCCTGCACGTGGAACTAATCCACAAGCAACAATGGTGCATCGGTAACTTCGGAACCGCGAATGCTTGCCTTCCAGCCTTAAGTGCTGCAACATTCGGCGGACATCAATTAGGCTCGCTGGATATCGTATCTTTTGGAAGTCTAAAGTGCAGAATATCTGTGGAGAAACTGTGAAAAATGTCTCGAATGCGGTGGATGGGCGAGGAAGGAAATGGCGAAACTGCCCTAAGAGTAGTGCGAGGCTGCCATTGCGTGGAGGCCACTTCCTTCCTTCGCAGCCCGCCTAACTTGTCCGTCGGCAAAACCAGCCCGGATTCACCGCAGCGTTGCAACTGGGATGCTGCGACGCCGTTCCGCAACCCCAGCACGCAACCTGATATCAAATACCCATGAACATGACTGCCTTGACGCCAGACGAGCAAGCCATCCTTGAGTCGCTGGACGCGGCGATTCGCGCGCCGCGCTCGGCTGCGATCCTTGCCGCGGTGGTGGATGAGGTCAGCGCCGAGCTGGCGGGAAAATCCAATGCCCGGCTGGCGTGGCGGCCGATTCCGCTGGAGACCTATGACCGGTTGCCGGAAGGAATCGCATCGAGCTGGGTATTTGTGCTGCGCGCCGAATGCACCTCCGGCGCCGAGCGCCACCCCAACAGCATCCAGCGCTTCATGTCGTACCGCGGTTCCGCCGATATGCAGACGTGGAATGCCCAGGAATGGGTGTCACACGTTTTGTGCAGCGATCCGCAAGCGCCGATGCAGGAGCGGTGGCTCTCCATCCCTACCAACGTGTGGCATCGGCCGGTGATGGGGGCCGGGGATTGGGTGGTCGTCTCGTTTCACACCGCAGCCGACGACAAGCTGATCGAGGAGCGCCCCCGGGACGATGAAAACCCAGACCGAGGTCTGGTTTCCGTGGAGCTCTACGCGGGACGCCAGGCGCGGTAGAGCGGCGCTAGGCGCCGGCGTTACCTCCCGCCAGCGCCTTTCGTGACGCGACAAGATGAACCGCCCACCCTACAATTTAGGTCCCAGTATTCAAGACTGAGAGGTACTGTACGGTGCAATCCCGCCGGTTTCCGCGCTATCTCATCAACCGACCCGTGAACGCCACCGTCTACTGGGAAGACAATCCCATTCGCAAGCTCCACGGGCGCGCCGTGGTGGTGGGAGAGGGCGGGCTGGGCGCCAGGCTCACCGACCAACTCTACCTCGGCGAGGTGGTGCGCCTGGAGATGCCGCCGATGCCCGCGCTCTATGCCATGGTGCGCAACACGCGCGGGACGGAGCATGGGTTCGAGTTTCTCTACTCGCGCGATGGACAGCGCCGGGCGATCAACGAGCTGTGCGCGGCGGTGGCGGAGGAGCAGAAGTAGTTCCGGCCCAGGACTTGGGTCCCAGGCTACTGGCGATTCGCCCCTTCCGGGACTCGGCCGGCACGCGCCTTCCACAGCGCCCGGCGGACAAGCAGCAGTGCCCCGACAAACGCGATTCCAAGCGCGCCGAATTCCTTGGCGTGCACCAGGCGCCAGCGATAACACACGTATCCCGCGGCCACCACGGCAAGGCCGATCAGCAGCCGCACCCAGCGGGGCCATCGTGGCCCGGCGAATTCTTCCAGCTTGCGTTGCAGTCTGCGCATCGCGGTTGAGAAAAAATTGAGCCGGCTATTGGTCGGTCAGCGGGTAGTTCTTCTGGCGCCACTCGCGGATACCGCCATCCATGGAAACCACATTGCTGTAGCCCATCTTTTGCAGATTGTCGGCGGCCAGGGCGGAGCGGAAGCCGCCGCCGCAGTAGAGCACGACCTCGGCGGAGGTGTCCGGAACTTTCACCTCGATGTCGCGCTCGATGATTCCCTTGCCCAAATGGATGGCGCCGGGCAGGTGGTCCTTGGCGTACTCGCTCTCTTCGCGGACGTCGACCAGGGTGAAGCGGTCGCCGCGATCGTGGCGACGCTTGATTTCGTCCACGGTGGTTTCACGGACGCGCTTCTTGGCGTCGTTGACGATTTGCAGGAACCGCGGGGAATGTTGCATCCCGGAATTGTAAATTTGAAGCTTGAAAATTTGAAATTGTAATTCCCCGCTAAAATGTGCAAATGAGCACCGCAGCGACCCCCAACCTGAGCTATCCCATCGGCAAATTCAACTACGAAGGCCCGTACACGGACGATCAGCGGCGGCACTTCATCGACGAGATCGCGGCTACCCCGGAGCGGTTGCGCGCCGCGGTGCACAACCTGCGCGAATCGCAGCTCGATACGCCCTATCGTCCCGGCGGCTGGACCGTGCGCCAGGTGGTGCATCATGTGCCCGACAGTCACATGAATGCCTTCATCCGTTTCAAGCTGGCGCTCACCGAGCCGAACCCTACGGTCAAGCCCTACGACGAAAAGCTGTGGGCGGAACTGGCGGACGTGCAGGTGCCGATCGAGACCTCGCTGGTGCTGCTGGAGGCGTTGCATCATCGCTGGGTGGCGGTGCTGCGAGCGATGACCCCGGAGCAGTTTGAGTTCAAGTTGAAGCACCCGGAACTGGGCGAACTGAACCTGGACCGCTATCTCGGGTTGTACGCCTGGCACGGCAAGCACCACGTGGCGCACATCATGAGCTTGCGGAAGAGGATGGGATGGTAGAAAAGCAGGTCTCAGGTCTTAAGGTCTTAGGTCTTCGGTCTTCGGTCTTCGTTTCCGGGATGAGTGGGGAAAGTCGTTGGTCGTTGGTCGCTCGCCGTCCGTGGTAAGAGTGCTTGATTGCGGCGCAGGCGCAATGCGCCAACGACTAACGACTGTCGACCAACGACTTCTGTAGACGATCCAAGCGCCCTCGGGCGCTGGCGTTGTTGGGATTAATGGCCAGTGTTTCCTTTAACTCCTTCACCGCATCCGGGAGTTTGCCTTCCTGCTCGAGGATGAGCGCCAGAGCAAAGCGGAATTGCTCGCGATTCGGCTGGCGCCGCACCGCCTGGCGCACCGCCCACTCCGCCTTGGGCAAATCGCCGAGCTTCGATTCGACCAGGCCGAGATAGGCAAACTGGTCGGGATCGGCGCCCCAGGGATTGATGGCAACGGCGCGGGCGATCAGCGGCTCGGCTTCCGCATAGCGGCCGAGAATGAAATAGGTGTAGCCGAGGGAGAAGTTGGGGTGCCAGTCGTCGGAGTCAATGGCGAGAGCGCGCTGAAACAGGTTGATGGCTTCGGGATAGCGTCCGCGTTTGCCGATCTCGATGCCCAGGCCGGTGAGGGCGGTGGGATTGTCAGGAGCGACCGCAACGCCGCGGGAAAACAGCGTCATGTCGTTGGTCCAGTAACGCTGTTGGGCGGCGGTGCCGGCGGCCAGCAGGACGACGATGGCGCCGGCGACCCCTGCCTGCATCGCCGGTACCCGCAGGCGCCGAATCGCGGCTGCCACGATGATGCCGAAACCGATGCACGGAAGATAAAGATAGCGCGCGTGGGCGAAGTCGTGCGGGCCCTGCGGCGCCAGGTAGAAGGCAGGCAGCAGAGGAAGCAGGATCCAGGTGCTGGCGAAGGCGGTCAGGTGGGAGCGATCGCGATCACCCCGCGCCGACAGGTAAAGCAGAACGGCGGCGGCGATCAGTACCAGGCACGGCAGCAGCACCCGGATCGCGGAGAAGGCGGTGACAAGCTTGAAGTTGTAATGCGGGCTGATGACCGCGGGAAAGACCAGCGTGCGCAGGTAAAACAGCAGCAGCGAAGGCGCGGTAAGCAGGGTGCGCGCCGGCGTTGCCAGCGTCCGGGAGTAACTGACGCGCTGCAGCACGAGCAGGTGAATGGCGAGGTAAATGATGGTTACCGGGATGTAAGGGACAACGGCGGCGAAGGCGTCGCGGAGGCGGCCGGTGCTCCGGTGGTTGGAGTAGATCCACGCGTAAATGAAAATCAGCGGCCCCAGGACGATCGCCGGTTCCTTGGACATCAGGGCAAGCGCGTAAAGCACCAGGGACGTGGCCAGCCAGCGTGGTGAGCGGCTTTCGCGCCAGTTCAGGAATGTGAGAAATGCCGGGACGAGACACACCGCCAGCAGAGGATCGGTGACGCCGGAAATCCAGGCGACGCTTTCGATCAGCGCGGGATGAAGTCCGAAGATGAGCGCGGCTATGAGGCCGGCGGCGCGGTCGCGGGTGAGGCGGCGGGCGAGCAGGTAAACAAACCCGGTGGCGGCGACGTGCAGCAGAACGCTGTCCAGGTGCCACATCGCCGGATGGGTTCCGAACAGGATGCGGTGGAGGAGCAACCAGATGAGAAACAGGGGCCGCCAGTAAGCGCCGGCAATGTTGGCAAACGCCCAGACGTGCGAGGTGAAGTAGCGCGGCAGGTAAGAGAATGAGGTCAGCCAGGGGTTTTGCAGGATCTGGGTGGTGTCGTCGTACACGAATTCGAAGCACACTGCGCCGGCGTAAATCAGGAACACCAGACCGCAGGCCAGCGCCGGCGGCGCCCACGGCTTTTCGAACCAGGAGACTTCCGGCGTGTCGGCGCGGGAGAGCTGCGAGGAGGAACTCATGGGGCGCGAAGCCATTATAAGGTAGCTGGCAGGTGGTAGCTGGTCGCTCTGCGCGCATAGAATTCACCTGATGACCGAGCTCGGCAAGATCCTGATCTTCCTCGGCGTGCTGCTGGCGGTGTTCGGGGTGCTTCTCGTCTTCGGGGGCCGCCTGCACCTGCCCATCGGCCGGCTGCCGGGCGACATCGTTTATCGCGGAAAAAATACGACGGTGTATTTTCCCATCGTGACCTCAATCTTGATCAGCATCGTGCTCTCGCTGGTGTTGTACCTGATCGGCCGGTTTAGCCGGTAGGTGGGAAGGGTTTTCGGTTTTCGGTTTTAGGTTTTCGGTTTTAGGTTTTCGGTCTTCGGTTTTCAGTCCTTGGTATTCGCTTCTCGGCTTTTTCGGTCTTGGCCGGAAATCACCCGTTTCGATTGTCAGCGGCGGAGCCGCGGAATTCGTTAGCCCACCGCGGCAGCGGTGGGTAGGCTGGGATACGTGGCGGAGCGCCAGCGGCGCGGCACCTAGCCGAAAACGTACTTCGGGTCGTACGCCACACCGCATTGCTGCAATAACGAGATGTTCGGTCTTCGGCTTTAGGCTTTTTCGGTCTTGGCCGGAAATCACCCGTTTCGATTGTCAGCGGCGGAGCCGCGGAATTCGTTCGCCCACCGCGGCAGCGGTGGGTAGGCTGGGATACGTGGCGGAGCGCCAGCGGCGCGGCACCTACCCGAACACGTATTTCGGGTCGTACGCCACACCGCATTTCTGCAATAACGAGATGAACTCCTCTTCGAACGTGTGTTTCGCGTGATGTTCCGCCTGGTTGCGAATGTAATCCTTGACGGCCGGCACCTGCGACGGGCTGACGCTAAACGCGCCATACCCCTTCTGCCATTCGAAATTGTTGCCGTGTTCGCGCAACCATCGCGACGAATTCGCCTTAAACCGATTGATGGCCGAAGCTACCGTTGTCGTACTGGGGATTGAGACCAGAAGATGCACGTGGTTAGCGGTTCCGCCAACCGCCAGCAACGGCATGTGATGGTGGTTCGCAATTCCCTCCAGGTAGGCCCACAGTTGCTCCTGGAATTCCGCGGGAATGATCGCGGCACGGTTCTTGGTGCTGAACACGCAATGGACAAGATTCGTGCAGTAGGAATGGCTCATGTGCCGCCCCTCCGGGGCTCGTATTATAGGGGAACGACTACCCACCGCTGCCGCGCGGTGGGCTAACGAATTCCGCCGCTCCGCGGCTGTGCTCTTCGCCTTGTCCCCTGTGCCTTGCGCCTGAAGCCCGAAGCCTCCCTGAGTTACACTGCCCTCCATGTCCCTTCCCGACCAACTGGGGTTCACCTTCCAGGCGCCGGCGCGGCGCATCTGGACGGTCAGGGACCTGATGAGCGCGGTGCGCTCGGCCGTCGAGCGCGAGTACACCGACGTGTTCGTCGAAGGCGAGATTTCCAATTACCGGCCGGCGGAGTCGGGACACCTGTACTTCACGCTGAAAGAAGATGGGGCGCAGATGCGGGTGGTGATGTTCCGCTCGCAGGCGCGCCTGCTGCGGTTCAAGCCCGCCGACGGCATGGCGGTGATCGCGCGCGGCCGGGTGACGGTGTACGAAACGCGCGGCGAACTGCAACTCTCGGCCCAGTACCTGGAGCCCAGGGGCGCGGGCGCGTTGCAGATCGCCTTCGAGCAACTCAAGCAGAAGCTGGCGGCGGAAGGGCTGTTCGACCCGGCGCGCAAGCGGCCGATTCCGGCGCTGCCGCGGAGGATCGGCGTGGTGACCTCGCCCCGGGGCGCGGCCATTCGCGACATCGTCAACATCGTGCAGCGGCGGCACCGCGGGCTCAACGTGCTCATCTATCCGGCGCAGGTGCAGGGCGAGGCGGCGGCGGGCGAGGTCAGCGCCGGCATCCAGTATTTCAATCGCGCCGGCAACGTGGACGTCGTCGTGGTGGCGCGTGGCGGCGGGTCCATGGAGGACCTGGCGGCGTTCAACGATGAAGGATTGGCGCGCGTGGCGGCGGCGTCGGAGTTGCCGCTGATCTCCGCGATCGGGCACGAAACCGATTTCACGATCTTGGATTTCGTCGCCGACCTGCGGGCGCCCACGCCCTCGGCGGCGGCGGAACTGGTGATCGAGTCGCAGCACCAGCTCGAGCAGCGCGTGGAAACGTTTCGGCAGCGGCTGGCTCGGGCGGCGCGCTACCAGTTGCTGATGGCACGGCAGACGCTCACGCAATTGGCGCAGCACGGCGCGTTCGCCCGCATGCACGATCTGATCGGGCGCCGCCAGCAGCGCTTGGACGAGCTGGTGTTCCGCCTGGCATCGGCGGAACGGCGGCGTTTGCACGAGTACCGGACGCGGCTGGATACGGCGTCGGCTCGGGTGCGGGCGCGCGACCTGCGGCGAACCCTGGACGCAATGCGGCGCGACCTCGACGCCCACACGTCGGCGCTGGCCTCGGCGGCGCGGTCGGATTTGGCGCGCCGGCGGGCGCGCTTCGAGGGACTGCGCGCAACCCTGGAAGCGCTCTCGCCGTTGAGCATCCTGGAACGCGGCTACGCGCTGGTGTTCGATGCCAGGGGAAATCTGGTCAAGGATGCGCGACAGGTGAAGCCGGGGAATGAGATCCGCGCCCGGGTGAGCCGGGGCACGATTGCCGCAACCGTGAAGAAGACGACGGAGTAGGACCCATGCCAAGACTGCACAAGCGGAACATGCGACGGTTGCTGAACCTGTGGCCACCATTGCTGGGCGCTGGCATCCGGGTCAAGCGCTTGCAGTCCGATTGGAAAGAGATCGACGTGGAGATGAACCTGCATTTCTGGAACGCCAATTTCGTCGGCACGCATTATGGCGGGTCGCTGTATTCCATGACCGACCCGTTCTACATGCTGATGCTGATCCAGAACCTGGGCCGCGACTACATCGTCTGGGACAAGTCGGCGAACATTCGCTTCCGCAAGCCGGGCAAAGGCAGAGTCGTGGCGCGCTTTCGTTTGTCCGACGAGCAGATTGAAGGGATCCGGCGCGGCTTGCAAACGCAGCCCAAGATCGAGCCCACGTTCCTGGTGGAGGTCACCGACGAAAGCGGCGAGGTCATTGCCGAGGTGCAGAAGGTGTTGCACGTGCGCAAGAAGAACTCCTAAGTCGTCTCCCAACTCGGCCATTCATCGGGCCGCGGCCATCGCTCCGATTGCATTACAATTAACCTGTCGTTGTCCGGCGCATTGCACGGAAGGGAGCGCGTAGGTGACGCCAGCCTGGCTACAGTGGCCACACGTGTCGGCGGTGTCGGTGATCGACATCCTGCTCGTGGCCGTGCTCATTTACGAATTCCTGGTGCTGATCAGAGGCACGCGCGCGGTGCCCATCCTGGTGGGCGTCGGCGGCCTGGCGCTGGCCTTTTACCTGGCGCACGCCTTCGAACTGAAGACGGTGAACTGGCTGGTCGGCACGCTGCTGCCGTACGCCATTTTCGCGCTCATTGTCGTGTTCCAGGCGGAGATTCGGTTCGCGCTGGCCAAGCTGGGTAGGAAATTGACCTTGTCGCGCATGTCGGCGGCGGTGGCGGAATCGTATGACGACATCGTCCTGGCGGCCAACCTGTTCGCGCAGAACCAGACCGGGGCGCTGGTGGTGATCGAGCGCGAAATCGGGCTGCGCACCTATATCGAAAGCGGCGTGCCCATGGACGCGCAGCTCTCCTACGACCTGCTGGCCACCATCTTCCGGCCGAGCGCGCCGCTGCATGACGGCGCGGTCATCATCCAGAAAGACCGCATCGCCGCCGCCGCCTGCTTCCTGCCGCTTTCCATGAACCCGGTGCTGTCCACGCAAATGGGAACGCGGCATCGCGCCGGCATCGGGATCACCGAGGAAACGGACGCGATCGCGGTCATCGTGTCGGAAGAAAACGGGGCGATCAGCATCGCCGTGGCCGGCAATATCGAGCGCGACATCTCCGTGGAGACGCTGCGCGAGCGGCTGAGCGAGTTGCTGCGCCGCTACGTGCCGCCGACCACCCTGCCGACTCCGGTTGCCACTACGGCGGAGCAGGCGGAACGTCGCCTGGCGCCCCCCAAGCTGGAGAGGGCGGACCACGATTAGTCGCGAGTCGCGAGTGGATTGGTAACTTAGCAATTTAGTGATTTGTGGTCAGTGATAGGCGCTGCACTGCTTTTGGCAATCGCTAAATCACAAATCACTAAATCACAAATGAAGCGATGAATTTTCTCCGCAAATACGTGTTCCACAACTTCGCGCTAAAGGTGCTGTCGCTCGCCGTGGCGGTGCTGCTGTGGATGGCGGTGACCCGCGATCCGGTGGCGGAGGTCGCGCTCAACGTGCCCATCGAATTTCACAACTCGCCGGAACATCTGGAGATCAACTCGGAGACCATTCCGCAGGTGCAGGTGCGGGTACGCGGGCCGGTGCGCGCCGTGCGCGACCTTTCGGCCTCGGAGGTGCACGCGGTGATTGACCTGGCCAACGTGCAGCCCGGCGAGCGCACCTACGATCTTTCGCCGGCGCGGATTCACGTCCCCGACGGCGTGCAGGTGGTGCAGGCGGTGCCGGCGCAAATCCGCATCAGCTTCGACCGTCGCGAGAGCCGGCAAGTGGAAGTGAAGCCGCGCGTGATCGGGACCTTCGCCTCCGGCTATCGCATCGAGCAGGTCACGGCGATTCCCCAGTCGGTGACCATCGTGGGCCCGGCCACCCACGTCCGCGGCGTGGAGACAGCGATTACCGATCCGGTGGACGCCTCCGGTGTGGTGGGCACGGCGACCTTTGTGACCCACGCCTACGTTTCCGACCCGCTGGTGCGGCTGGCGAACCCGAGCCCGATCCGGGTGACGGTGACCACGGAAAAATCGAAGAAATAGTCTTCGGTCGTCAGTCTTCAGTCGTCAGGAGCGATGACTGACGTGTCACGCCTGCGCTCTGTCGGCGAGGGGTCCGTCGGCCGATAGCCGATAGCCGAATGCTCGAAATTTCGGTAGTGTCCTAATTTGACGCTCTGGCGGTCTTGTTGCATAAAGGAGTGCAAGGAGAGTTCTGTGGGCGCAAGAGAGAAAATGAACTCAATTGGCAAGCCAGTGCCGGAGTTGCCGGTCGCTGATGTCGAACGCGCACAACAGCACTACAGAGATGCACTCGGCTTTGAGATCGGATGGCTTTACCCAGGCAAAGAAATTGGGGCAGTGTCACACGGTGATATGGGGCCAATATTTTTTCGGAAGAGGAAGCCGCCGTTTGAACCTGCCGTGCACTGGGTGTTCGCCGAAGATATAGATGCGTCGCACCAGGAACTGAAGTCGTTAGGTGCAAACATCGTGGATCCTCTGGAAAAAAAGCCTTGGGGATTACGGCAGTTCACCGTAAAGGATCTGGACGGGAACCTCTTCTATTTCCACCATGACTAACCGAACGTCGCATTCAAATTAGGACACTACCGAAATTTCCGGTCACTTTGTATAACAAAGTACTTGACAACACCTCCAATCCAAGATATTTCTACCCCCATGGCAGATGCAAGGCGATGCCGGGCAACCCGCGTGCGGCCGGCCGTCACCACCAGCAACGCGCTCGATGACCTGCATTTCATCCGCCAGACGCTGGAGAACTCGGCCTCGTTCACCGCCGTTCCCGGATGGGGCATGGTGGGGATGGCGGCGACGGCGCTGGTGGCGGCGGGCGTCGCCTGGTGGCAGGCGCAGTTCGAGCGCTGGATGTTCGTGTGGCTGGCCGAAGGCGTGGTGGCGCTGGCGCTGGCGATGGTTGCCATGCGGCAAAAGGCGCGGCGGGCGCAGGTTCCGCTCTTCTCCGGACCGGGCCGGCGTTTTCTGCTGAATTTCATGCCGCCCATGCTGGTGGGCGCGGTGCTGACCGCGGCCATGTACCGCGGCGGTTCGCTGCACGCCATTCCCGGCATGTGGCTGCTGCTGTACGGCACGGCGGTGGTCAGCGGCGGCGCGTTTTCGGTGCGCATCGTGCCCGCCATGGGCAGTTGCTTCATGCTGTTGGGCGGGCTGGCGCTGCTGGCCCCCGGCCCCTGGGAGAACTGGTTCATGCTGAGCGGCTTTTGCGGGCTGCACGCGGTGTTCGGAACGCTGATCGCAAGGAGGCACGGTGGGTAAGGCACAACCAGGACGGCACGGAAGCAGCGAAGAACGCGGGCGCCGGCGGGAGACGGTGGCGCGTCCGCGCGCCGAACAGGCCGTTCCCGATCTCGATCCCATGATCCACGAGCGCATCCGGCTGGGCATCGTCAGCGCGCTGGCGGTGAACGACCGCCTGAGTTTCAACGAGCTGAAGCGGCTGCTCAGCACCACCGACGGCAACCTCAGCGTGCACGCGCGCAAGCTGGAGGAAGCCGGCTACCTCGGTTGCGACAAGTACTTCGATGGCCGCGTCCCCAAGACCGAGTTCTGGCTGACCGTCACCGGGCGCAAGTCGCTGCAGCGATATTTGGACCGCATGGAAGAGATTATCCGGGCAACCCGGCAGGGCTGATTTTTTTTGAATGCTTGCTTTGCAACACAAAGTTATTTGTAGCAAGGATGGTTGCCGGTCGCTGCCGGCCAGAGGCGGAACCGGGGAAGGAAGGCCGAATGAACGCTGCGGGAGACAACGGCAAAGCCAAGCTGCACGTCGCCATCATCATGGATGGGAACGGGCGCTGGGCGCGTAGCCACGGGCTGCCGCGGGTGGCCGGGCATCGCGAAGGCGCCAAGGCGGTGCGGCGGGTGATCGAGGCGGCGCCGGACCTGGACATCGGCACGCTCACGCTCTACGCCTTCTCCAGCGACAACTGGCGCCGTCCGCGTCCCGAAGTGGAGGCGCTGATGCGGCTGTTCCTGCGCTACCTGCGGTCGGAGGCGGAGGAATGCGCGGAGAAAGGCGTGCGCATCAGCGTCATCGGCCGCCGCGACCGCTTGCCCGACCTGCTGCAAACTGCAATCGAGGCCACCGAGAACGCCACCCGCCATGGCCGCAGGCTGCTGGTGCGGTTGGCGGTGGATTATTCCGGGCGCGAGGTCATCCTGGAAGCGGCGCGGCGCATGGCGATGGAAGCGGCGCTGGCCATGCGCGCTGGCGAGCGCCCCAAGCAACTCACCCCCGAGGCTTTCGCGCAGGCGATGGCCGATGCCATGTACGCCGATGCCGCCTGTGACGTGGATTTGCTGGTCCGCACCGGAGGCGAGCAGCGGATCAGCGACTTCCTGCTGTGGGAAGCGGCCTACGCCGAGTTTGTCTTCACCCAGCGCAAGTGGCCGGACTTCGACGGCGACGATCTGGCCTTGGCGGTAGAAGAGTTTCACCGGCGCGAGCGGCGCTTCGGCGGGGTGCCGGAGGCGGTGGCCGGCGCGTCCTTGCCAGTGGTGAATCAACCAGCGGTTAACGCCGGTTAGAACAGGTCGCACGAACGGCCACTTCACGGCGCCGGGAAAACTGTGCGCGATGGAGAGATTCCGACTCGCGGCTCAGGACTCGGGACTCCCGACTCGCAACTCGCAACTCCCGCCCCGACAAAATTACCTTACTCCGCCCTTTCCTACGTACCGCGTCACCTGGCCGCAAACGCCACGTCTTTACTCTTCAGTCATTTACAGGCGAAAAACTAAAGAGAACTTTGGCAACTGATTTGATTATCAACCTTCCGGAGCGCGATCAGTTCTCGCCCTGGCGCAAGCTGCCGGGATGTGCCGCTCACGTTTCTCGGAGGAATTTCGCAATGAAGACTCGTTTCTGGATCGCTCTGTCGCTGGCCGCCACCTTGATCCTTCCGGCTGCCGCGCAGATCTCCCCCAGCTCCAGCAATCAGAACAACCCACCCCCGATGTCGCAAGTGGATAACTCGGCCCAGCAGCTCCCGGCTTTACCGCAGGACCAGCCCCCGGCTCCCCGGCAGACGCCCGACCAGAAGGCCGCCGACCATGACCTGCAGGCGCGCCAGCCCCTGACCGCCGAGCGGCACGAAGGCTTCTGGGGCAAGATCAACCCCTTCGCGCGCAAGAAGTACGTGCAGCGCCAGCTCGGCCCGATCCGCGAACGCACTAACGAACTGGATGAGCTGACCGCCGCCAACGCCAAGAACATCAAGGACGTGGACTACCGCGCGCAGCAAGGCATCCAGTTGGCGCACAACAAGGCCAATGAAGCCGATCTGCACGCCGTGGACGCCGGCAACCGTGCCCAGGCGGCGCAGCAGACCGCCACCCAGGCGACCACGCGCCTGCAGACCGTCGAGCAGGTAGTCACCAACATTGACCAGTACAAGCCGGTCACGCAGACCGAAATCCGCTTCCGTCCCGGCCAGACCGTGCTCAGCAAGAAAGCCAAGGACGTGCTCGACGACATGGCGAACGGAATAAAAGACCAGAAGGGCTACATCGTGGAAATCCAGGGCTTCTCCGCCGGCCGCGGTGAGTCGGCAATCGAGAGCTCGCAGCGCATGGCCGACGCCGTCCGCCGCTACCTGGTCATCAACAACGACATCCCGGTGTACCGCGTGCATGTGCTCGGCCTGGGCAATGCTCCCATGCCGTCGAGCGACGGTACGGCGAAGCGCGTGCGCGGCGCCCGCGTCGAAGTCAGCCTGCTGAAGAACGACCTGGAGCAGCTCAGCGCCCCGATGTCGAACAGCCCGACTTCGAACATCACCGCTCCGGCAACCAGTATTTCTCCGGCTACCGCTCAGATGGTTTTGCCTGCACAGCAGAGCGCTTCCCCCAGCACTCCGCCGCCGCAGTCGAATCCTCAGCAGTAGCAACCCCGAAGCCCGGTACGTGGCTCCCCCGCGCGTACCGGGCGCCCCCCCCGAGTTCCTGGGCTCCGGCGCATTGACAGGAACTCGGAGTTAAAGCCTCTCGACAGCGAGGGGCTTTTTCATTGGTGATTTCCGACTTCGGAGCGAGGCGGCCCGGTTACGCCGACCTAACGTCCAGGCGGGCGGTGGAATTGCTACCGAGTCGGCGACAATCCGGGAGTAACGTGATCACAAGGGCGTTTATCGGGACCAATCCGGAGGCATTAGTTCCGGTTAGCCCGTTACACGTCCAGTTGAGCTTGGACCACATTCCATGCCGAGGCGATGGTCGCGTTCCACTTCCAGCACGGGGATGGCCTGGTCGTGCTAGCGGTTGCCCCCTCCACTGGACTCATCACCAAAGAAGGTGTTCATGGTCACTGCCTGGCCGCTTGCTGGTGTGTAACCTCTCACCTGCTCGGTCGGCAAGCCTACTGTCGTTCGCCGGAGCGCACAGTTCAGATCGCGAAGGATGGGAAAAACCAATTGAGAGTCATCGCCCTAATCATCGGCATCTGTCTAGCCCACGCGTCGTGGAGGCCGGTGTACGCGGCCGAACCCGCGGAGGCGCCGGAAAAAGTGGTCGTGGCGAAGGGGTGTAGGCTCGAAGACCCTCGGCGCTGCCTCGAGCTTGCCGGGGAGTTCGTCAAGAAGGGTGACGGTATCTCCGCGCTCGAGGCGTTCAGCGTGGCCTGTGCCGCCCACGAAGCGGAGGGTTGCCAGGGCGTCGGTCCTTTCGTGGCGCGGCTCACGGTCCGAGGATGGCTCCTGGGAAACATCGACGAAATCCGGGAGATGACGCTCAACCTCACGATCGGGGGCGAGGCGCAGCCCGCCAACATGGAGTTGCGCGTATCGCGTCTGTGGGTCGACGCTTCCCGAGTGCGCCGCCTCGAGTGCAAAGGGTTCCAGGGGGACTACGAAGCCAGCGAGGTTCGCCAGTTCACGATCAACGTGAAGGAGTCCTCCCAGGCACCGGCAGAGTTCCGCTACGCCGTCATTACGGGGTGGGTCCCGTTCGTCGACAAGGAACCCTGCCTCTTTTCGACGGACACGAAAGTCCGGCTCTCATCGACCGAGGCCGCTACCCTGTTCGGTGCCAGCCGGACCGGGACGTATAGGGTCGACTCCCAGGGCCGCCTGAACGCGATGGTTCGCATCGGTAGCGTCGACGTGCGTCGCGACGTCGCGGCCGGGGCGGCCGGGCTGGCCCTCGTAATCGTCATCCTGCTGCTCGTGGTGTGGCTGCGTCGCCGGAGGGCAGGGCCGCACGTGGCGGGGGCCGAGGATCCGGGGACGCCACCGGCGCCGCCCGAGTGAAGACCACGTGGCTGGCCTTGACTTGGACAGCCCGGCGGGAACCCATTAACCGCTCCGGCTGGCTGGAGTTCCACGGATAGAAGATCGCCCCCAGGTCGGTCCCCGAACTCCGACCGAAAACGCCATGACGCGCTGACGCACGCCGTGCCTCTGAGCGGTCTGCGGACTTGCCTTTTGCTTGTTCAGGCGACACATGTAGCCCGCAGTGTCAAGAATGAAGCTTCACTGTCATGCGGGTAAACACGCACCCTGGCGGGATTGAAGCTCATCACGCGTCCACTTGGGCGGTTAGTCGGCGATCCGGAAGTAATCTGGCCTCGCCATGACGAGATCAGTACCGGGAAGTCGGCTTGTGGAACGTGACATTCTGGACTTGAGTTCTCAACTGCCGACCTGCTCCTGTGTGACGGGCCACCCGCAAGCAATCCACCTGTGAGCTTCAATGAGCCGGCTGCACGATTGCGATTCGCGTCTCCGAGCCGGTCGTGCCGATGGCGAACACCTTGGTGGCCCCCGGCCGGTTGACGGCAATAATCTTCTGGCCGCTGATTTCCGTCACTTCGGCGTCGGGGTAGCGCCGCCGGTAGTAGCTGATGACCGTTGCGACGGAGTCGGAAGTGGTATAGACCTCGCTGGCAACGGGGATGCCGATGTCGGGGAGGTTGGCGTCCTTAACCTCGACCGGCTGCGAGCCGGGATAACGGTCGGAGTCGGACGAACCCACCGCTGGCGCCGGCAGTCGTTGCAGGGATGGGTCTCCCTGCTTGCCCTGCTGACCCAGGGTGCTCAACGCGCTCTGCACCGCCTGCGGGTCGATGCTGCCCGCCGACGAGTGGCTCGCGGGGTGGTTGGCGTCCGGGACGATTACGGGTTGCTGCGGCGGCTGCGATATGGATGTGTCGGGAGCGATTGCCTGACCTGGCGGAGTCTGCGCGGCGCTACCTTTTTGGGTGGGAAGCGGTGGCTGGAGCGCGGCAGCGGAGGTCTCGCCGCCGAAGCGGGCTGCCCGTTGGACGAACATCACCCGGATGACGATTAGCCCCCCGGTTAATACGACCAGGCCAAGCACGACCACCATGAGGCGCATCTGTTTGTGGTGGCGATGGAGTTCGGCGGTCATGGCCACGACCGCGTCGGGCGCAATCGGTGCCCCGCAGGCAGCACAAAAACGCCCTCCTTCCGCCCGTTTTCCGCAGTGGCTACAAAACGCCATTTCTGCCCAAGGATACGCCATCAGCGCGGGGACTGCGCAGCCGTCCGTACAGCGACCTCCGGAGCAATCAGAGATTCGAGGTGGAACACCCCAGCACAAAATTGGAGGACATCCGCTCGTTCAGACGCGGCACCGGACCATACTTTCGAAACTCAGCATCCTGTCCCTGCCGCGGCCGCCGTCGCTACGGACCTGGGCTGGCTTTTCTTGTGCTGACCAAATGCGCTTGGGATGGCGGAGAAGAAGAAGATCTCCGTCCAGACATCCTTAAAGGTCTTCTCGTCAAATAGTGGCGAAGACTGGAGAGAATCGTAGGACTGGTAAGTGCGGGGTGGTTCGCTGCCCGGTTCGGCCGGTTCTGGTTGTGCAGGTCTCAATCGGTAGTGCCCAACGATGTCCAGGTGGTCGGCCAGGACCAGCGTAGTCTCGCACCCGGGCCAGAGCATGGAAGCGGTGTTGACGATGCCATCGTTGTCCCATAGCTCGATCGGTTGAGCCGGAGGCGGTCCGAGTACTCTCGTCACTTTGCCTGACCCTATCGGCCACCGGAACGGCCCGCCGGCGCATGCCCGGTAGCAGAACCGATAGGAAACGTCGGTACCGGCACTCAGCCCGCAGCTTTGGGTAATGTCAAGGTAGTCGCATGGGTTTGTCAGACTGAAAACGGGTGCGGGACATCCGGAGCGCGAAGGGAAGCGAAACGGGCGTCCACCGACAGTCGCATACGACAACGTCCGGATCAGCGGTTTGTTCCACAGAGCAAGTTCTTTTTTGCGGTCCTCGTCGTCGAAGTGCGCCGGGCTCATCTCGCCTTCATGCGGCTCGGAAGTGAGATCGTTGATCACCCGGAAGTCCGCCGCCATATGGCTCAAATACAATTCGAGTTCGGATGCGGCTTCCTGCGCGTCGGCGATCCGCGACGGATCTTGCCCGCCGTGGTCATTGGCCTCGGTCAGAGCGTCCCGCAATGCCAGGAGCATTTCTGCGCCGCTAAACGCGGCAGCGCTGCCTGCGATTCCTGCTTCGATCCGGTCGAGCAGGTACAGGTGCGAACCCGCGAAGGCAGCCCGCAAGTCAGCGATCACGGTCTTGCGCAGAACGGAATGGGAGTACACCCAATCCGCCACGTTGGTACCCCAATGGGGAACGGAGAGAAATACGACGCCCTTCAGGCAACGGCGAATTGCACGCGCGCTTACGCTGCATCCGCCATCGACGGGAACCCGACGGTTCTTGAGGTCGTGCAGGTCCCAAATGAGCTGGCGGATATCGAGCCCGCCGGTCGAATGGCCTACCAGAACGACCTGATCGTTCTCGAGAATCTCGCCCCGCGCCATGCGCTTGGCAAGGTACTTTCGCAATCGTGTTGCGCGAGTCACTACCGCTGCGGTTGGGAGGTTATCGAAGTAGTGAAGCACTGCCGGCAATGGACCATATCTGCGCTTCCATTGTTGAAACAGGCGCGTGATATCCGCATAGTACTGGACACGTCCAAGCGCGTCGAAGCCGCCGAACCCTGGTACAAGCACGATGTGGCACCGTGCGTCAGCCGCGGGCACGTATCCGTTGGCCATCGTCCAGGACCTCTCGATCGCCAACGGGGATTGCACACTTTCCGTGATCATTTGTCCGTGACAGATGTCAAGGCGCGATGTGGTATCGCATCGCGAAGTCCTTTTCTGGGCGGTCGGCTTCACGTAGAAAGGAGGCCCCTTCGAGCCGATTAGCAGCGTCTCTCGAGATTGTGGTCGAGTCATGGGCGACTCGGGAGGCCCCGGCGCTGTTCGGCAGTGACGAGCCGACGTAGCGGGCACTCAGTCTTCGACGAACGACTTTAGCCTGGACAGCGCCTGATCGTGCGCGGTGTTACGATCTGGCCACATGGAAACGCTCTACTACTCCACCTGGCAATCTCCCATCGGACCGCTCACACTCATCGCCTCCGAACGCGGCCTGGTCGCGCTGGAATTTCGTCCGCAACTGCAGCGGAAATCCAAGGCCACCTGGCTCTACTCCGACGACAAGCTCGCCCCCTATCGCCGCGAGCTGGAAAAATATTTTGCGGGAAGACTGCGGGACTTCACCGTTCCCGTGGATCTTCGCGGAACCGATTTCCAGATGCGTTGCTGGCACGCGCTTTTGAAAATTCCCTACGGCGAGACCCGCACCTACGCCGACCAGGCGCGCGCCATCGGCCGCCCGAAAGCCTTCCGCGCCGTCGGCTTGGCCAACCACGACAATCCCATCGCCATCATCGTGCCTTGCCATCGCGTGATTGCCTCTGACGGCACGCTCGGCGGCTACGGCGGCGGACTCGCGTTGAAACAGAAGCTCCTCGACCTGGAGTGCGGTCAAGCCGTTCTCCTGCCGGCCTCCGCCGCGAGTTAGGCCTCCGCCGCCAGTTAGGCCTCCGCCGGAAGGATGCGATTCTTGTCCTATGCGCACCGAGCAATATTTCTTGCTCGCCGTCTGCTGCTAGAGCATCTGTTACCTGAGCCGGATTGCCCGACTGCCATGCGCGAAACCATCGATTTCCTCATCCAGCACGGTTACACGCTGCTGTTCGCCTGGGTCTTGGTGGAGCAGTTGGGTCTGCCCATCCCATCGCTTCCGCTGCTGCTGGCGGCCGGCGCACTGGCCGGCGCAGGCAAATTCAGTTTTCCGTTGCCCATTGCGCTCGCAGTAGTCGCTTCCATCATTGCCGACCTGCTGTGGTACGAGCTGGGACGCCGCCGTGGCGGCAAAATCCTCGGCCTGCTGTGCCGCATTTCGCTGGAGCCGGAGTCGTGCGTCCGCCGCACCGAAGACGCATTCCAGAATCATGCCACGCGCTCGCTGCTGCTGGCCAAGTTCATTCCCGGCTTGAATACGGCGGCGCCGCCCATGGCCGGCATGACCGGCATGCGCTGGCCGCGCTTTCTGCTCCTGGATTCTCTCGGGGCGCTGTTCTACATGGGTGGCGCGGTGCTGGTCGGGTATCTCTTCAGCGAGAAACTGGAGCGCCTGGCGTTCTACTTCTCGCGGCTGGGGAATGTCGCGGTCGTTCTGCTTGCGCTGGGACTGGCCGCCTATATCATCAGAAAATATCTGGCGCGCCGCCGCTTCCAGCGCGAGCTGTGGATGGCCCGCATCAGCCCCGAGGACTTGAAGTCCAAACTGGACGCCGGCGAGCCGCTGGCCATCATCGACCTCCGCCATCCGCTCGATTTTCTCCCCTACCCGCAGGTGCTTCCGGGCGCGATTCGGCTGGCGCCCAGCGACATTGAACAGCGCCACACCGAGATCCCGCGCGATCGCGAGGTCATCCTCTATTGCACTTGACCGAACGAAGCGACCAGCGCCCGGGTGGCGCAGCAGTTGAAGCGCTTGGGAGTAACTCAGGTTCGTCCGCTGGCCGGCGGGTTTCATGGCTGGCGCGAACTCGGCTACCCGTTGCAGGAGTTCTACGTCGAACTCACCGCCTCGGGCTAGTGACCCCGCTCATCGGCGCGATTGTAAAGGTGAATAGCCTTCGGTGCGCGCCCGATGCTTGCCCGCCGGCGCGGCTCAGGTAAGATAGTTCGCACAAGGCAAGAATACAGGGGGGAAGTTATGGCTGCATCCGTGGAGCGCCGTCAGGGTAACCGTCGAAAAGCGCCGATCCGTACGGGGAAGGACCGGCGCGACCCCGCTATCCCATCGCGGCCGGGTTCGACTCGCTCGGGCAAGGAGCGCCGCCAGCGCGACCGCCGCAAGGGTGACCGCCGCAGCGCGCGCTAGGCCGGGCCCAGATTTCGCTTCGACTTGGAAAGAATTGCGCCTACAATAGCTCTGCCCGCATCTTGGTAAGTAACTGCCCGGTCCTTCCGGGTACAGGCGGTATCCGCTGCGGCGGAACTGCACTGGAGGCTGAAGTGAGCGTTGTTCCCATCGGCGATTCCCGCCAGAAAATCACCACCGTTTCTCTTTTGGACAAGAAACTGCGGCGCGAGCCCATTACCGCGCTCACCGCCTACGATTACGCCACCGCGCGCCTGGTCGACGAAGCCGGGATTGACGTTATCCTGGTCGGCGATTCGCTCGCCCAGGTCGTGCTTGGCTACGACAACACGCTGGCGGTCAGCATGGAAGAGATGCTGCACCACACGCGCGCCGCGCGCCGCGGCATCAAGCATGCGCTGCTGGTTGCCGACATGCCCTTTGCGTCCTATCACCTCGGCGCCGACGAGGCCTTGCGCAATGCTTCGCGCTTTGTGAAAGAAGCGGGCGCGGAGGCGGTGAAGATCGAAGGCGGCGAAAAGCGCTCCGACATCGTTCGCCGCATCATTGACGCCGAAATTCCCGTGATGGGGCACATCGGCCTGACGCCGCAGTCGGTGCACGCCATGGGTGGATACAAAGTCCAGGGCAAAACGCTCACCGCGATCGAGCAACTTATGCGCGACGCGGTGGCGCTGGATCGCGCCGGCGTGTTTTCCATGGTTCTGGAAGGCATCCCGCGCGAGGTGGCGGCGATGATCACCGCCGAGGTGCACACCCCGACCATCGGCATCGGCGCCGGACCGGAGTGCGATGGGCAGATCCTGGTGATTCACGACATGCTCGGCCTGAATTTCGGCACGCCGGCAAAATTCGTGCGCCAGTACGCCGACGTCGGCGCTGTCATGCGCGGCGCCGTTGAAAGCTACAAGAATGATGTCGTCGCGGGCGGCTATCCCAACGACGCAGAGTCGTACCACCTGCCCAAGGACACGCGCGCGGCGCTGGAAACCATCCTGGAGCGCAAGCACAGCATGCGATCGGGAGATTAGCCGCCCTTTACGCGACCCTTGGGTTGTGTCATTCCGAGCGCAGCGAGGAACCTGCTGTTTTTCCATGGCAAAGCAGATTCTTCCCCTTCGGCCTCGCTCAGGGTCGAATGACAATTGGTTGAACCTGGCATGCAGCGCCTAACAAACTTTCCGTGACAATTCTCGACACTCCCGACTCCATGCACGCCGCTTGCGCGCAGCGCCACCGCGACGGCCGCAGCATCGGGCTGGTCCCGACCATGGGCGCGCTGCACGAGGGACACCTCTCGCTGATCCTCGCGGCGCGGGCGCAGTCGGACGTGGTCGCCGTTTCCCTCTTCGTCAATCCACTGCAATTCGGACCGAAGGAAGACCTCGCCAAATATCCGCGCACGTTCGAGCGCGACTGCCAGTTGCTGGAGGCGGAAAACGTTGACTTGCTCTTCGCGCCCTCGAACGACGCCATGTATCCGCTGGGCGCGACCACCTTTGTTACCGTCGAGGGCTTAAGCGACAGGCTCTGCGGGCGAACGCGGCCGGGGCATTTTCGCGGCGTCACCACCGTCGTCGCCAAGCTGTTCCATATCGTCGAACCGGACCTCGCGTTTTTCGGCCAGAAAGACGCAGCCCAGGTGGCAATCATCCGCCGCATGGTGCGCGACCTGAATCTTCCTGTGCGCATCGTGGTCTGCCCCATCGTGCGCGAGAAGGACGGCCTGGCGTTGTCCTCGCGCAACGCTTACCTGGATCCGCAGCAGCGCCGGCAGGCTCTTGCGCTGCACCGCGCGCTGATGCGCGTCGAGACGCTGGCCGATACCGGCGAGCACAGCGCCGCAATACTGATCGAAGCGGGCAAGCAGGTGATGGCCGAAGAACCCGGCGCACGGCTGGACTATCTGGAAATCGTCAATCCGGACACGCTCGATCCCGTCAGCGACATTTCCCACGGTGCGCTGGTAGCAGTGGCGGCCTTCATCGGCAACACGCGGCTCATTGACAACATCGTCCTTTGAAATGACTCACCACCGAGGCACAGAGGACACCGAGAATCGCCGAGGAATCAATCTGAAAAACTTGCTCGGTGAACTCGGTGTCTCGGTGGTGTCTACGCCCTGGCGCCCGACACGAACGCATTCTGCGCGATGAAGTACCGCAGCTTCTCCTCAACCGCTTTCTTAATCCCTACGCGCGGCGTGGTCACAACGCGGCCGGCGCGCCATTTGTCATCCAGGATGGTGAGGTCGGAAAACGTGGTCAGGTCCTTGCCGTTGTCGCGCGCGCGCGTGATGCCCAGCGCCTGCGTTAGCCGGCCGGGACCGGTGGTCAACAACCGCAAGTCCGTTACGCGCGGCTCGCGTTCCGGCACAGAAAGCCCGCGCGCTGCAAACATCTGCGTCAATCCAACAACCGGTTCCAGCGCGCGAAACAGCACGCACCCCGCTTTGCCTTCCGCCATGCAGGAGACGTTCAGGCAATAGTGATTGCCGTAGATCAGGTACACGTAGGCGAAGCCGGGCGCGCCGAACAGCACCAGGTTGCGCGCGGTGGGCCCGGAGGCGGCGTGCGCGGCGGGATCGTTCGCGCCCATATAGGCCTCGACTTCCACGATGCGTCCCGCCAGCAGCTTGCGTCCATGTTTGCGGACCAGGACCTTGCCCAGCAGTTCGCGCGCGACGCGGCGCGGGTCGCGGTCGTAAAACCGGCGCGACAGCGTGCGCGCGCGCGTGATGTCGAATCCCGGATCGCGCATATAAGACTAGCCACGGATTTCCACGGATGGACACGGATCAGCGATCCGCGGTTCAGCTTTGTTTCAACGCTGCCAGCACCTCGGCGGCGTGCCCCGCAGCCTTGACGCCGCGGAACTCGTGCTTCAGCTTGCCGTCGGGCCCGATCACGAACGTGCTGCGCTCGATGCCCATCACCTTTTTCCCGTACATATTTTTTTCTTTCAGCACGCCGTAGGCCCGGGCGAGCTTCTTCTCCGCGTCGGAGAGCAGCGTAAACGGCAGCTTGAATTGCTCCTGGAATTTCTTCAGCGCGCGCGGCGAGTCGGGCGAGCTGGCCACCACCTCGACGCCGGCTTTCTTGAACTTGGCGTATTCGTCACGAAACTCGGACGCTTCCACGTTTCAACCGGGAGTGTTGGCCTTCGGGAAGAAATACAGGACTACGGTCTTGTCGCGAAAGTCTTTCAGCGACGTGCTCTTTTCGTCCTGATCGGGCAAATTAAACTCGGGGGCTTTATCATTGACTTGCATGATAGTTCTCCGGCGAAAAAGTATCTTACACCGCGCCTTGCTCTTGGCGTTGTGCCTCGTCCTGTCGTTGGGCGCGGCGGCACAGCGCACCGCGCGCAAGGCCAAGGGTCCGCGCGCGCTGGCCCTGGTGGAATGGCCCGCGAACGGCGGCAGCCCGCGCGTCATCCCGGTGACCATCCTGGTGGACGGCCGCTACTACGATGCGTCCATCTACAAGGCGGACCCTGTGCCCATGGCGCTGGAGGCCGGTAACGTGTACGAGGTGGAGCAGAGCGGCGCATCCATCGGGATGGTGACGCTCACTGCTGCGCGCCAGGCGAAAAATGGCGCGTGGCTCGCCGATGCGCGCTTCCAGACCAACGAACAGTTGGCGGCGGCGCACAGGCCGCGCGATGTTGCTCCACAATCGGCGACCGTAGGTGAAGGTCCACCGACGTTGCGCCGCGGCGGGCGGCGTTCCGGACGCGACCGGACGCCCCAGCCGACCAGCACGCCCGAACCAAAGTCGGAGCCGCAGCCTCCCGGAGATGATGGACCGCCCGTGCTGCATAGACCCGCGAGCGAAGAACCGTCGCCGGACGCAACCAAGCCAAGCGATACGGAGAGCAAGCCAACCGATAAGGCGAATGCGCCACCAGTTCCGCCATCACCGCCGAGCCCGTCGAGTTCGCAGCGGCCGGAGGATTCCGAACATCCGGTGCTGCGGCGCGGGCGTCCAACCGCCGAGCAGGCGGAGAATCTTCCCGGCGCGGTGGACGCGAAGGCGGCGCCGAAGTCGCCCGCCGCGCCCGCAGGTCCCAGTGCAGCCGCGGCCAAGGCCGCTGCGGCGCGCCCCGGACGCGTGCTGCCGGCAATCTCCGATGCCGCAGGTCCGGAACCGCACACCTACCTCCTGCCCTGGAACCTGGACGAGCAGGAGCGGCTGAAGAATTCCATGATCCAGTTAGCGAGCGCCGCGTTGCAGGACTTCGCGCGCACGCACGGCGGCACGCATCCCGGCCCATTGCAGGACGTGCAGGTGCGCGCTTTCGATCTCACCACCCGCAACGAACCGCAAGTCGTTCTGATGGCGCGCGCCCTTGACGCGCCGGCCGCACCGGTGCGCCGCGCAGGCCCGCGTCCGGGAGCCAAACCACGCGCGGCAACGCCACCACCGCCGCCGGCAGGCGCGGGATTGACCTACTGGATCACCGTGGCGGCGCGCCAGGATTACAACGGCGAGCTACGCAAGCTGAAAGTGTGGGCCACCGACAGCAAGCACCTCGATGCCTATCCGCGCGCCGAGCTGATTGACGCCGTGGACGCCGATGGCGATGGCCGCGGCGAGCTGCTGTTCCGCGAGATATCCGATAACGGCCAGGGTTTTGCCCTGTATCGCGCCACCCCCGACTCCCTCACGCAGCTCTTCAACAGTGCAGAACTGGAGCACTAGCGGGGTATTCACATCCCTTCACGCGCGTGTACAATGCTCCGCGTTTCTAACGTGAGGAGCGTCCATGCGGAAACTTCTGTGGTGCCTGATAGTGCTCGCGTTCGTGGCCGCCGCGCAGGGGCAGGATTTCAGCAAAGTCCAGATCAAGGTCACCAAGGTCGCAGGATCGGTGTACATGCTGGAGGGCGCGGGCGGAAACATCGGCGTTTCCGTGGGCGAGGACGGCATTGTCATCGTGGACGATCAGTTCGCCCCCCTAGCGGAAAAGATCCAGGCGGCGCTGCGGCAGATTACCGACAAGCCGGTGCGCTTCGTGATCAACACCCACTGGCATTTTGACCACACCGGCGGCAACGCCTATTTCCAGAAGCAGGGTCCGATCATCGCGCAGGAAAACGTGCGCGAGCGCATGAAGAACGGCGCCAACCTGCTCGGCACTGAGGTGAAACCCGCGCCCAAGGAAGCGCTGCCCATCATCACCTTCAACGACCGCGCCACGGTGCACCTGAACGGCGAGGACATTCGCGCCATCCACTTTCCCCACGGGCACACCGACGGCGATGCGGTCATCTTTTTTCCGCAGTCCAATGTCGTGCACATGGGCGACGACTTCGTCACCTACGGTTTTCCGTTCATTGACCTGGCGAGCGGCGGCGGCGTACGAGGCATGATCGCGGCCGTCGAAAAGGTGATGGCAACGGTTCCGGCGGACGCCAAGGTGATTCCGGGACACGGCCAGCTCTCGACCGTGGCCGACATGAAGCCGTTCGTCGCCATGCTGAAGGACTGCATGGCGCGCGTGCAGAAGGGCATCGATCAGGGGAAAACGCTGGAGCAACTCAAGCAGCAAAAAGTTCTCGCGGGTTACGAGATCTGGGGCGGCGAAGGCAAGTTCATCACCACCGACAAATTCATCGAGACGCTGTACAACGACCTGAAGGGCAACAAGACGGGCGAGTTTATCAAGCACAACTAACCACGGATCGCCACGGATTAGCACGGATCAAGACAAGTCAGAAGTAAGAACGGCCACTCGAAAACTACGCGGATTCTCCGCCGCTTTTACTCCTGATTTCTTACTTCTTAATTCTGACTTCCGATCTTCTGATCCGTGTTTATCCGTGGCGATCCGTGGTTAAACAAGTTTTTTCTCCAGCAGCTCATTCACCAGCGCCGGATTCGCCTGGCCCTTCGACGCCTTCATCACCTGGCCGACAAAGAAGCCCTTCATCGTTGTCTTGCCGGCGCGATACTGCTCCAACTGCTTGGGATTGGCGGCGAGCACGTCGTCAATCATCTTTTCGATGGCGGCGGTGTCGCTGATCTGCTGCGGTTTTTCCTGCTCGTAGATGGCGGGAAAATCCTGTTTGCGCTCGAACGCCTTGTCGTAAAGGTCCTTCAGGATTTTGCCGGAGATGGCGCCGGATTCCACCAAGTCGGCGGACATGGCGACGCCCTGCATGGAAATCGGCGACTGCTCGATTTCCAGCCCCTGCGCCTTCAATCGGCCGAGCAGGTCGCCGATCACCAGGTTGGCGACGCGCTTGGGATTCTTGGCGGCGCGGGCGGCGGATTCGAATTGGTCGGCCATCCTCTGCGTCCGGGTGAGCGTGGAGGCGTCGTCCTCGGTGAGCCCGTACTCGCTCACCATGCGCGCCCTGCGGGCTTCGGGCAATTCGGGCAACGTGGCGCGAATCTGCTGCTGCCACGCGGCGTCCACCACCAGCGGCAACAGGTCGGGCTCGGGGAAATAGCGGTAATCGTGCGCCTCTTCCTTGGAGCGCATGCTGTACGTTTTGCCTTCGTTCGAGTTGAACAGGCGCGTCTCCTGCGCAATGCGTCCGCCGGACTCGATCACGGTGATGTGGCGCCCGATTTCATATTCCAGCGCCTGGCGGATGAAGCGAAACGAATTCACGTTCTTGATCTCGGTCTTGGTGCCGAATTTTTCCTGGCCGGCAGGACGCACGCTGATGTTGGCATCGCAGCGCAGCGAGCCTTCCTCCATGTTGACGTCGCTGACGCCCGTGTAAAGGATGATCTCCTTCAGGCGCGTCAGGTATGCGTGCGCCTCCTCGGGCGAGCGGATGTCGGGCTCGCTGACGATCTCAAGCAGCGGCACGCCGCAGCGGTTCAGGTCCAGATAGGTGCGCTCGTAGGAATCGGGAAAGCCTTCGTGCAGGCTCTTGCCCGCATCCTCTTCCAGGTGGACGCGGGTGATGCCGATCTTCTTGGTTGTGGCGCGGGCGCCCTCGCCCGCGGCTGCCGGCACTTCAATCCACCCGAACTCCGCCAGCGGCTTGTCGTATTGCGAAACCTGGAAACCTTTGGGCAGGTCGGGATAAAAGTAATTCTTGCGCGCGAAGATGGAGCGCTCATTGATGCGGCAGTTCAGCGCCATGGCGGCAAGAGTCGCGAATTCCACCGCCTTCTTGTTCAGCACCGGCAGCGCACCCGGCAGGCCGAGGCAAACGGGACAGACATTGGTGTTCGGCGGGTCGCCAAAACGAGTCGAGCACGAACAAAAGATCTTGCTGGCGGTCAGCAGTTGGACGTGAACTTCCAGGCCGATGACCGGCTCGTAGCGGGCGCGAACGCCAGCGCGTGTGTCCTGGGTGGTGAACATTCGAACGATAGTTTACAACCGATATAAGTGGGCTGGCGATGTATCAGGGCACGACTGATGTATCAGGGCACGACTGATGTATCAGGGCACGACTGATGTATCAGGGCACGACTGATGTATCAGGGCACGACTGATGTATCAGGGCACGACTGATGTATCAGGGCACGACTTCAGTCGTGCCGACCGGAGCTACCAACGACCGGGCTTTAGCCCCTGCGAACGGATTCCCGTCCAACTCGTAGCCGGGGTATGCCGAACCGTACTCCCATTGTTCGGGCGAAGTGACCAGCCCCGCCCTGACGGGATTTTCCCGAATGTACGTGCGGCGTGCGAGGAATGCCTCGGAACTAAAGATTCTGACCTCCGAGAAACCACGCTGCCAAACCGCGCCCTGAAATTGCAGTTCGTGAGATGCTCGGTACGAAAAGCCGCCTTTCATGAGCTGAACAGCGCGTTCAATGGTAAGGTCTGACCCCACAGTGATCAATGCGTGCAGGTGATCCGGCATGACGACGAAGTCGTGCAAGGCGTATTTATGCTGAGCACGATAATGATAGAGAACATCAACGAGCAGACGCGCCATGCGGTGACTTTGTAGCAAGCGCCGGTGTCCCCATGCGGCAGTCGTCACGAAGAAGGTGCGATTCGCTTGAAGAGGCTGGCTAGGATCGGCATTGCGAGTTGGGATTGCCATGAGTGCCTCAGGGGCTAAAGCCCTGTAAGATCGACGACGTTTCGGCACGACTGAAGTCGTGCCCTGATACATCGATCTGAATGTGCTATTTCCCTGCCAGCTCCTTCTTCACCGTCTCGCTCACCACTTTCCCGTCCACGCGGGCGCCGGCGAACTTGGCCATGACGTTTTTCATCACCGCGCCCATGTCCTTCATCGTGGACGAGCCCATTTCAGCAATCGCTGCCCGAACCGTGGCGGCGATCTCGTCCTCGCCCACCGCCTTGGGCATGTAAGTTTCGATGAGCACGATCTCGGCGGCCTCTTTGTCGGCGAGGTCCTGCCGGCCGCCCTTGGTGAACTGCTCGACAGAGTCCTTGCGCTGCTTGATCAGCGTGCCCAGCACCTGCAGCGCTTCGCGGTCGTCGAGGGGGGCGCGCTTGTCGATTTCCTTGTTCTTGAGCGCGCTTTTGACCATGCGCAGGGTGGAGAGGCGGCGCTCGTCGCGCGCCTTCATCGCCCCGACCATATCTTTCTGAACTTGCTCGCTGATGCTCATGGTGGCTCCTGCGGATGGTGCATCGTGCCGATCGAAAAATTTCCGCGCTACTCGGCCGAAATCGGTGTCGCCATCGCCCGAGCGCCCATTATAGTGGTGCGTGGGCTTGCGCCGGGGTCTTATGATTCGCGCCGTGCCGCCCGGGCGATGCGCCGGGAAAATTTCATCGCCGGCCAATCACCAGGACATCAGAGTCTGAGTGAGAACCCAATTTCGTAGACGGCGGTGGTCAAAGTGGGCCGAAAATCCAGCCGCAGAGCGGCGGGATTCGTTAGCCCAGCGCGGCAGCGCTGGGGATAGTGGAAGAAAATTGTCGAGCGCCAGCGGCGCGACACAGGTCTCACACAATCTCATCAGCTTCGAAGCGTAGCTCATCAGCAATCATCCGGCGGAATCATTCCGTCATTACACGAGGACGGCAATCATGTTACGCAAGAATCGGCTCTTCACTCCGGGGCCGACGCCTCTTCTGCCGGCCGCGCAGATGGCCATGGCGGCGGCCAACCTTCATCACCGGACCGCGGACTTTCGCGCGCTCTATACGCGCCTGCTGGCGGACCTGAAAACCTTTGTCGGCACGCACCATGACGTGGTGCTGATGGCGTCGTCGGGCAGCGGGGCGATGGAAGCCTCGGTGGCCAACCTGACTTCGCCCGGCGACAAGGTGCTGGTGCTGACCGCGGGAAAGTTTGGCGAGCGCTGGACCGAGCTGGCCAAGGCGTACGGCCTTGCCGCCGATGTTGTCAGCGCACCGTATGGCCAGACTTTCGCGCTCGATGCCGTGCGCGCGCGGCTCACGCCCGACACGCGCGCCGTCTACATGCAGGCGACGGAAAGCTCGACCGGCGTGCGTCACGACGTCGAAGGGGTGGCGGGTCTGGTGCGCGAGTCCGCTCACGACACGCTGCTGGTGGTGGACGCGATCACCGGCCTGGGCACCACCCGGTTCGACGTGGACGGGTGGGGCATTGACGTCATCATCGGCGGCTCGCAGAAGGCGGTGATGGTGCCGCCCGGACTGGCCTACTGCGCCGTGAGCCCGCGCGCGTGGTCGCGCATGGAAAACGCGAAATCCCCGCGCTATTACTTTGACCTGCGCAAGGAACGCAAGGCCGGCGCCAAGGGCGAGTCGGCGTTCACGCCGGCCATCGCGCTGGTGGCGGCGCTCGCCGCCGCCATGGATTACATCCGCGAAGCCGGCGCGGGCAATCTGGCCGCCGGACGTGACGCGCTGATCGCCAACGCCGCGCTCTGCGCCGAGATGACCCGGGCCGGAGCGCGTGCGCTGGGATTGAAGCTGTACGCGAGCGTGCCGTCCAACGCGCTGACCGCGATTGCGGCGCCGGACGGGCTTGACTCCGGCGTAATCGTCAAAGCGTTTCGCGACAACTTTGGCGCGGTGGTGGCCGCCGGCCAGGGCGATGTGATGAAGTCCGCCCTCTTTCGCATTGCCCACCTCGGGTACTACGATTATCTGGACACCATCGGCATCATCGCGGCGCTGGAGCAGGTGATGGCGCGCATTCGCCCGGTGGAATTTGGCACGGCAGTGGCGGCGGCGCAAACGGTGTACGCCGAGCGCTGCGGCGCAAAACCCGCAGCAAGCGCTGTGTAGGGCTTATTCTTGTGCGCGGCCCGAAACAGCCGTTAGTCGTTGGTCGTTAGTCGTTCGCAACTCCTTTCGGCCATCGACCATCGACCATCGACCATCGACCATCGACGACTAGCGCCATAACAGACCATAGCGGCAGGTGTTATGAAAATTGTTGTAGCGGAAAAAATCTCTTCTTCTGCCATCGATATCCTGCGCGAAGAAAAGCGCTGGAACATCGTCACTCCCGACCAGCTTGACGGCCGGCTGGCCAGTGAGATCGCCGATGCCGACGCGCTGATCGTGCGCTCCGCCGTGCAGGCGGACGCCGCCCTGTTGGAGCACGCGCAAAAGCTGCGGGTCATCGGGCGCGCGGGCGTGGGCGTGGACAATGTGGACCTGGAGGCCGCGACCCGCCTCGGCATCGCGGTCATGAACACGCCGGGCGCCAACGCCGTGGCGGTCGCCGAGCACACCATGACGATGGCGCTGGCCATGGCGCGCCACCTCTGCCGCGCCGACGCGCTGATGCACGCCGGCAAGTGGGAAAAGAAATCGCTGCAAGGCACGGAGCTGCGCGGCAAAACCCTCGGGATCGTTGGCCTGGGCCGCATCGGCATGGAGGTATCGCGCCGGGCTCGCGCCTTTGGGATGAAGCTGGTGGCGCACGATCCGTTCGTGTCGCCGGAAGTGGCGCGTCAGGCGGAGATCGAGCTGACCACGCTGGAAAAGGTTCTCGCCGCCGCCGATTACGTCACCTTGCACCTGGCGCTCACGCCGCAAAGCGCGGGCATGATCAACGCCGAGACCCTGCGCCTGATGAAAAAAGGCGCGCGGCTCATCAATTGCGCGCGCGGCGAACTGGTGGACGAAGCGGCTGTAGCGGCTGCCTTGTCGCATGGACATCTCGCCGGGGCGGCGCTCGACGTCTTTGCCGAAGAGCCGCTGAAGAATTCACCGCTGCTCACCGCCCCGAATGTGATTCTCACCCCGCATATCGGCGGTTCCACGCATGAAGCGCAGGAGGCGGTCGGAGTGCAGATCGCCGTCCAGGTACGCGAATTCCTGCGCCGCGGCGTGATGCAGAACGCGGTCAACGTTCCATCGGTTTCCGACGCAGAGTACGCCGAGCTGCGACCCTACATGACGCTGGCCGAGCGGCTCGGGGCGTTCATCGCGCAGGCGGCCGAGGGCGGGCTGGAGGAAATCGGGATGCAATTCAGCGGCCCCATCGCCGACGGAAAAACCAAACTGGTGCGCAACGCGGCGCTGGTCGGCGTGTTGAATTCCGTGCTCGCGGAAAAGGCCAACCTGGTGAACGCGTCGGCGATGGCGGAGGAGCGCGGCATCCGCGTGCGCGAAACCGCCAAGCCCAAGGTGTCGGGCGGAAGCGCGGGCAGCGTCATTACGGTCCATCTGAAGACCTCCCAGGACGAGCACGCGGTGAAGGGCACGGTGCTGCACGGCGTGTCGCCACGGCTGCTGTCGGTGGACGGAATTGATGTCGAGGCCCCGCTGGAGCGCAATCTGATTTACCTGCGCAACCGCGACGTGCCGGGCGTGATCGGAAAAATCGGGACCATCCTGGGCGAGGCGAAAATCAATATCGCCAACTTTTCACTCGGTCGCGCCGAGCAGGCAGCGCGCGCGGCCGCGGCGCCGGCCAGCGGTGGACATGGCTCCGGCGGCGAGGCGGTGTGCGTAGTGCACGTGGATTCGCGGGTGCCGGACGCGGTGCTGCACAAGCTGCGCGGCATCGCCGCCATCACCCTGGCGCGGGCCATCCGGCTGGGATAAGTCTTCAGGCCCCAGTCTTCAGTCTTCAGTCTTCAGGCTTCAGTCTTCAGTCTTCAGGCGTCAGACCGGCATTTCCTGACGACTGACGACTGAAGACTTTCCTAACGACTGAAGACTGACGACTGAAGACTTTCCTGACGACTGAAGACTTTCCTGACGACTTTCCTGACGACTGAAGACTGACGACTGAAGACTTTCCTGAAGACTTTCCTGACGACTATTCTGCCTGCTCTTGATCGTGCTTGAGGCGCTTGGTTTCGGCGAGCAGCGACATGCTGTGCATCAGGTTCTGCAGCGTGATGATCCCGACCAGGCGGCCGCTGTTCACCACCGGCAGCACGGTCACACCTTGCGACGTCAATTTGCGGAAGGCGGAGGCCAGCGTGTCGCCCGACTGGCAGACCGAGAAAACACGGTTCATCACCGACTGCACATAGCCGTTGCCGCTGGCGCGGAGGGCAGCGAGAACCTTCTGGCGCGAGATTACGCCCACCATGTCGCAGCCGCGAACCACCGGGAAATCGTCCTGCAGCGTGTGCACCGCCTTGTGCAGCGCGTCTTCCAGCGTGTCGGCGGGCGAGAGGGTGGAAAAGTCGGTGAGCATGACGTCTTCCAGCCGCACCTGCTCGAGCACGGACTGAAAAACGGCGGAGCGGTCTTCCAGTTGCGCGGCCACGAAAAGGAAAAATCCCACCAGCATCAGCCAGGTATTCCAGATGCCGCCCAGAATGAACGCCATGGCGAATCCCTGGCCGATCGACACCGCCCGGCGTGTGGCCCGCACCTGGTCCATGCGGCGGGCGAGCAGGGCGCGCACCATGCGGCCGCCATCGGCGGGATAGGCAGGCAGCAGATTAAACACCCCGAGAAAAATATTGATCCAGAACAAGCTGCGCGGCAGGTTGCCGGAATAGATGAAAGGCTGCTTCCACAGGGCGGCTTCCGGGGCGACGCTCAGCACCACTGCGGCCGAAAGGAACGCCATCAGCAGATTGATCAGCGGGCCGGCGAGGGCGATGCGCAGTTCGTGGTTGGTATCGAGCTTTTGCCGCGAGGGCTCCTGCAGCAGGTTGACGCCGCCGATCGGCAGCAGCACCACCGAACTCGCCGGCAGTCGCTGTTGCAAGGCGGCCAGCATATGCGCCAGCTCGTGCAGCAGCACCGACGCCAGCACCAGGCCGACCAGCGCCAGCCCGCGTCCTACGCCGGCGGCGCCCAGGCCGCTGGCTTCCGTCATCCACACGTACATCAGCAGAAAGACGAACGTCAGGTGGACGCGAACATCGATGCCGAAAACGCGACCCGCCGAAACCGACCAGCTCCTCATCAGTAGCACACCCGGAATCATTGTAAATGGTGGAAGGGAGTTGCTGGAGGTCTTTCGGTCATTCGGTCGATCGGTCTTTCGCTCGATCGGTCAATCGTCATTCGCTATTGCAATCCGGCGTCCCCTCCGGCTGATAGACCGACAGACCGATAGACCGATAGACTCGCAGGATGCGCGTCATCGCCGGACAATATCGCAGCCGCCCGCTGCGCTCGCTGCGCGGCATGGACATCCGGCCTACGTCGGATCGATTGCGCGAGACCTTGTTCAACGTGCTCACCGCCGGGCGTCCCCAGGCGCTGGCCGGAAGCGTGTGGCTCGACCTGTTCGCCGGAACCGGGGCGGTGGGAATCGAAGCGCTCAGCCGGGGCGCGCACGCGGTGCACTTTGTCGAGTCCTCGGCGCGCGCCGCCGCGGTCATCCGGGAAAACTTGCGCGCGCTCGGCATCGGCGGAGGATTTGAGATCCACGAGCGCGCGGTGCTGCGGGCGTTGCGTCTGCTCGACAGCCAGGCGGTCGAGCCCGACTACGTTTTCCTCGATCCACCTTATCGCAAGCAGGAAACGTACGCCGAGACGCTCCGGTTCCTTTCGCAATCGCGGCTGCTGCGCCCGGCGAGCACGGTGATCGCCGAACACGAAAAGAAATTCGATCCCGGCGAGCGCTTCGGAGCGCTCCAGCGCTACCGCCTGCTGCAACAGGGAGACGCGGCCCTGAGCTTTTACCGGCTGAGCGCGTGAGAAAGCAGTTGGTATTTGGTGGTTGGTAATTGGTAGTTGGTAATTGGCAGTTGGGAGGACTGGTTTCAAAAGTCATTCTTGGGACGGGCACGGCTTCATTAGGCTGCTGATAAACTCCAATTGAAGCTCGTTTTGAAAGGGCGCGGCGAAACCTGTCCCGGGCGGAGCCGAGGGAGCCGCGCCGCAGAAGCCCTTTATTATTGTCATTCCGAGGGACCTCAGAGTTTGTGTGAGAACCCCTTTCGGGAAGCGCAGTGGTCCAATCGCGCCCATAATCCAGCCGCGGAGCGGCGGAATTCGTTAGCCCAGCGCGGCAGCGCTGGGGAAAGTGGAACAGGATTATCGAGCGCCAGCGGCGCGGCACAGTTCTCACACACGCTCTTCAGCCCCGCGGAATCTCGGCTTTCTTCCATCCACGGAAGTTTGCGCGCGCGATGTTTCCTGCCACCGTCGTACCGCTACATCAACAACTCGTCGGTGCGGCGCACGATGGGATGCTGGCGCTCCGCCAGTTCGTTTTTCACCTGGTTCAGCCCGAAGACGCACTCCTCGAAGCGCGCCGAGAGTTTGGCGAACAGGGGCGCCGCTTTGGCGTACTCGAACCACTCGAACTTGGAGACGATGTAATAGCTCTCCTTGCCGGCGCGAATCAGGTCCACAAAATTTTCCAGCCGCTGGCGGCGCAGGCGCCGGCGATTGATCGCCTCCGGGAACATGCCGGTGAAAAACAGGGTGTAGTCGCCAATGTGCTTGCGCACGGCGCGCTCGCGGTCAAACGAGGGCGCTTCGCCGAATACCGGGTCGGCCTCCAGCAGCATGGTGCCCACATCGTCGAGCGGGCGCCCGCCGGCGTCGCGAATGCGGTGCAACTGCTCGATCTCGGTGAATTCGGTGAGCATGTTGGCGATGTACCCGCTCACCTGCGGATCGCGCAAGCCGATGGTGTGGTGAAAATGTTCGCTGACCAGCTCGAGAAAAAACTGCTGCAGTGGATGCGATTCGGGAATCAAGGTTCGGCCCTTCCCGGTGCCTGTTGCGGTAGATACCGCAATTAGCTCACAGACGCAAGTGACTTTTGGCACGCTCTCGGGTGACTCCGTTCCCCACGCGCTTTCTGGCAGCCAACCCCGTCGGGGAGTGCCAAAGAAGTTGTTCGCCGCGCCAGCTCTCCGGTAATCTTCACGGATGCAACGATGCTGGGGACGCTCGCTGGTTTTCCTCTTGTTCGCGGCCACATGGTGCGCCGCGGTACCGGCCGTGGCGCAGAAGAGCGCGGCTGACGCAGTCATGGACCAGGCTTTCGCGGTGCGGCGATTCCGCCAGGCGGCCATCTCGCCGGACGGCAAGCGCGTCGCCTGGGTGGAGTCGCTCAAAGCAGCGGACGGTACGCCGACCGCCGACGCGGCCATCTACGTCGCGCCCCTGAGCGATCCGGCGGCCCGAAAACGGATCACTGCGGCCGCCGGCGCACCGCACCGCGAGCACGACATTGCGTGGTCGCCCGATGGCAGCGAACTGGCGTTTCTTTCCGATGCAGAAAGCTCCGGGCAATTGCAGCTTTGGGTTGCCGGCGTCACCTCCGGTTTGGCGCGCCAGTTGACGCACTTCGCCGGGTATCTGGCCGATCCCCAGTGGTCGCCGGACGGAAAGACGCTGGCGTTCTTGTTGATCGAGAACGCGCCGCGGGCGGCCGGGCCGCTGGTGGCGATGGAGCCGGCGGTCGGCGTCATCGAGGAAACGGCTCACGAACAGCGGCTGGCCACGGTGAGCGTGGCGGGCGGCGCGGCGCAACTAATATCGCCTCCCGATATGTACATCTACGAGTACGACTGGTCGCCCGACGGCAAGACTTTCGCGGCGACGGCGGCGCGCGGCTCCGGCGATAACAACTGGTGGATCGCCCAGCTCTACACCCTGCCGGCGTCGGGCGGCGAGATGAAATCCATCCTCCAGCCGCCGCTGCAGATCAACCTGCCGCGCTGGTCGCCGGACGGCCGCAGCATCGCCTACATCGGCGGATTGATGAGCGACTTCGGTTCGATCGGCGGCGACGTCTACACCGTCCCCGCCGGTGGCGGCGCGCCGCGCAATCTGACTGCGGGCATGAAGGCGTCCGCGTCGTGGATCGCGTGGCTGGCGTCGGGAAAAATTCTTGCGGTGGAAATCGCCGACGGGCAATCCGCCATCGCCACCGTGGATCCCGCCAGCGGCGCGGCCAACACGTTGTGGACGGCGGCGGAGTCGGTGCACGCCCAGGGATGGAGCCTGGCGGCGTCGGTGGCGCGCGATGGAACCACTTCGGCGGTAATCCGCAGCTCGTTCGCGCATCCCTACGAAGTGTGGGCCGGGCCCCTGGGCGCGTGGAAGCAGGTGACCAACGCCAACCAGTCGCTCCATCCCATGTGGGGTGAGGCCCGGAGCCTGCACTGGTCAAGCGACGGCATGCGCGTGCAGGGCTGGCTGCTCTATCCGCGCAATTTCGACCGCGCCCGCAAGTACCCGCTGGTCGTGGTGGCGCACGGCGGGCCCGCCAGCGCCTGCCTGCCCACTTGGCCGGGTTGGCCGTTTGAAGCGCCGCTGGCCAGCCAGGGCTACTTCGTGCTCTGCCCGAATCCGCGCGGCAGCTACGGTCAGGGCGAAGCCTTCACCCAGGGCAACGTGAAGGATTTCGGCTACGGCGATTTTCGCGACATCATGGCCGGCGCCGATGAGGTTCTGAAGCAAGCCCCGGTGGACCCCGAGCGCATGGGCCTGACCGGTTGGAGCTACGGCGGCTACATGACCATGTGGGGGGTAACGCAGACGCACCGGTTTCGTGCCGCGGTGGCTGCCGCCGGGCTGTCCAACTGGCTGAGTTACTACGGCGAGAATGACATTGACCAGTGGATGATCCCCTACTTCGGCGCCTCCGTGTACGACGATCCCAAGGTCTATGAGCGGAGCGCGCCTATCACTTTCGTCAAGCAGGCAAAAACCCCGACGCTGGTGGTGGTGGGCGAGCGCGATGGCGAGTGTCCGGCGCCGCAATCGTTCGAGTTCTGGCACGCGTTGAAGACGTTCGGAGTGCCCACCGAACTGGTGGTCTATCCCGGCGAGGGCCACATATTCAGCCGGCCCGAACACCAGCGCGATGTGGTGCGCCGCATGCTGGACTGGTTCGCCAAGTACATGCCGGAGGAGAAGTCAGAACTAAGAAGTCAGAAGTAAGAACTAAGAAGTCTGTCAGACGAGCGGTTACCTACCCTTCGAAAAGCGCCCTTCGGCTTCGCTCAGGACAGGCTCCGGCCGGGGCACCCACATTAGGGTAACGACGGAAACCGTGGTCCACCCGCCTCAGCAATGTCCAACTTACGTGCCGTTGCTGCACGCCGCCCCGGCCGCACCTTAAGAGTCATGAGCGCAGTTACTTTTGTACTGTTGGCGTGGGTTTCACGGTAGGTATCTTCTGAAAGAACACTCCTTTTGTGGGAAACCGGCGATGCCAGTTGCGATCGGACAACAAAGCGAGACACTCCGACAAGGCACATCGGGTACCAGTTTGCCGTCTGGATTGCCGCGGCTCAACCTCGTGGTTGTCGGGCTTGCGGTTGTACTTGCCATCACCGCCGCTTACTACAACAGCGTGAATAACGGCTTTCACCTGGATGATCAGTACGGCCTGATTCTCAACCCGTGGATCCGGAGCCTGCACAATATTCCGCGTTATTTTGTCGATCCGTTCACGTTGACCATACATAGTGCGAACGCCGATTACCGGCCGGTCCTGCAAGCGACCTACGCGTTGAATTATGCGATCTCGAAATACAAACCCTGGTCCTGGCACCTGCTGAACCTGCTGCTGCACGCGTGGGTTACCGTCAATGTGTTCGCCCTGGGGCGCATTCTTTTTGGCCGCACACGGATCCTGCCGCTGGCGTGGCTCAGCGAACCGGAAGGCGATGTTGTCGCCTGCGCCGCCAGCTTGCTGTTTGCGGTGCACCCCATCACCACCGGCATCGCCAATTACATGTGGGCACGCTCAAGCCTGCTGGTCGCCGCTTTTGCACTGCCGGCGACCGTGCTCTACTTGCGGGCATTGCGCGGCGGCTCCTCGTTCCAAGGTGTCCTGCCTCCGGCTTTGCTGTACGGCTTGGCACTGTTCACAAAGGTAGAGGCCATCAGCCTGCTCGGCGTGCTGTATCTGGCGGAACTCCTGTTCTGCCGGCAAGCGGAAAAAATGTCGCGGCAACAGCGCCGATACCAGAACCGCAAAGCGGAGGGAAACGGCGGCTGGTCCTTGCCCGCGTTACTACCAACGTCGTCTGGTTGGGCGCGTTTCGTCCCCTTGCTGGCGGTTTCGCTGGTCTACTTCGGCATCCGTTTCTTCGGCTTGCCTCGCTTTAATCTCTGGGGCGACGGAGGAGTGAGTACTCCGACCATGTATCTGCTGACCCAGTTCCGCGCGTGGTGGTATTACATCGGCGAGTTTTTCGCCCCGGTTTGGATGGTCGCTGATTATGGTTCCTATCCCCTGTCGACTTCCCTGCTGGATGCCCGGGTTCTATATGCCGTCAGCGGTTGGATCTGCGTGCTGGCGCTGTTGCTCTATGCTGCGCGGCGCGCGCCGGCAATTACTTTCCTCGGGCTGGCTTTTTTCGTGCACCTCTCGCCGCACTCGAGCTTCATTCCCTTGGCTGAAATGGTGAACGAACATCGCCCCTACCTGCCCTTGGCTGGAATTTTCCTGATGGCGGCGCTGGGCCTTTTCGTGCTCCTGCGCCAGCTCTCTGTTAAGCCGTGGGCGTTCGCCGTTGTGGTGTTTCTGTTCATGGTGCCGCTGGCAGGTCTCACCCATGCCCGCAACCAGGTTTGGGTGGATGAGATCACGTTGTGGGCTGACACCGTGGCGAAGAACCCTGAATCCGCTCGCGCCCAGATGAATTATGGCATTGAGCTGATGTCACGCGGCGAATACGAGAGCGCCGAACGACGATTCCGCGAGGCCGTTCGCCTGTCGCCCCTGTGGAATCTGGCGCATGTCAACTTGGCGATTGACCTTGCCGCGCGCGCTGACCTGGCGGGAGCGCGGCGGCACTACGACGAAGCGGTTCGTGTCGCTCCTGATGAGCCGAATGGCTATTACTGGCGCGGCTTGTTCCTCGCGCAGCAAGGAGACACGGCAGGAGCAATCGAGGACTTGAAGCGGGCGGTTGAGCGATCCACCGTGCCGAGCCGTGAGCTCCAGGCGTTGGCGGAAGTCCTGCTGCGCGCGGGACGCGTACAGGAAGCTGCCACCGCGATCCAGCGCGGCGCTGCGATCGACCCGCAAGGATTTCAGCCGCTTCGGCAACGGCTCGCGGCGATGGGAAAGTGACGCCCGCGGCTCTGGCAGCCGTTTCTGAGCAGAACTGCTTGCCAAACCACCCACGGTCGATGTCTGCCGCGGCAAGCCCACCGAACTTCAACTTCGTCATATGTGCAACTTTCTGCAACTATGCAAAATCGTGCATCTTGACAGCTTGTTACCGCAAGAGCAGAATCCGTGGCGCTCAGCGTAATGGATTTTCGATAACTACTCTTCCTTTGGTCGGCCGAACGAACCCAGACTGAACCTCCCCCCGACAGTTGGCTCAATCATGGGCCGAAAAAATCATTAGGCGGATTTTGAGAAAGCGCCTTTGCGGCGGCGGCTACAGCCATCCCACAAAGGTATCGCGGGTCCCGCGGAACGGTCGTGCGCGCCGAAGCCGCCGAAAGCCTGCGCAGCATCGCCATCCGCATCGGACTCCTTTCCTCTAGTACCACGGATACAGAGGAAGCTATGAATAACCGGCTCCTTTTCTCCTTAGCAACTATTCTTCTCAGTTGCCTGGCAGCGGCTTCCGATCGCAGTGTTGCCAAGATCGACGGTCTGCGGCTGCGTTTCGCAGCCCCTGCCGGGATTGCACTGGAGAAGACGAGTGGTTCAGCCTGGTGTTTATCCCCTGACTGCAGCGTACTGGTAACCAATCATCATGTAGCCGCCGGCCTCAGGCAGCGAACCAGAGTCAAAGGCGTGGGCATCGCCAGAAAGACTTCTGCTACCAGCAGTGCCGACGTTGACGCTACTACGCTGAATATCTGGTCGGGCAAGATCAAGCTGACCAGGGTCAGGGACCTGGCGATACTTGAGATGCGCCGCCCGCTGGCGGAGAAAGGCATGCACAGCACGCCGGTGTTTGGAGGCCGGCTAAAGCCTGGGGAAAAGATTGCGGCAGTCAGTTATCCCCGGGGTCGATTCCAGGTGGTCGCAGGAGAATTCACGGGCGAGTTCTCCGACGGCACGCTGCTGTTTACCCTTCACGAACCACTGGAGATGGGTAGTAGCGGGGGGCTGATACGCAATGCCGACCAGCAAGCGGTTGCGACCGTCGCCTTGGTAGCAGAGAAAGACCACCGCCTGGTGGTCGGCATACCGATGTGGTCGCTCGCCGACTTTGTGCGTAAAGCGAAGCCTTCACTGGCCAGCCTGTTCCCCGGCGATATGTACCGCCCATCTGTACTGGCAGAAGGGTCTCCCGAGCCAATACAGATCGACGAGAGCATCCGCATGCAGCTTGATATAACTGGGCAGAATCCTGAATTGCCGTTATCGCCTGCCACCAGCCTTGTCTGGCCAGTGTCTCCGCGCGAGGTTCCCCTGCTTCCCCGGACGCCAGAGGTCGAAGCACTGCGCTCCAGGGTTGAGGCAATGGCCGGTTCAATGAAGAACTTCGTGGCCCTGCAATCGTTGACCATGCAGGAAAAGAAAATAATCTGGGAGCATGAGATTCAGGTCGTGGGCGGCCAGCAGCGCTTCCGTTCACCCAACGGCGAAGTCACGGATCAGATACCATTGCCGTCCCACCCTGGTGTGGTCCCGGGTCAAGAATGGTATGGCCTCCTGGTTTCGCTGATGGACGCCAAGTTGCACATCCGCTATGCGGGAAGAACAACACTGGGTGACCGGCCGGTAGAACGCTTTGAGTTTTCAGCGACCGCCGACGAGAACCTTTGCCATCCTCGGGTATACGCAGCCAACGATGACCGGTTCTGGGACGGGAGCGTCTCCTGCTTCGGAGAGGTCCTGGCGTCCCTATCCGACTTTCGTTTGCTGCGGGTTACGCTGGAGATGCCGATGCCCCCAGCCTCCGGCTTCGAGCACATACGCTTAACGGTGGTATATGGACAGCTTCCAATGGGGACGGTACCAGCACACGAGCTTCTGGAAGCCCGGCTTGGCTCGGGGCAATTGCTGCATTCGGAAGCCAACTTCGTTAACTACCGCCTGTTCCAGGTCAATTCAACAATTCGCTGGAATACAAGCGCGCAGGATATCCGATGAATGCAGAAACCTGAACGGGTGCCGTGGAGATTGTGCCCTCTCTGCAGCCGGGAGCAGATAGAGGCCGGGGCGATTATCCACCTCGACGTCGGGGTCACGCCGCGTATGCGCCTCAACCTTCGATTCCGGGCAGCCGCGTCATTCCTGCTTTTCGGCCGTACACCTCAAACGCGGCACGGAGCTGCGATTCCCGTTCCCGGGCGGCGTCGGACCGTCGGTAGTTCGCCAGCAGTTGCGCCACCCGTTGCCGCGCGCGGGAGAACGTATCGCGCGGCTTGCCCTCCTCGTCGGCGCCCGGCGGATTCCGGTCGATGACCTCCGACGGCAGGTACTGCTCGCTGCGAAATAGCCGCCGTGTTTCCGGCAGCTTCAGGAATTCGCCTTTCGGCCCGGCGGCGGCGAACATCGCCAGCGCCAAGGTTTCGGTGCGTGCCTCGATGCCCCGCAACAAGCGTTGCACCGACCCAATTGCCTCGGCGTCCACCACCAGCTTCTCCGCGCTGTGACACGCCAGAAAATCCAGCATGCCCGCGCCGGAAATCATGTTGATGCCCGCCAGCGCACCCAGCGTGGCCGTCATCGCGCTCTCCATGCCCGCTTGCGCGTCCACCAGCTTGGCATCACTGGCCACCAGGTAGGCATGCGTCGGCAAACCAAAATGTTTGCCGATTTGCGCGCACGCCATGTCAATCATCACGGTTTCCACGGCGCCCATGGGCGTGGTCGCGGTGCGCATATCAACAATCGCCGGCGCGCCTCCCCAGACGATCGGCGCACCCGGGCAGGCAAGCTGGTGAATGCAGATGCCGCTGATGCATTCGGCCGCATGTTGCACCACCGCGCCCGCCAGCGTGACCGGCGCCGCCAAACCGGCCAGCGGCATGGAGACGATTTCCGCCGGCACGCCTGCCCGCGCCAACTCCACCAAATTTTGCGCGCCGAATTCCGACCAGTTCAGCGGCGGAGTCGGGCAGACATCGAACACGGCCCGCGGCCTTTTCCGCAGCGTCTCGCGGCTCCCGCCGTCAGCCGCCAGCAAATCCAGCATCGGCTGCACACCCGCGGCGCTGAACGCACCCGTGACCACCGGCTTGTCCGAGTACCACAGGACCACCAGCAGCCGGTACAGATCTCCAATGTCGCGTGCAACGTCGCTGCAGACCACCGCGGTCGATTGCGCCGCGTACTGCGGCAGCATCTCGGTGACCTGCACCAGGTGAGCCATGTCGGCCGCTTCCGCCGGCCGCGGACGCTGCGTCTCCGGGTCAAGCACGTTCAGACAAGACGAGCCGGGATCGAAGTGCACATCGTCGCCGCCGTAGTGCACCGCCGGACGGCCGGCACGATCGTAGAGGAAGAACTCCTTCGGGGCAGAAGCCAGCAACGACTCCGCGACCGGCCGCGGGATCCGCGCCGTCCCGTTCTCGACCTGCGCGCCGGCGCCGCGCAACATCTCGATGACCGCAGGCGTTTCCACGCGGATGCCGGTCTCGGCCAGCAGCTGAAACGCTTCGTCTGCGATGCGGCCGACGAACTCCCGGTCCAGCAGTTCGAGTTTCGGTCTCACCGGCATGCGCCCAGCTTGGCTGCCATGAAATCCCGCGCCAGCGTCACCGCTTCTGAGGCATTCTTGGCGTAACCGTCGGCGCCGATCTCGTCCGCCCATCGGCGTGTTACCGGCGCCCCGCCGACCATGATCTTCACCCGTGGCCGCAGTCCTTCGCGGTCGAGCGACTCCACCACATTTCTTTGCACGGTCATGGTGGTGGTCAGCAGGGCGGAAACGCCCACGATGTCGGCATCCACTTCGCGGATTTTGGCCGCGAAAGCTTCGGTCGCAACGCTGACTCCGAGATCGTGCACCTGGAATCCGGCCGCCGACAGCATGATCGCCACCAGCGATTTCCCGATTTCGTGAATATCCCCTTTCACCGTGCCCAGCACCACCGTTCCGCGCGTCTTGCGCTCGCTGCCACGGCGCCGCATCTCCGGTTCCAGCACGGCCACCGCCGCCTTCATCGCTTCGCTCGCCGCCATCACGTCGGGAAGGTACATTTCGTGGCATCCGAATCGTTGCCCGACGTAATCCATGCCGGGCACGCAAGCCTGATCGAGCGCCTGCGCGGGCTCGATGCCTTGTTCCACGGCTCGACGCGCCACCTGGGCGGCATGGTCCGGCAGGCCGTCAATGATCGCTTGCCGCAGCTCTTCCAGAAGCTCCATTCGCCGCCTTACCCCGCGTCCGAAATCTCGCCCGCAACCTGCCGAACGTTCTTGGCGTGCAGCAGTTCCACGATTGCCCGGTACAGCCGCGCGCGCATATCAAAGCGTTCGTGCGCGCGCGTAATGTATCGCACCGTGATGTTCACGCCCAGGTTGGGCTGTGTCCCATCCGCCTAACCAGCTACCACCCACCACCTGCCGGCTACCCCGCTTCCCTCTCCCCTGAAACAGCTATTTACTTTTTCGCCGCAAAATAAGACCATATTAGAATCCGGTCATGTTTGGGAAGCAGTCTATAGCCGTGTTGGTGCGGTTCCTCGTCGTCGTGCTGTTCTTGAGCGCGGCCGTGAGCTTGGGCGCGCGCGGGCGTGCGCGCGGGTACCAGGCAGGCGGTGGCGCTCATCATGCGCAGCCGAAACTACGCGCCAAGCAGCCAAAAGACAAGCAGAAGAGGCCCACGCCTCCGCCCGAAACCAAACCCGACCCCCTGACCGCAGTGGCCCGCTAGACCCTTTCCCGCCCACGGAACACTTCGAATTGCGGAATTCCTCACTCGTAGCGCAGCGCTTCGACCGGATCCAGCTTGGCCGCCTTCCACGCCGGATAGATGCCGAAGAACAGGCCGACACTCATGGAACAGCCGACGCCCAGCACGATCGCCCAAGGCGGAACGGCGGAGGGAAGTTTCGGCATGGTCAGATTGATGATCACGCTGATGCCGACTCCGATCAAAACGCCGATCGCGCCGCCCGTGCCGGTGAGCGTGACGGCCTCGATCAGGAACTGGCGGATGATGTCGCCGCGGCGGGCGCCGACGGCTTTGCGCACGCCGATCTCGCGGGTGCGCTCGGTCACCGACATCAACATGATATTCATGACCCCGACCCCGCCCACCAGAAGTCCGATGGAACTGACCACCACCGTGATCAAGCCGATGGCCCCCATGATCTGGCGGAACTGTGCTGCCATGGCCTCGGCGGAAGAGACGCTGAAGTTGTCGGGCTTGTCGAAAGGAACCTTGCGGAAGCGGCGCAGCAGGCCGCGCACTTCGTCTTCGGCCGCCGCCTTCTGTCCGGGAAAGGCTTCGACGCCGATGAAGTGCTCGTCGTACGTGGGATGGTGCTTGCGGTAGCTGTGATACGGGACTTGGATGGTCTTGTCGGCGGACTCGTCGCGGAAAAACTGTCCCTTGCGTTTCTCCAGCACGCCGATGACGCGGTAGGAAACGCCGTCGACGATGATTTCCTTGCCGATGGGGTCTTCGCCGGGAAACAGGCCGTCCTGCAGGTCGTAGCCGATGACGGCGACATCCACGCGGTGGAGGTCTTCGCCGTCATTGAAGAACCGGCCCTTGAGCAGGTGCCCGTTGTACACCTCGGTCCAGGACGGCAGCGTGCCGTTGTGATCGATCTCAAAGACCTCGTTGCCCTTGTAGCGCGCGCTCACCGGGCCGGTGCGGCGGTCATAGCGCTGGAAGACTTCGACGGTGGTGTTCTTGACCGCCGGGCATTCCTCCTTGATGGCAAGAGCGTCCTCCAGCGTGAGCGGCTTGCGCATGCGTTCCTCCGCGCTGCGGCGGCCGACGTGAAATCCGATGTCCCAGCGGAAGACAAACAGCGTGTTGGTTCCGTAGTCCTCGAGGAACGCACGCACATCGCGGTCCAGACCGACCACGATGGAACCGACGGCGATCAGGGCGGTGACACCGATGACGACGCCGAGCACGGTGAGCATGGAACGGGTTTTGTGGGCGCGCAAGGTGGACAAGGCCATGCGCGCGTTCTCGCCCAATGCCAGGCGGTGCAGGAAGACCGGTTTGTGGCTCACGGCGCTCATCGTCAAAAAGTTGAACGCAGAGACACAGAGGCGCAGAGGGTTTCAGAAGAGCCAATCCTCGGGCGACTCTGTGTCTCCGTGACTCTGTGTTTTTCGTTCACGTTTCAAACCTCAGCGCTTCGATCGGGTCCAGCTTGGCGGCCTTGCGGGCCGGATAAATTCCAAAAAACAGGCCCACCGCGGTGGAGACGGTGAGGGCAATGATGACGGCGGAGATGGGTACGGCCATGGGAACCGAGGTGGTGTTGCGCAGGATCACGGCGCCGGCCCAGGCCACGGTGACCCCGATGGCGCCGCCCACGGCGGACATGACCGACGATTCCACCATGAACTGCACGAGGATGTCGCGGCGGCGGGCGCCAATGGACTTGCGCACGCCGATCTCGCGGGTGCGCTCGGTGACGCTGGCCAGCATGACATTCATGATGACCACGCCGCCGATCACCAGGAAGACGCTCACGATCCCCACCATGCTGGAGGCCAGCACCGCCGTCAGGTTCTTCCACAGGCCCATGATGGTATCGGAGGAAATGATGCCGAAGTTGTCTTCGCTGCCGGGAGCGAGGTGGCGGCGCGCCCGCATGAGCGCGCGCGTCTCGTCCTTCGTCTGCTCCATCCATTCCGCGCCCCGGCATTGAATGTTGACCGACAGGCTGCGGTCGTGCCCGTTGTGCTTGAGATACGTCAGAATGGGTATATAGACAAAATTGTCCTGGGACTGGCCGAGCACGGTGCCGATCGCCTTGGCGACGCCGACAATTTCGTATTCGCGCCCGTCCACGGAGACCAGCTTGCCGATGGGATCGAGGCTGGGGAAAAGCCGGTTGGCGGTTTCGCGGCCGATGAAGGCGGTCATGGAGCGGTGATCGTTATCGCCATCGGTGATGTAGCGCCCGCTCTCCGGCTCCTCGATGTCCATCTGCCCGATGTTGGCGGTGACACCGCGGATGGAAACGTCGTCGAGGCTGTCGGTGCCGCTCTTGACCTTGCCGTTCTTCCTTACCTCGACTCCCACCTGGTTGGGGAGCTGCAAGCCGTCATGCATCGCCTCGTAGTCTTCCCAGGTGATCTTGCGATTGCGGCGCTGCGCCTTCACGAAATCGGCGGCGTTGGTGATGATGGGAAACTGGTGGACCAGGAAGACGTTGGAACCCATGTTGGCGACGCGGTCGGCGATGTAGCGGTTCGTCCCCTCGATCAGCGCGACCACCAGGATGAGGGTGGAAACCGACAGGATGATGCCCAGCAGCATGAGAAAGGAGCGCAGCTTATGGGCGCGCATGGTTTGTAGCGCGACCACAGCCGGCTCGCGCAGACGAATGCCGCTGTGCATCCTGCTCACAATCCAAGATACGCAAATCCGGGCGCCAAGGTTTCGTCAAACCGCCGGAGTGGTCATGCGTCACACACCATTGTGATACGGGCGTTTTGTGCTTGGGATTGCCGCCGCCGGCGCATATGGTAGAAAGAGCGCCATTCGGTTATCGTTGGGCAATTCCCATTCGATGAGGAGCGTATTAGTGGAAACCCACCCCAAGGGCTCTCGGGCCAAAGTGTTGCTTACCTCCGTATTCGGGCCCTACGCCCAGGACGACGAGTTCGGCAGCCGCGCCATCAACCCCATGGAGCTCTACCACAACCAGGTGACGCGCGCCCAGGGCAGTTTCTCTCTGCGCATGTTCCATCGCTCCTGGGGCATCACCATGATCCAGCACAATATCTCCGCGCCGTGCACCGTGCTGGACTTCCCGACGCTCGAGCATTTCCAGCGCGAGGTAACGGACGAGCAATACGACATCGTGGGGATCTCGGCCATCATCCCGAACATCGGCAAGGCCCGCGAGATGTGCCGGATCGTCCGCCAGCTCTCGCCGAATTCGAAGATCATTGTCGGCGGCCACGTGGCGGGAATTCCGGGCGTGGAGAAGATGCTCGACGCCGACCACATCGTGAAGGGCGAGGGCATCGCGTGGATGCGCCGCTATCTCGGCGAGGATCCCAGCGCGCCCATAAAGCATCCGCCGATCATGTCGGCCTTTCAACTGCGCGTCATGGGCTTGCGCGTGCCGGAATCCAGGAAAACCACTGCCGCCACCATCATTCCCTCGGTCGGTTGTCCCATGGGCTGCAACTTCTGCACCACTTCGGCGTTCTTCGGCGGCAAGGGCAAGTCGGTCAATTTCTATGAAACCGGCGACGAGCTGTTCGAGGTGATGCGGCAGTCCGCGGACGCCTTGCACACCCGTTCGTTCTTCGTCATGGACGAAAATTTCCTGCTCAACCGCCCCCGCGCCATGCAACTGCTGGCTCGCATGAAGCAGGAGAACAAGCCCTGGGCGCTCTACGTGTTCTCCTCCGCCAACGCGATCCGCAAATACACCATGGAGGAGCTGGTGCAACTGGGCGTCTCCTGGATTTGGATGGGTCTGGAATCGGAAGTGTCGGGCTACGCCAAACTCAACGGCGCCGACACCCTGGCCTTGACCCGCGAGCTGCGCCGGCACGGCATCAAGACGCTGGGCTCGACCATTGTCGGCATGGAGCACCACACCCCGGAGAACATCCGCGCCGAGGTCGAGCACGCCATCGCCCACCAGACCGATTTCCACCAGTTCATGCTCTACACCCCCGTCCCGGGCACGCCGCTGTTCCAGCAGATGACCGACGAAAACCGCATGCTCGACGTCGACCTCGCCGACATCCACGGGCAGTACAAGTTCAACTTCCGGCACGCCGCCATCTCGCGCGACGATTCCAAGAAGTTTCTCGACTGGGCCTTCTGGCGCGATTTCGAGCGCAATGGCCCCAGCGTGTTCCGCATCTGCCAGACCATGCTGCAGGGCTGGATGCGCTACAAGAACTACCCCGACCTGCGCGTCCGCGCCCGCTTCGAGTGGGAAGTGAAGCAGTTGAAGAGCGCTTACAACGCCTCGCTGTGGGCGATGGAAAAGCGGCTGAAACACGCCAATCAGCAGGTCAGCCAGCAGATCCGCACGCTGCGCAAGCAAGTGGAGAAGGAATTCGGCCTCGCCGCCCGCAGCACCCGCGCCTTCCTCGGCCCGGTGCTGTTGTGGGCTTCCAAGCGCGAAGACAAGCGCCTGGCCAGGGGCCAGACCTACGAGCCGCCGACGATTGTGGAGAGAACGAACTGGGTGGAAGCGTGATCGGTCGACAGTCGACGGCTGACGGTCGACCCTGCGCGATTTTCCCGTCGACCGTGGACCGTCGACCGTAGACTCCCAAACGCCCATTGCCTTCCCAGCGCACTCGATTTATGTTCCCATCATGGCAAAAAAGATTCGCGTAGGGGTTCTGTTCGGCGGGCGCAGCGGCGAGCACGAGGTGTCGCTGCTGTCGGCGGCCTCGGTCGTGGAAGCCATCGACAAGAGCAAGTACGAGGTCGTGCCCATCGGCATCACCAAAGACGGCCGCTGGCTCACTTCCGATCACGCCGAGCGCCTGCTGCGCGGCGAGCACAAAGAGGAGCGGCATTTACGCGCCGGTGACCCCGACTTCACCCCCGGAGCCGCCGTGCTGGCCAAAGGCGAGTCGGTGATGGTGCCGCCGGTGCCGGGACACGATCTGGAGCCGTTCGAGATGGACCTTCCCCACCGCCGCGCCAGCGACCGCGCCATCAACGTGGACGTCATTTTTCCCGTGCTGCACGGCACCTTCGGCGAGGACGGAACCATCCAGGGGCTGCTGGAACTCGCCGACATTCCCTATGTCGGCGCGGGCGTGCTCGGCTCCGCCGCCGGCATGGACAAGGACGTCATGAAGCGCCTCTTCCGCCAGGCGGGTTTGGAGATGGTGAAGCACGTCACCGTGCTGCGCTCGCAATGGGAGGGCGATCCCAAGAAGGTGCGGCGCGAGATCGAGAAGCCGCTGAAATACCCGGTGTTCGTGAAGCCCGCCAATCTTGGCAGCTCGGTGGGAATCTCCAAGGTGCACGACCGCGGCGAACTGGCTGCGGCCATGGACGAAGCGGCCAAGTTCGATCGCAAGATCGTCGTCGAGCAGGGCGTGGGCGGAAAATCCGGACGCGCCCGGGAAATCGAGTGTTCAGTGCTGGGCAACGACCAGCCGCAGGCCTCGGTCGCCGGCGAGGTGGTTCCGGCGGCCGAATTCTACGATTACAACGCCAAGTACATCGACGAAGGCTCCAAGCTCATCATCCCGGCCAAGCTCACGCGAGCGCAGCAGAAAAAAGTGCAGGAGATGGCGGTGAAGGCGTTCCTCGCCGTGGATTGCTCCGGCCTGGCGCGCGTGGATTTCCTCATGGACCCGAAGACGGACCGCATCTTCGTCAACGAGATCAACACCATGCCCGGCTTCACCTCGATCAGCATGTACCCCAAGCTGTGGGCCGCGTCGGGTATATCGTATCCCGACCTGATTGACCGCCTGATTCAGCTTGGCCTCGAGCGCTTCGAGGAGAAGAAGAGGAACAAGTACACCAAGGATTGAGCGTTGCGTGATATTGCCAAACTTAAACCATCCTCACCGCCATGCAGGTGATGTCGTCGTGCTGGCTGGCCTGGCCGCCGAAAAGTTTCAGCTCGAACGTCAAGCTATCCACCAACCCCTGCGCCCCCTTGGCGGAGCAGCGCTCGACCAGCGGGATGAGACGGCTTTCATCGTATTCTTCGCCGCGCTCGTTGACCGCTTCCACCACGCCGTCGGTAAAAATCACCAGCATGTCACCGTGGCGCAGGATGCTGCTGCCGCATTCGTAGGCGTATTCACTCTGAATGCCGAGGGGAATGCCTCCCACGTCGAGGCGCTCCAGCGTTCCTGAGGCGCGCCAAAGCAGCGGCGCATTGTGGCCGGCGTTGGTGTAGATCAGCTCGCCGGTCGCGGGATTCAGGCGCGCCAGGAAGGCGGTGGTGAAGCGCCGGCCGTCGAGGCTGTGCGCGCACGAGTAGCGGTTCACGCCGCGCACCAGGTCGAGCAGCGAGCGCGCGGTGGTCGCCAGGGTGCGCAGGCTGGCCTGGAAGGTCGCCATCAGCAGCGCCGCAGGCAGGCTCTTGCCGGCCACATCGGCCACCACCAGCAGCACGTTCGGGCCGTCGCCATCAAATTGCATCGGGACAACGTCGTAGTAATCGCCGGCGACGGTGTTGGCTGGACGCGACCAGAACGCCACCTCCAGGCCCGCGATCTGCGGCGGGGTTGCGGGGACCAGCCAGCGCTGGATTTCGCGCGCGATCTCCAGGTCGCGCTTCATGGTGACGCGGTCGGCGATTTCCAGCACCAGCAGCAGAAGCAGCAGCAAGCCGCCCCAGAATGCCGGGCCGCCCCCGAATACGTTCACTCCCTTGTCGTTGACCTGGACCACGAACACAGGAGTCAACAGCAACACGACCGCCACCAGCAGGATTACCCGCCGCGCCGGCGACAGCTTCATCAGCACCGCCCAGCAGAGTTGCTTGGTCAGCGCCCAGAACCGCTGGCCGCGCCGCATGCCTTCCACGTTGTCGCGTTTGAGCTCGCGCGAGTAGAGCCCGTAGCTGGTGCGCGCCTCGTGTACGAACTGCGACCAGAGCTGGTTGAGCTCCAGGCCTTCGCTCACGCTCGCCCAGAAATCCCTGGCGCGCTGCTGGAAGCGCGGCGGCGGCGGGACGGGAGGCGTGCGCGGAGGCGTGGCGGTGGAGGACATGGGGGGCACGGCAATTATAAAACCTGCGCAATTGGTAATGGGGCGGCTAGTGACAGACGGTATCACTCTCGATTTTCGTTATCAGAATGCGGCTGTGGGCCATACGTAGGTCAACCCTTGACCGGATATTCATCGGAGATGTCGAAGCTCACCTTGTAGAATTTTACTTTCACGAGTTCTCCGAGGGGTAGCGCGGCGTAATTAAGCTTGTCGTCAGGCTCGTTCACAATGATGATTCCCCTGGCCTTCTTGTTCAGGTTCTTTTGCACCCAGCCGATATACTTAAGCGCCTGGCCGACAACCTCATGTCCGATGCGCCCTTTCTTCAGCTCAATGACGACGTGAGCTCCGCTCTTGTCTTTGCATAGCAGGTCGATTCTGCCCGCTTCGCGCGTGTCATATTCCTTTCCGACGAGCGTCAGGCCTTTCTCAACAAGGAAGATGTTCGCAGCCAGGTAATCGCGGAGGTCGTTTTCCATTCTGATTGCCCCATAATCCTTGATGACCTCTTCCGGACCACCCTCCTCACCCGCGTTCCCTCCGAAGGCAAACCACAGGAGATTGTTCACTGTGGTGTATTTCTCCAATTTGAAAGCGTTCTTTACTGCCCGAAAAATCACGTAGTCCCTCAAATAGTCCAGCGTGCGGTCGAGGAAAGCATCCTTGTTCGTTACCTTGAACAGTTCGAGGGCATCGTCGAGCGCCTGCTCGTCCTGCTCGGAACTGACACCGATACCCTCTTTTGTTTGTGCGGTCACAAACGGGTATTCGCGCGTATTTGAGACGACGAGAAACTGCGACATGGTCTGCAGGCCGATGAGCTGCATCTTGAAGAAGTCGTTCACCCGTTGAGGAAAGGGCTGGGCACCGTGGATGAGAGAGCGCAACTTGGCGTTAAACGTCTCAAGGCCGTTTTTTCGATAGAGCAGATTGGACAGGTTGCGATTCCTGGAAAAACACTTCATGTTGCTAAAAAGCTCATCCAAAGTGTCCGGGCTGAGGTCTTGCCCGTTCTTGAAGCTCTCGTCATTGAGAACGGCGGCAGTGAGGACTTCGGCCTTCTCTTCGTCCGCCGCCCAGTCGAGCGCCTTGGGCGTGTTGAGGCTTGCTTTTGCGGCATTCAGGCTGTTGATTTGCTCTTCGGTGAATTGGAATTTGTTCATAAACGTGGTCCATTAGGAAACAACTAAGTGTTTTGACGATTTAATTACTGCGCCGGCCGGCGCTTGCGGCGCGAGTTCGACGACTTGCCCTTATGCTGGGTCACCGGCTTCTTGCCTCCCTCCGGCGCAAGCTCGTCGGCGGTGACGAATACGGGCTCAATGTCCACCGGCACGTTGGCGAGTTTGGTCAATTGCCGGGCGATGTTGGGACGGATCACCGCCAGCGCCAGCATCTTCTGCGCGCCGGCGTAGTCGCCGGTTGCTTCCACCGTCAGCAGGTCATGGGTAAGGTCACTCACCGCCTGCTTGATTTTCATGAAATCCACGGCGAAGGTGCCGTCGGGCTGCTGCACGAAGCCGCCGCGGTCAACGATGTAGTTGAACTGCATCGCCATGCCCTTGCCATGGGCATCGCCGCTGCCGAAACGCAGCGCGCGGAATGACGACGCCAGGAAGGTGGTGTAGAGCTGGCGCTCGGCCGCCGGTCCGCTTCGCAGCACACTGGTGAGGTTGAGCTCTTTGGCGTGGTCCATCATGTACTGTAGCGCCCACAGGCCGGTGGCATCGGCCTTGGCTTCTTCGATCGCGCTGTACAGCTCTTTGAGCTGCTGGCGGGGATTGGAAGGCTGCCCGTTGACCGTGATCTGGTGCGGGCCGAGGCCGTGCATGAGCTCGTGCGCCAGGGTGTGGGTAAAGAACTGTTCGAAGCTGACGTCGGCGCGCTCCCGCTCCGTGACCATGCGCGAGGCGATGGGGATAAGCACGGTGCGGAACTTGGCTTGCTGCACGTTTTTCAGCATCACGCGCTTCGAGCCCTTTTGCTGCACTACGCGCTCATCGTTGGGCAAGTTGTAAGCGGTCGTGGTGATGCCGTGCGCGCCGTCGCCGCTGGCGATGATCTGGTTGACCACGCGGATGGGAGCGCCGGCGCCCAGTTTCGGGTTGCGGTATTGCGCGTCCTCGGGAAGATTGTTCTCCACCGTCTGCAGCGCTTGCCCGAAGGCGGCAAGCTTGGCCGATTCGGCATCGTCGCGGAGGTTGATGTACGCCTCGTACGCGGCCTTATAGCCGAACAGTTCGTCGGTGTAGGTCTCGTAGGGGCCGATGGTGACGTTGAGCGGCGCGTCCAGGTCCATCCAGGCGACGTCGCTCTCGTAGTAGTCGTTGGAGAGGAAGGCGTCGGCGCGGCTGATGAGAAAGCGCTGGAGCGTGGCGTTGTCGGTGAGCGCGGCGGCCTCGCGCAGGAGCGCGGCGCATTTTGCGAGGTCGGCGCCGTACTCCAGGTGATAGGGCATGAGGCTGATGTACGCGCCGCGCTGACGAATCACGGTGAAGAAGCCCTTGGCCTGCTCCTGGTTCTCGGGCGGAAGCGCGGCGGCCCATTTTTCGAAGTCGGCCTTGGTCATGCTTTCGGGATAGAAGTTGGCGCCCAGCGGCTTGCGTGCGGGCACGCCGGGGGTGAACGCGCGGTATTCGTCCAGCTCGGACCACGGGCCCTTGTTGATCCAGAAATACTGCAGGCGCGCCTGGCCCAGCGGAGTCTTGTCGGCCTGCAGTTTCTTGTAGAGGGCGAGGTCGCCGCTCCAGAGCTGCTTCATGAAAATGGGGTTCAGGAGGCGCGCTGCCTCGATCAGCTTGACCAGCGCTCTCTGGTCGCCGGACGAGAGCTGGCTGGCATCCACGCGCAGCGGCGTGGGCGCAAAGCGCGCGGTCATGGCGTTGAGCTGCGGCAGGTCGGGAATCTTTTCACCGGCGTTTTGCGCGCCGGCGGTGATGGCGGCGAACAGAAGCCCGAACACGACGACACGAATTCTCATGCGCGACCTCGGCGAATTGGAAGCATAGCAAAAACCCTGTCCGGCGCTGGCCCGCCGCTGCCCCGCCCATGTAAAATTCAAGTTCAGTCCCGAGAAGGGGTTGTCGTTTTCCATGAGACCCAGCATGAACAGATCCGCAGTCCTGTTGGCGGGCGTGTGCATGGTGTGCGCCGCCGCTTTCGCCGCCGACACCGTGATCGAGGAGATCATCGCGCGTGTCAACGGCGCCATCATCACCCGTTCCGAGTTGATTAAAAGCCTTGAGCAGACGAAACAGGAAGTGCGCGAGAAGTTCGGTACCGGCGCCGCCGCCGACCAGGAGCAGTCCAAGCGCAACAAGGACATCCTGCGCGACATGATCGACCAGCAATTGCTGGTGCAGAAGGCGCAGGACTTGGGCATCACCGGAGACACGGAGGTAATCAAGCGCCTGGACGAGATTCGCAAGTCCATGAACCTGGACAGCATGGAGGCTTTGCAGAAAGCGGCCGAGTCGCAAGGCGTCTCCTATGAAGACTTCAAGCAGAACCTCAAGAACCAGATCGTCACTCAGCAGGTCATCCAGCGCGAAGTCGGCTCCCACGTCCAGATCAAGCCGGAAGAGATAAGGCAGTTCTACGATGAGCACCAGAAGGAATTCACGCGGGCGGAGACGGTGCGCCTGAGCGAGATTCTGATCTCGACCCAGCAGCTCAGCGTGGACAAGAACAATCCCGCGCAGCCCGACGCCCAGCGCTTGCAAGCGGCGCAAAAGAAGGCCGACGAAGCGCTGGCGGCCATCCGCAAGGGCGAGTTCTTTGAGGAGGTGGCGAAAAAGTATTCCGAGGGGCCGTCGGCGGAGCAGGGAGGCGACCTGGGCGAGTTCAAGCGCGGCACCATGGCCAGGGAACTGGAAGACCGCACCTTCGCCATGAAGCCCGGCGACGTCACCGATGTGATCCGCACCAAGCAGGGATTCGTGATCCTGAAGGTGACCGAGCACACGCCGGCGGGCGTGCCTCCGATGAAAGCGGTGGAGCCGAACATCCAGGAAGCGCTCTACTACGAGAAGCTGCAGCCGGCCCTGCGCGAGTACCTCACCAAGCTGCGGGAAAATGCTTTCATCGATATCAAGCCGGGCTTCGTGGATTCCGGCGCCAGCCCCAACCAGACGGCGCCGGTCATGACCGCCACGGAGCAGGCCGGGGCAAAGGCGAAGCTGATAAAGAAGAAAAGGTTCATTCTGTTCTGAGTTTGATCAGTTTCGAGTTTCAGTTTCAGAAAAAAAGCCCGGCAGTGCCGGGCTTTTTTCGTGAAGCACGAGCGGCTACTACCAGACGCGGCAGGCGTTTTCGCGCACCATCGGCTGACCGGCTTTGCAGCCCCAGGTCTGCTGGAATTCCGGCATGTTTGACACCACGCCGTTCACTCGGTACTTCCCGGGCGAGTGCGGGTCGGTGAGCGCGCGCAGCCGCGACTGCGCGGGCGAAGCGTTCTGGCACCACACCTGCGCGTAGGAAATAAAGAAGCGCTGTTCCGGCGAGAGGCCGTCAATCGGCTTGGGCGTGTGCTTTTCCTCCGCCATCTTGTTCCGCAGCGCCATCAGGGATATGCGGATGCCGCCGTTGTCGGCGGTATTCTCTCCCAGCGTGAGCCGGCCCTTGAGGTGAACGTCGTCCACCGCGACGAACTGGTCGTATTCGTCGGAGACGCACGAGGTGCGCTTCTCGAATTCGGCCTTATCGGCTTCGGTCCACCAGTTGCGCAGGTCGCCGGCAGCGTCATACTTGCTGCCCTGGTCGTCGAAGCCGTGCGTCAACTCGTGCCCGATCACGGCGCCGATGCCGCCGAAGTTCACCGCGTCGTCCATTTTGTTGTCGTAGAACGGCGGCTGAAGAATGCCCGCCGGAAAGTTGATGTTGTTCTGCGTCGGATTGTAATAAGCGTTCACCGTGGGCGGCGACATGCCCCACTCCAGCTTGTCGGTGGGCTTGCCGATTTTATTCAACTGGCGATGACGCTCGAAGTTGTCGGCGCGTTCCAGATCGGTGAAGAAGTCGCCGCGGACGATGTCGAGCTTGGAATAATCGCGCCACGTGTCGGGATATCCGATTTTATTGCTGATGCCCGCCAGCTTGACGGCCGCGGCTTTCTTGGTCTCCGGCGTCATCCAGGAGAGCATCTGCAGGTCTTCGCCCATGGCCTTCTCGATGGCCTGCACCATCTTGAGCGTGCGCTGCTTGCCTTCCACGCCGAAGGTCAAATCCACGTAGGGCTGTCCCAGCGCTTCGCCCAGCCGGAAGTCGGTGATCCGCACGCAGCGCTTCCAGCGCGCCTGCTGCTCCTGCTGGCCTTCCAGGTAGTGATTGAAGAAACCGAAGTTCTCGCTCACGAACGGAGCGGAGAGCCAGGGCGCATAGACACGCACCAGATGCCAGCGCAGGTAGGTTTTCCAGTCGCTGAGCGGCACGCTGTCGAGCTGCGCGTTGACCTGCTTGAAGAAGTCGGGCGCGACCACGTTGACCTTGGTGATTGCCGGAGCGCCGGTGGCGGCGAAGTATTGGGCAAACTCGAAGGCGGGCGCCAGCTCCGCCAGTTGTTGTGGCGTCATCGGGTGGTCGCGGTTCTCGGGCTTGCGCATGGCGACGCGGTCCAGGGCGGGCTTCGCCAGCATGGTCTCGATCTGCATCACCGTTTTCGCCTCCGCGGACGCCGTCTCCGGCTTGTCGCCGAGAAGCTCGAACATCTTGCCGACGTGCTCCACGTATTTCTGCCGGGTCTCGACTGACTTGGCGTCTTCCTTCAGGTAGTAATCGCGATCGGGAAGGCTCAGGCCGCCCTGGTAAACACCGGCAATCACCATGGTCGAGTTGTGCATGTCCGTCTCCTGACCGAAGCGGAACAGCGCGCCCACGCCGATGCTCTGCAGATGGGCGATGGTCTTGATCAGGTCCTGGCGGCTGGCAATCTTGTTGATCGCATCGAATTCGGGCTGCAGCGGCTTGGCGCCCAGGTCGTTGGCCTTCTGCTCCTCCATGCAGGAGGCGTAGAAATCGCCGATCTTCTGCATCACCGCGCTGCGCTTGGGGTCGGGCTTGGCGGCGACTTCCAGGATGGCGCGCAGCACATCTCGATTGCGCTCCTGGAGTTGGCTGAAGCGTCCCCAGATGGCCTGGTCCGGCGGAATGGGGTTCTTCACCATCCAGCCGCCGCAAGCATATTGGTAGAAGTTGACGCAGGGGTCGGCCGTCTTGTCCAGGGCGGTGATGTCGAAGGCGGGAATGCTGGGCAGGTCCGGCGGCAGCGCCAGGCCGGTGGGGTTGGCAGGAGTTTTGGTCTGCTGCGCCAGCGAGACGGCAGCCAGCAGCAGGACAACAGAAAGAAACCGAAGAGTGCGCATCTGGGACCTCACGATGGATTCTGCGAAACCTACGAGTTTACGGTCGCGGGTACGGCGGGCGCAAGGACGCCGCGCCCAGGCTGACAAATCTTCACCTGCGCCGGCGTTCTGATTCTGTCGCACAACCCCGGTCACCAGATGCGCTTGATACCGTAGCTGTCAAACACGGTGTCGTTGCTGACGATGGGAAGTTGCTCTGCCTGCGCCTGCGCGATCAACATGCGGTCAAACGGATCGCGGTGGTGCTCGGGAAGCGCTCCCGCCCGCAGCCCGTGTTCGATTGAGATGGGTAGCACCAGGAAGCCCTCCTCCTCGATTTCCTGCGGCAAGCGATCAAGCAGGTTCTGAATGTCGAGCTTCCCGCGCTTGTTCTTGATTGCCATCTCCCAGGCGGAGGCTGCGGAGACGAAGATTTCGTTGTCGGCCGCCGTGATTGCGCGGCGTGCTCTAGCCGACAGTGCCGGATCGTCTGACAACCACCAAAGCAGCGCATGCGTGTCGAGCAAGGCTTTCACTCGTAACCCCAGTCCTTCAACTCCTCGGGAGTCATGGGGTCGAAGAACGAGGGCTTCATGGAGATGCGGCCCTTGTATTTTCCGGGAACGCGCTTCTTGCGGCTGCTGCCGATCGCAACCAGTTTGGCAACCGGGGTCTTGCCGCGCGCAATCACCACTTCTTTGCCGTTTTGGGCTTCGGCAATGAGGCGAGACAGGTTGGTTTTGGCCTGATGAACCGTGTACATACTTAGCTAAGTATATTAGCTAAGTCACCCAAGGGCAAGCTCAGAAGACCTTGAAGTGAATGGTGAGGTACTTCTTGGGATTTTCGCGCACCGCCTTCAGCAGGTTGCGGGTCTCCACCAGCATCTGGTCGGTGTTGTTGTAGACCTTGGGATCGGTGAGGAACAGTCCGGCGGTGCCCTTGTCGGAATCGATCTTGTCGGCGATCGAGGAGAGCTTGGTCATGGTGTTGTCGAGCTTGCGGGCGAACTCCGGATCGGCGGCAAACTTGCCGAGCGCGCCCTTGCCGGCGTTGATGTCGCTCATCAGCGTGTTGGCCTTGGCGATGGTCGCATTGGCGTTATCGAACAGCGACGGATCCTTCAGGAACTTGCCCACGCTGCCCTTGCCCTGGTTGATCTCGTCAATGATCTTGTCGAGGCTGTCCAGGGAAGCTTTCGCCTTGTTGTAAAGCTCGTCGCTGTTGATGAGCTTGCCGACGCTGCCCCTGCCTTCGCTGATCTGCGTCACCATCTGCTGCACTTCGGTCAGCGTGTTGTTGAGGCGATCATAGAGCTTCTCGTCGTAAATCAGCTTGCCGATGGAACCGTTGCCGCTCTCGATTTGGGTGAGGATGCGGTCCACGCGCCGGACCAGGATGTCCACGTTTTCTAGCGTGCCCTGGCTGGCGCGCACTACGTCCTGCAATTGCGGGCTGACCTTGGTGGGGAGCGTGTCGCCGTTCTGGGCGGGGGCGCCGGTGGCGGCGCGGCTGTCAACGTCCACAAAGGTTTCGCCGAGCACCCCGGCGGTGGAGAGGCTCGCGACCGAGTCCTTCTTCAGCGCGCCGTTGTACTTCGTGCTCAGCTTCAAGCTGGCCTCCACCGGTGTCAGGCCGTGACTGGGGACCACCGTGATGGCGGTGACGTTGCCCACGTCCACGCCCTCCAGTCGCACGGGGGCGCCGACCCGCAGTCCGCCGGCGTTGTCGAAGTACGCCTTGACCACGATTTTCTTGGTGAACATCCCGCTCGGGCCGGTCATCAGGAAAACCAGAACCGCCAGCGTAATGCTGGCGAAGATCACGACCAGACCCACGCGCAATTGCGCCCATCTCACCTGTCGCTGGCTAGGCAAGTCTCCCCCATGGCAGTCCCGATGTCGGGAAGCCCGCAATCATAGCAGAAGGGGGAGGAAAACGAATAGGCGACCTGCTAAAATCCTGCCGCACTCCTCAAGGAGGCCGAACATGGCTCTGAAACGATTTCTTGTGTTTGCCTTCGATCCCGCCGCGGCCGCCGGCGGCTGGCGCGATTTCAAGGGCGATGCCGAAACCAAGGAAGAGGCCGAACACATCGCGGAACAGCAGCACGGCCGAATCCAGATTGTCGATACCTCCTACCAGGAGAAGGTCGCGGGCGCCACCGCAAACCTGGTCTACACGCTCTACCGCGAGTACGAATACCAGCAGCACTAGTCAGTCGCGAGTCCCGTGTCCCGAGTCCCGAGTGTCAGTCTCGCGACTCGGGACTCGCGTCTCGGGACTAGGTCCCCGAGTACGCGGCGCGCTTGAGAAAATTCCCCGTGCCCGGCTTGCCGTGGAACTTCTCGCCCTCCACCACCACCCGCCCGCGTGACATCACCAGGTCCGGCATGCCGGTGACGGTGATCCCTTCAAACATGCTGTAGTCCACCCGCATGTGGTGCGTCTTGGCGCTGATGGTGTGCTTGCGCTTGGCATCGAAGAGCACCAGGTCGGCATCGCTCCCCACGGCGATCGCGCCCTTGCGCGGGTAGAGGCCGAATAGTTTCGCCGGCGTGGTGGAGACGAGTTCGACGAAGCGGTTGACGCTGAACCGTCCCGAGGCAACGCCGCCGGAGTACACCAGGCTCATGCGGTGCTCGATGCCGGGGCCGCCGTTGGGAATCTTGGTGAAATCGCTCTTGCCCATTTCCTTCTGCTCCTTGTAGCAGAACGGGCAGTGGTCCGTGGAGACCACTTGCAGTTGATCGTGCTTCAGCCCCTCCCAGAGTTTTTCCTGGTGCCATTTTTCGCGCAACGGCGGCGTGAACACGTACTTCGCGCCTTCGAAGCCCGGAGCGTCGAAATTGTCGAGCGAGAGATATAGATATTGTGGGCAGGTTTCGGCATACACCGGAAGGCCGCGGTCGCGCGCTTCGCGCACCTTCTCCAGCGCGTCGTTGCAACTGAGGTGGACGATGTACATCGGCGCGCCCGCCATTTCCGCCAGCGCGATCGCGCGGCTCACTGCTTCCGCTTCCGCCGTGGTCGGGCGAGTGAGCGCGTGGTATTTGGGCGCCGTTTTTCCTTCCGCCAGCGCCTGCTGCACGATCACGTCAATGGCGCTGCCGTTTTCCGCGTGCATGCAGACCATGCCGCCATTCTTCGCGGTGGCACGCAGGGCCTTGAAAATGCTGCCATCGTCGAGCATCAGCACGCCGGGGTAGGCCATGAAAAGCTTGAACGTCGGCACGCCCTCGCGCACCATCTGGCCCATTTCCTCAATCCGCGCGTCCGGCAGGTCGGTGATGATGCAATGGAAGCCGTAGTCACAGTGCGCCTTGCCGTCCGCCTTTTTCATCCAGGTATCGAAGGCGGTGCGCAGGCTCTGGCCCTTGCCCTGGATGGCGAAGTCAATCAGCGTGGTAGTGCCGCCATAGAGCGCGGCGCGCGTGCCGGTGGCGAAATCGTCCGAGCTGGTGGTGCCGCCGAACGGCATGTCGAGATGCGTGTGGACATCAATGCCGCCGGGGAAGACGTACTTCCCTTTCGCGTCGATGGTTTTCTTGCCCTGCCCGCGCGGCAGCGACGCGGCGATGGCGCTGATCTTGCCGTCGCTGATGCCGATGTCCGCTTTGTAGGTATCTACAGCGGTTGCAATAGTGCCGTTGGCAATGATGGTGTCGAATGCCATGTGAGGCCTCCGTGGCCGAAGCTGGCTGGCTTAGCAGCGCGCCATTGTATGCTAGAATCCGTGTTTTTTTGTGCGTGCTGCGTTGTTAGCGCTGCAGTCGGCTTAAGGACGCTGCTGCTTACGAATCGGTAGTGGCAGCCGTGGCCGTTATAACGGTCTGTCAGTCTTTCAGGTTGCATTTGCACTCAACGGCTGAAAGACCGGCTGACTGAACGACCGTCGATTTGACGTGGGCTGTTCTGTCGCGCTATCGTAGCCATATCGGCTACGGAGGTGCGCCATGAAATTTCTGAGTACGCGCGAGCTGCGGAACCGCCCAGGCCATGTCCGCAAATTAGTGCAAAAAGAGGACCTGGTACTTACCGCGAACGGCAAGCCGGTGGCGTTGATGGTCGGCATCAACGAAGACGATTTTGAGGAAACGACCTTGGCAATCCGGCAGGCGCGAGCCCTGCGAGCCGTCTCGCGGATGCGGAAGCACGCCGCTACGCTCCCGCCGGAAGTCAAGTCGCCATCCGCCATTGAGGCCGAGATTCGAGCCGTTCGCGCCAAGCGAAAAACCAAATGAGGGTAGTGGTTGACACCAACGTGCTGGTGTCCGCTTTCATGAACCCGGACGGCGCCCCGAGGCGGATTGTAGATCTCCTGCTTGCGCGCACGTTCGTGGTCCTCATCGATAATCGCATCTTGGAAGAGTACCGAGAGGTCCTGGTACGGTCCCGTTTTGCATTCGATCCTGGCGATGTTTGGCTTCTGCTCGATTTTGTGGAGCACGCTGGAGAGTACGTCGCTGCAGAAGCTCTGAACTTGGTCCTCCCTGATTCCACCGATCTTCCGTTTCTCGAGGTGGCCGTGAGTGGCCGCGCCGATGCGCTGATTACCGGCAACGCGAGGCACTTCAAGCCCAGACGAGGCCGCCACTCCGTGAACATCTCCTCGCCCGCGGACTTCCTCCGCCGCCTCACCTAACGTTCTGGCTTAGCGGCGCGCATTGTAATAGAATCCGCGCCTCTTGGGGGTTCTGGGGAGGGTCCGATGAAATTCGGCATCACGTTCAAGCCCGACATGACCGTGGACCGCATCCTGAGCCTGACGCGCCAGGCGGAGGCGGCGGGCTTCGAGTACGGCTGGATCTTCGACTCGCACGTGCTGTGGATGGATTGCTACCCGCTGATGACGCTCATGGCCGCGAATACCCGCAAGATGAAGATCGGGCCATGCGTCACCAACCCGGCGGTGCGCGACATCACCGTGACCGCCAGCCTGTTCGCGACCCTCGACCTGATCTCCGGCCGGCGCATGCAGCTCGGCATCGGCCGTGGCGACAGCTCGCGGCGCGTGCTGGGGAAGAAACCGGTGTCGCCGAAAGAGCTGGGACGGGCCATCGAGCAGTTCCGCGATCTGACCTCAGGCAAGGAGATTGATTACGATGGCCAGCCCACGCGCATGTCGTGGTCGCCGGGCGCGCCGCCGGTGTGGATCGCCGGCTACGGGCCCAAGGTGCTGAACCTGGCGGGACGCATGGCGGATGGAATCATCCTGCAATTCGCCGATCCCGACCTGATCGAATGGTGCGTGGGGTTCGCGCGCCAGGGCGCGAAGGAGGCGGGACGCGACCCGAATACGATCGAAATCATGGCGGCGGCGCCGGTGTGGGTCTCCGACGACCTCAACACCGCGCGCGAGCACGTGCGCTGGTTCCCGGCGCTGGTGTCGAACCACGTGATGGATTTGCTGGCGAAGTATCCCCAGGACCAGTTGCCGCCGGCGCTGACCTCCTACGTGCAGAACCGCGGGGGATACGACTACCTGCACCATTGCGAGGTAGGCAGCGACAACGCGGAGTTCGTGAGCGACGACGTCGTGGACCGCTTCTGCATCGTGGGCCCGGTGGAGGCGCATCGCGAAAAGCTGCGGCGGCTGGCTTCCCTCGGCGTCACCCAGTTCAACATCTATCTCATGTGCGGCGAGGAAGAGAAGACGCTGGAGATCTACCAGCGCGACATCCTGCCGCATTTTGTCGGCGCGAAGCGGGAGGCGTCGTAAGCTGCTCAGTGTGCCGATGTTTCCAGATATCTCGCGTTCGAATCATCAGCGATTTGAAAATCGGCAGGAACGGGCGCTGCCGCAAGCGCGGCACGCAAGCATCTTGAGATGTATGCAAAAGCAGATAATACAATTACAAGTCCAACACTCACTTCGACAAATCCGGCAACCAAGAACCCGGCTAGAACCAATGCCCCGACCAACACTCCAGACATCCTGTGCGTTTGCGTTCGCCAATTCACGAATTTAGCCATTTCGACCGGCCACTTGAAATTCCAGTAAATATTGAAGAACGGTATGAAATGAAAACGGACAGCGCGTTTCGGTGAGATGGGATGAGACCACCCCTTGACGTCATTAACGATCGAGTGAAAGGTAGAGATCGAGCTTAGAACGTACGCGGTCGCCATCACGTCGGCGATGACCGCCAGCGCCAAAGCGTAGCCGCCGGCTGATCGCTCTTGCGGTGTACCGTTAGCCAGTCCTTTCTGGACACCTGCCACAATCTCCAACACAAAAATCGAAATGGCAATTACAAAGCCACCGCGCAGCTTAGGTAACTGCGCACATAGCCGGTCCGATTCGGATTCGCCCTGGCCCGTCATGTTGCGCCACACGCTATAACCGAGATTCAACTCCGTCAAGGAAAGATCGCACGTAGTATTGTTCGTGCGTCCCTGCGGTGTCTGTGTCATAGCTCGATTTCGCGCGTTGCAGTGGTCCAAAAGCGAACCGAAACCAGCCGCGGAGCGGCGAAATTCGTTAGCCCAGCGCGGCAGCGCTGGGTAAAGTGGACCAAAAAGCGTGAGCGCCAGCGGCTGACACAGACACCTGCGGGACTGGATTCAATCCATCGGCGCGCCGCCCGCCACGTGCCGCGGTTTCTTCATCAGCAGGATCAGCGGGATCACGCACAAGAACATAATTCCCAACAATCGAAAAGCGCCGACAAACGACACCATCGCCGCCTGCTGCTGCACCATGCCGAAGATGGCAGCGTAGGCCTGGCGGGTGGCGGTGTAGGCGTCCATGCCGCGGGCCATGAAGCCGGCGCGGGCGGCCGCGATCATCTGCTGCGCCGCGGGGCTAAACGGGGTGACGTTGGCGCCCAGGATATTGGTGTTGCTCTGCGTGCGCCGGGCGACGATGGTGGTCACCACGGCAATGCCGACGCTGCCCCCGATGTTGCGCATCAGGTTGAACACGCTGGTGGCGTTCCCCATGCGTTCTTTCGGAATCGGATCGTGCGTAATCGTCGTCAGCGGCACGAACAGGAACCCCATGGCGACGCCCTGGATGAATTGCGGCCAGAACACGTCCCAGTAGCCGGCGCTCAGGTTGATGTTGCCCAGGTCCCACATCGAGTAAGCCGCCACCAGGAACCCCAGAAACAGCAATTTCCGCGGCTCCACCTTCGACATCAGCACGCCGATAAACGGCATGGCAATGAACGCGCCCAGGCCGCGCGGCAGCATCGCCCATCCGGCTTGCAGCGAGGGATATCCCAGCAGCGTTTGCAGAAAAATCGGGATCAGCACAATGCTCCCGTAGAGCACGAACCCGAGCACGGTCATGAGAAAGACACCGGTGGCGTAGGTGCGGACCTTGAAGACGCGCAGGTCCACAATCGGGTGGCCGGCGCGCAGCTCGCGAATGACGAACAACACCAGGCCGACGGCGGTCATGACGATCAGCACGCGGATGAAACCGGAGGAGAACCAGTCCTCTTCCTGGCCCTTATCGAGCAAGACCTGCAAGGCGCCGATGCCGAGCGCCAGGTAGCCAATGCCCCACCAGTCCACGCGCGTCTTGCGGCCGATGTAGTGGGGATCGAAGATGAAGAGCTTGGACATGACCATGGCCGCGATGCCGACGGGCAGATTGAGATAAAAAATCCAGCGCCAACTGTAGTTGTCGGTGATCCAGCCGCCAATCACCGGGCCGAGCATGGGCGCCACCACGATGCCAAGTCCCCAGAAGGCCATCGCTTTGCCGCGATCTTCCGGCGGAAACGCTTCCAGCATGATGGCCTGCGACAGAGGTTGCAGTCCGCCGCCGGTCGCGCCCTGCACAATGCGGAAGACGATCAGGAACGGCAGGCTGGGCGACAAGCCGCACAGAACCGAAGAGACCGTGAACCCGACGATCGAGGTCATCAGGATGCGCTTGCGCCCGAACTGGTTGGAGAGCCACCCGGTCATCGGCAGCACGATCGCGTTGGCCACCAGGTAGGAGGTCAGGACCCATGTGGCCTCGTCCACGGTGGCGCCGACGTTGCCCGCTATGTGCGGCAGCGACACATTCACCACCGTGGTGTCCAGCACCTCCATGAAGGTGCCCAGCATCACCGAGATGGCGATGATCCACGGATTGACGGCTGTCTCGCGCTGGGGCATGGAAGACTCTTGCAAGGGAACAAAAAACACAGAGACGCAGAGACACAGAGGTCACAGATCAAAGAGCCTCTGTGGGCTCTGTGTTCGTCATTTTTTATTCATTTCACCATCACCGTGGTCACCACCGACATGCCGGGGCGCAGCCCGCCCAACTCCTGGCCGGGCTCGAAAACAATTTTCACCGGCACGCGCTGCACCACTTTGACGTAGTTGCCGGTGGCGTTTTCCGGCGGCAACAGGCTGAAGCGCGCGCCGGTGCCGCCGCCGATCGAATCCACGTGGCCCTTGAAGTCGCGGTTGTAAGCGTCCACATGAATGGTGGCGCGCTGGCCGACTTTCATCTTCTCCAGTTGCGTCTCCTTGTAATTGGCGGTGACCCAGATGTCGTCCAGCTTGACGATGGACATGAGCGGCTGCCCGGCCTGCACCACCTGGCCCAACTCCACGTTGCGCTTGCTGACGATGCCGTTCCCCGGCGCGGAAATCGTGGTGTAGTCCAGATTGAGCTGCGCCTGCTCGACGGCGGCTTGGTACTTCTGGGCGTTGGCCCCGGCAGCGCCCGCCCGGGCCTCCGTCATCGCCACCTGCTGCGGCGCCGTTTCTGCCCCGCGGACCTGCGCCTCGACTTGCGCAACGTGGTTCTGGGCGCTGGCCTCGGCGGCGCGCGCCGCGTCCAGCGTAGCGCGCGCGGCCTGCTCGCTCGCAACCGCGGTGTCGTACTGCTGGCGTGACACCTCATCCTTCGCCACCAGTTGACGGAATCGCTCCAGGTCCTGTGCCGCCTTGGTGTCATTGGCTTCCGCCTCGCGCCGGCGCGCCTCCGCCACAATCACTCCCTTGTGCGCCGCCCCCAGGTCGGCGCGTGCCATGTCGAGAGTGCTGCTGGTGCTGGTATGCACGATCGGCACCGCAGTTTGCGCGGCGCGATGTCCGGCAAGTGCGTCCGCAAGATCGGCCCGCGCCTTCGCCAGTGCCACCTGGTAGTCCTTGGGATCGAGTTGCACCAGCACCTGCCCGGTTTTCACATACTGGTTGTCATCCACGTGGACCGCGATCACCGTGCCGCCCACGCGCGCGCTGATTTGCGCAATGTGCGCGTCCACCTGGGCGTCGTCGGTGCCTTCGCGCGCCGCGTAATATCGCCAGATCAGGATTCCGCCAACCACGATGGCTGCCAGGACCAGCAACAGCATCAGCGGGGCCCCGGGATGCTGCTGGGAATACGATCGCGCTCGCCGCCGCGCCGCCGGCTCTTCGGTCTCCTCCGGAAACGGCTCGCGGGCTTCTTCCACGATCGCCGGATCCCTTCTCGACTCCTCGTTCGAGTCCGCCACTAGTGCTTCCCTCCAAGAAAATCTTTCACCGCGCGCTCGGCGACTCCGAGCGACCGGGCCAGGGTCAGCTTGGCCACGTTGTAGGCGAAAGTGCTGTTGATGTAATTCTCGTTGGTGGCGGCGAGCGCTTCCTGCGCCTGCACCACTTCGACGGTGTTGGTGACGCCGGCGCGGAAGCGGTCGCGTGACTGCTCCAGTGCCTCTTCGGCCAGCTTGCTGGAGCTTTGCGCCACCTGCACCTGCTCGGCGGCGGATTGCAGATCGAGAAACGAGGTGCGCACTTCAAATTCGATCTGGCCGCGGAGATCGCCGAGCGTCGCCTCCCGCTGGCGGATCAGCGCGTCGGCCTGCATCACCTCGCCTTTCACCTTGCCGCCCTGGAAGATGGGGATGTTCAGCGCCGCCGCCGTGGTGTAGGTTGGGTGGTTCTCCGACGGACGCTGCCCCATGATGCCGTAATCGGCGTTGAACTTGATGGTCGGCAGCGCCTCGCCGATGGCCGCTTTGCGGGTAAGTTCGGCGGCTCGCACCTGCGCCTGCGCGCGATGATAATCCGGACGGTTGCGATACGCCCGTTCCAGCGCCTGCTCCAGGGTGAGCGGCGCCGCGGGCGTGACCGGAATTTTTTCCGTCAAGCTAAATTCCTGGCCTGCGGGAAGGCCGATGATCCGCCCCAGCGTCAGCTTCTGCTTGGCAAAGTCGTTGCGCGCCGCCACGAGCCGCTGCTGCTGCACCTGCATTTCCACCTGCGAGCGCAGCACGTCAATGCCCGGAACCATGCCGGCGTTCTTCATGTCGAGCGCCTGCCGGTAGAGCGCCTGCGCGGTTGTGAGCTGGGCTTCGACGGAAGCGATGCGCGCCTCTCCGGCCAGCGCCTGCATGTAGGTGCCGCCAACCACCAGCACGATGAGGTCGCGCGCGTTCTGCAGATCGAGTTGTGCGGCGCTCACGTCCTCGGTGCGCGCCCGCAGCAGGTTGAGTGCGTGCAGGTCGAAGAAGCTGCCGCTGGCCAGAACGCGGGCGTCGAACACCGCGAACGGCCCGATGATCGGCCCGGTCCCGGCCGGAGGGGGAATGCCGTACGCGGCAAGGTTGATCTCCTGCACCGATTCGGCGACCCGCCCGGTCACGGTCGGCAATACGTCGGCCAGGGCGCGATACCGTGCGCCGCGCGCGCCCGTGGTCGCCTGCTCCGCGAGCAGCAGCGACAGGTTGTACTTCAGCCCGCGATCGATGGCGTCGAGCGCGCTCAGCGGCAGCACTTCCGGCGTGGCTTTGCCCGACGCCACGCTGCCGAACAGCGGATTCTGCGACTGCGTGAGCGCTGCCGGCATGCTTGCCGCCGGGCCCGGCGCGCTCGCATTCATCGGGATGGACGCCGGCAATCCTTGCGCCAGCGCACTCAGGCTGCCCGCCACCAGACCGGCAACCACCGCGAACTTATGAATAGAACCACAAAGATCGCCGCTCAACGCTGTTCCTCTTTCTTGTCCGGCGCCGGGATGTTGCGCCCGCGGCGCTCGGCCACTGCTCTGCGGATGCTCGGATCGGGAACCTGGAGCCGTGGCAGGGAGTCGCACGGACGCCAAGCCGGCGCCCGTACAGGCGGCGTCCGCCTGCGCCGCCGAACCAAACAGGGTAAATGGTTCTCCGCGGGAGCGCACGTTTTTGAGATGCGCCGCCGGAGCGGCACGTCTTCCGCCGGTGCGTTGAATTAGAAGCGGGCTTCCCGCCGCGCGTCGCCCGCGAGTACACTGCTGCCATCCATGGCTGCGGAAAAAATTGGGCTCATCGCCGGCAACGGCAGCTTTCCCCTGCTGGTGCTGGACGCCGCGCGCGCCCGCGGACTCGACGTGGTGGTCGCCGCCATCCGCGAAGAAGCGTTTCCCGACATCGAGCAACACGGCGCGCTCTCGGTCCACTGGCTGTCGCTGGGGGAACTGTCGAAGCTCATTGAAATCCTGAAGCGCGAGGGCGTGCGCCGCGCGGTGATGGCCGGACAGGTAAAGCACAAGCAGATTTTTTCCAGCATTCGGCCCGACTGGCGGCTGGCCAAGGTGCTGCTTTCACTCACCACGCGCAATACCGATTCGCTGATCGGCGCCGTGGCCAAGGTCCTGAGCGACGAGGGCATCACGCTGATGAATTCCACCGAACTCCTGGAGCCGCTGCTGGCGCGCGCCGGCGTGCTGACGCGCCGTGGCCCCGGCGAACAGGAGCAACAAGACATCGAGTACGGCCGGCGCGTCGGCCGCCACCTGGCGCAGTACGACATCGGACAGACGGTGGTCATCGCCGGCGCCGCCTGCGTTGCCGTGGAAGCCATGGAGGGCACCGATGCGGCCATCGAGCGCGCCGCGCAGATTATGGCTACTCTCCAGTTGTGTCATCCCGAGCGGAGCGAGGGACCTGCTTTTGAAAATTCGCCCACCCTCAGCCGCAACCTGACGGTGGTGAAGGTGGCGAAACCGGGCCAGGACATGCGCTTCGACGTGCCCGTGGTCGGAGTGAAGACCATCGAGACCATGCGCTCGGCGGGTGCGACCTGCCTTGCCGTGGATGCCGGCAAATGCCTGTTGATTGACGGCGAGCGGGTGATCGAAGCGGCAAATGCAGCCGGCATTTGCGTCGTGGCGGCTTAGGCTGTTTTCGATGCTTTGCCGCGGGCCCTGCCGTTGTGGACTGGCTGCTTCGGGTGCAATTCCTGGCGGGCTTTGGTCAGATCGTGCGCCGCCTGGAGTTGCATCCAGAATTCGGCGGAATTGCGAAAATAGGCGGACAACAGCAGCGCGGTCTCGGCCGTGATGCCGCGCTTGCCGCGGATCAGTTCATTGATGCGGTTGAGCGAAATGCCGAGGTCGCGAGCGAGTTGCGCCTGCGTGATCCTGCCTGGCTCGAGAAACTCGCGCAGGAGAATCCGGCCGGGGTGAGCGGAAATGCGGTGTGATGGCAACATGGTTCCTCGCTCAATGGTAATCGGTGCACTGGACATCGCTGCAATGGCCCGCATGGAAACGAAACACAATTCGGTACTGATCGTTGATGCGAATGCTGTAGAACCCATCCCATTTGCCGCGCAACTTCTCCAGGCGATTGGCGGGCGGAACTCGCAGGTCATCCAGCGTGTGACTGGCGTTCAGCATGTCGAGTTTGTCCCGAATTCGGTCCCAAAGCTGGCTCGCAATCTTCCTCGCGGCTTTCGAGTTCACGCCGTGATAAACATCATGGGTAGCTTGATCTGCGAACGAGATGATCACAGCAACTTGAGTATACACGGATACCGTGTATACGGAGATTAAATTTCATTATGGCAGCCGAAATTCAACGTATCGCCGAACAACTGCGCCGCGCTGTAGACGGCGAAGCCTGGCACGGGCCCGCCGTGATGCAGATCCTGGCCGGCGTGGACGCGCGCACCGCCGCTGCCCATCCCCTCGCGGAAGGGCACAGCCTCTGGGAAATTCTCAACCACGTCACTGCCTGGACGCGCGCGGTCCAGCGCCGTCTCAACGGGGAAGCGGTGGAGCTCACCGGCGCCGACGACTGGCCGCCGGTCAGCGACACCAGCGATGCCTCATGGCAGGCGGCGGTGGCCTCGTTCCGCGCCGCCCAGCAGGATTTGCTCGCCAAGCTGAAGTCCATGAGCAACGACGAGCTGGGCATGTTCGCGCCGGGTCAAAAGTACAGCTACTCATTCATGTTGCACGGCCTGGTGCAGCACCATCTCTACCACGCGGGGCAAATGGCGTTGCTCAAGAAGTCTTCAGTCGTCGGTCGTTAGTCTTCAGGAACGTAGCTTTGAGTTGAAGACCGCCACGAACGATTTGTGCTGACGACTGAAGACCGAAGGCTGAACTCTGACCTCCGAGGATATTCTTGCTGACGACCGAAGACTGACGACTGAAGACCGAAGGCTGAACTCTGACCTTCGAGGATATTCTTGCTGACGACCGAAGACTGACGACTGAAGACTGAAGACTGACGACTGAAGACTGACGACTGACCTTCGAGGATATTCTTGCTGACGACCGAAGACTGACGACTGAAGACTTATTGTGAGCGTTGCATTACAAAACACGAAAGTTGCCGTCATCGGCGCCGGGGCATTCGGGCGCAACCATGCGCGCGTCTACCACGAGCTGCAAAAACGCGGCGACGCGGTCGAACTGGCGGCGGTCGTGGACACCGACCTTACCCGCGCCCAGGCCCTCGCCGCACAATTCGGCGCGCGCGCCTGCCGCTCCGTCGCCGAGTTGCTGGATAGCGCGCACGTGGACGCCGCGTCGGTGGCGGTGCCCACCCTGCACCATGCCGAGGTTGCGCAGGCGCTGCTGCGGGGCGGCGTTGACGTGCTCATCGAGAAACCGCTTGCTTCAACCCTGGAAGAGGCGGATGCACTGATCCACGCCGCGCGCCAGGCCAATCGCATCGCCCAGGTCGGCCATTTGGAGCGCTTCAATCCCGCGGTCGCCGCCACCGTGCCCATCGTCACCCAGCCCATGTTTTTCGAGGTCCATCGCCTGAGCCCGTTCGGGCCGCGCGCCCTCGACGTGGACGTGGTGCTCGATCTGATGATCCACGATCTCGACATCGTGCTTTCGTTCGTCCATTCGCCGGTCAAGGAAGTGCGCGCGGTCGGGCTGCCCATCCTCTCCGACAAGGTGGACATCGCCAACGTGCGCATCGAGTTCGAGAGCGGCTGCGTCGCCAACTTCACCGCCAGCCGCGTCTCCACCGAGCGCGTGCGCAAGCTGCGCTTCTTCCAGCCGCGGCAATACGTGTCGGTGGATTATTCGCGCCAGGATGTGCTGGTGATCAGCGTGGACCCGCAGTCGCCTGAAGCCACGGCGGCGCGCGCCGAAGGCAAGGAAATCAGCACCGGCATCTTCAATATGGAAGCGATCCAGCGAGCCATCGCCGCGCGGGCGAAAAAGGCGGTGGGGATTCCGCCGCAGTTCAAAATTGACAAACCCAAGGTCGTGCAGCAGGAGCCGCTCAAGGCGGAGCTGTATTCCTTCCTCGACGCGGTCCGGCGGCGCACCCCTCCCGTGGTCTCGCTGGAGGACGGACGCCGGGCGCTGGCCGCCGCGCTGCAAATTCTGGAAGCCATCCGCTCGCACTCCGAGCGCGCCAAGCTGAGCCATTTGTGATTTGGCGATTTGTGATTTGGCGATTTGTGATTTTAGCGATTTGGTTCCGCTCGCACTCCGAGCGCGCCAAGCTGAGCCATTTGTGATTTGGCGATTTGTGATTTGGCGATTTGTGATTTAGTGATTTGTGATTTTAGCGATTTGGTTCCGCTCGCACTCCGTTCCAGCCGCGGAGCGGTGGCATTCGTTAGCCCAGCGCGGCAGCGCTGGGGAAAGTGGAACAGAATTATCGAGCGCCAGCGGCGCGGCACAGTTCTCACACACACACTCGCCAGCCCTGGGATGTCACGCGTCAGGATAGCGGTCCACGGTCGCATGCTCGCAGCCAGTTCAAATCACTAAATCACAAATCACTAAATCACTAAATGGCTGGCCGCTTCTTGCTGAACTCGCGCTTCATCTCCGAATCCGGCGAGCCACTCCACCTCCGGCTCCCGCCGGAACCATGTCATCTGCCGCTTGGCGTAGTTGCGGTGCGCCTGCTGCGCCGCCCAGATCGCCAGCTTCAGGTCAATTTCTCCGCGCAGATGCTGCGCCGCCTGCTTGTAGCCGAGGGATGATAGCGCCCACGCGCCGGGATATTTTTCCAGCAGGCGCCTGGTTTCCTCCACTAGGCCGTTGTCGAACATGCGGCGCGCGCGCTCGTTGATGCGGCTATAGAGCGCGTTACGCTCCGGGTTCAATCCGAGGCGGAGAATACGAAATCCCGTAAGCGGGTCGCGGCCCTTCTTCCATAGCTCGCTCATCGGCTCGCGCGACGCCAGGCAGACTTCGATGGCCCGCACCACCTTGGGCGTGTCGTTGGGGTGAATGTTGGCGGCGGCTTGGGGATCGAGGCGCTGGAGAATGCGGTGCAGCCACTCCGCGCCGCGCTGTTGTTGCCGCGCCCGCAGGCGCTCACGCAATTCCTCCGAACGCTCCGGACCGGGGAACAGGCCTTCCAACAGCGCGCGCAGGTACAGACCGGTTCCGCCCACCACGATCGGGGTGCGCCCGCGCCGCTTGATGTCGTCCAGCACCTGGCGCGCGCGGCGGGCGTACTCGCCGGCGGTCATGTAGTGCTTCGGATCAATGGCGTCGAACAGGTGATGCGGCGCGCGGGCGCGTTCTTCCGCCGGCGGTTTGGCGGTTCCGATGTTGAACTCGCGATAGATGGCGACCGAATCGCAGTTGACGATCTCGCCGCTGAAGCGCTCGGCCAGCGCCAGCGACAGCGCGGTTTTGCCGCTGCCCGTCGGGCCGACGACGGCGACCAGCAGCGGCGCCATTCAGCGCGCGCTCCACGCGATGATGCCGGCCCAGCGCGCCAGGATCATGATCGCCAGCATCACCGCGATCACAATCAGCCCGATGGTCTCGGCGCTCACCACCCGGGATTTCGGCTCGTCAGCCACGCCGATATTGTAGCCATTTACTGATTCGCTGATCTGCCGATTCACCGGCTTACCGATTTTCCACTTGCTGCGTTTACTCAAGCCAATCACCCAATCCACAATCGCACGTGCGATAAACTACGCGTTCCCGGCTGAGGGAAACAGTCGTTGACTGCGCGATTTTTGGAGGTTCCATGGCAACTACCGCTCGTTCCACCGGCCGCGTCTTACACAACATGGTGACCACGGCATTCGAACTGGACGGCTACCGCATCGTGCGCAACCTGGGCGTGGTGCGCGGCATCATCGTGCGCTCGCGTTCGCTTTTCGGCACCATCGGCGCCGGCCTGCAGACGCTGGTCGGGGGCAACATCACCCTGCTGACCAATCTCTGCGAAAAGACGCGCGGCGAATCCTTCGGGGTCATGTTGCAGCACGCCGCCGACCTGGGGGCCAACGCCATCATCGGCGCGCGCTACGACGCCACCGAGATCATGCAGGGCGTCACCGAAGTCCTGGCCTACGGCACCGCCGTCGTGGTGGAGAAGCAGCAGCCGTAATCTGCCTTTCCGTCATCGCGAGCGAGTGCGCCGTTTTGGTCCGCGCGAGTCGAGGACCTCGTGTTTTGCGCCTCGCGCGCGCATTGCATCCACCGCTCGCCATGCTTGTTACCACGAACCGGATTCTCAATTGCCGTATCCGGGTGTCATCCCGAGCGAGGGAGGGCCCCGCGCGCTGTCTCCCGCGCGGGAAACCCGAGTCGAGGGATCTCGGTTTCCCTATCGGCCACACCAACGATGAGCTCTGTTTCGGTTCGTAAGAAGACGGACCCGAGGATCAGGAGTCCTGTTTCTGCAAACTATCTCGGCTCCGGCGCGTCCGTGATAATGCGCGCCTTGGCGGAGAACTTGCGGCAGTTCTTAAACGTGAGCACGTTCCGGTTGCAAAACGTCATGCCACGTTCGCAACTCATCAATTCGGAGCGAACCGGCAGGAAAAACTTGCCCAGCTCGGCGATGTCGACTGCGTCATACCTTATGTCGTTCGCCACCAGCACGTAGTGCGTCCAAGATTCGACCTCGTCCTTGCTCGACTCGCGCGTCAGGCGGCGCAGTTGGCCGGTGGTTTTGTCCACCCACAGAGTGCCGTGATACCCGGGCAGCGATTCCCTTCCATTGATCCGCCACGCCCAGGACACGTTGTGCCCGCTCGCAATGCGGTAGTCATAGACCAGCACCGGCGTGGATCCCATCTGCTGCTCGCCACGATAGCGCAACTCTGGACTGCTCATCGGGTGCAGGATGCTTGTCACCACGGGCGAGAACTCGCCCTCCGACCACATGCCGAAATTGGCGGGGATGCTGGCTGCCGGATGGCCGTTGACGGCAATGTTGCCGAAACGCTCCTCACCGTCGGCATAAGTCACCTCCGCGGTCACCACGTCCACCGCCTCGCGGTAGCTCGGACGTCCGACGTTCATCACCGCCACCGGCTGGCTGCGCCTCGTCTCCTGCTCGCAAATGAAGTTGGGCAGGGTCTGCCGCATCGACATCGCAGACTCGCACACCTGTGCCAACGGCGCCAGTTCCGGGTGGTTGGATGAAATCCAAGCGCACCCCGCCCCGATGTGCACCGTGCTGGCAACCGTGGCGGCTTGCTGGCTTTGCACAATGCTGCCCCGGGTCTGCGCAGTGGCCGGTACGGCCTGCGCAAACACCACCAGCAACCCGGTGATCGTCAGGTGTGTCAAGTATGTTTGTGCCGTATTGGTCTTAGGTTTGTTAATGAATAAATTTCCCCGCACCGACGGACCCCGTAAGCTGCCTTATTCCAGGTCGTGCTTGTCCGGGTTGTAGAAAAAGCGGAAGCGCAGCGCCAGGTACGGGCCGCGGTATTCGTTGGGCAGCGGCGGAAACGGATTCGAGCCGGTGATGCCGCCCCAGGCGGCGCGGTCCAGCGAAACATCGCCCGAGGGACCTGTCAGCCGCATGCCCGCCACCGAGCCGTCCTTCATGATGGCGAACTCGATCGCCACTCTTCCTTTTTTCATCAGCGGGGCGCGGGCGACTTCCGGAATCAGTTGGTACCAGTTCTGGCGGACGTCGTGCAGCACGCGCGCCAGGTAGGGACCGAAATCCACGCCCATGGTGTCGCTGAGGATGTCCATGTTGCTCTTGATGCCGCCGCCGGTGGGAAAGGCGGTGCCGTAGTCGCCGCCGGCGCCGCCGTACCCGCGCGAACCAGCCGCCGCGCGTGCTGCCTGCTCAATCGCCGATCCCGCCGACATGGCGCCGCCAAACGCCTGCTTCGCCGTCAACGCCGGCGCGCGTAGTTGCGCCGTTTCATTCTGGCTGGGCGGAGGTTGCGCGCCGCGCCCCGCATTGGGCGCCTGCTGCGGCGCGGCTTGCGCCATCGCGGGCACCGCCGGCTGCTCCGGATTTCCGGGAGGCTGCGGCGGTCCGGGACGGCGCGCGTCGCGCAGTTCGTCCAGCGTCTTGCGGTCAATCTGCGGCGCGCGCGAAGTGGCGATGCGGTCCTTATCGGAAATGATGTTGGACTTCGGCCGCGTGGTGACCTTCTGCTCGTCCGGAGGCATCTCGAGGAAGGTGGCCTGGCGCTCGCGCAATAGATCTTCCGCGGACCGCACCGCGATCAGGCGGTGCATCGGAAAATACTTGGGTCCGGCGACGATGACGATCAGCACCAGCAGGTGAGCCACCACCGAAATCCAGAAGGCTTCCCGCAGCCGCGAACGCGACAGGTCATCCTGGAGCTGGATCAGGAGAACCGGCACTGCTACCGGATGGTCCGTCGGCAGGTCTTCGAAATCGAAAGGAAGCCTGGCCTGGACCGTCTCCGGATGCCCATTGCGCGGCGGCGCCGGAGGTGTATTCACCGGAGCCGTATTCACCGGAGGCGTATTCACCGGAGGCGTATTGAACGGAATTAAGGTCAGCGCCATGAAGACAAAAGTTTCCCTGCGAGCCGCGCGCCCGCATTAGAGATTAGACGCTCAGCCGCCGCAAACTGCTGCGGACCTTTTCAGCCACAGGTCAGAGGATAACGGTACTCTCTATTCTCTCACCTGATGCGCCGGAACGCACGCGCAGTCAATTACTTAACCCGGTGCGGGGGTGCGAGTTTCGCGGCGTGCTGGGGACCTGGGCCGCAAAAGGCCTTGCGCCTGAAGCCTAAAGCCTGAAGCCTGGAGCCTTGTGTTACGCTTCGCTCATGCTCAAAAGATTGGCCCTGGTGACTGCGCTGCTCGTCTTCTTCGCTAGCGGCGCGATGGCCAGGGGCCGCAAGGCGCGCTTCTCCGCCTTCGGCCCGGTGCAACTGGACCGCGATGGCGACAAGTGGGCGCAGAGGACGCTGAAGAAGCTGACCCTGGAAGAAAAGATCGGGCAGATGTTGCTGGTCTGGGCGCGGGCCGAGTTTCTCAACCTCGACAGTCCGGAATTCACCCGGCTGCGCGACATGATCCGCAAGTATCACCTCGGCTGCTTTGGGCTCACCGTGCCGGTGGATGGCCCGTTCGTGCTGCGCAACCAGCCCTACGAAGCGGCCATGCTCACCAACCAGTTGCAGCTCGACTCCGCGCTGCCGCTGCTGATCGGAGCGGACTTCGAGCGCGGCCTCTCCATGCGCCTCTACGGCGCTACCGTGTTTCCCCATTCCATGGCCTTCGGCGCCGACGGCAACCCCGCCGACGTCGAGACCTCAGGCCGGATCACCGGCGTGGAAGCCCGCGCCATCGGCGTGCACTGGAACTTCTTCCCCGATGCCGACGTCAATTCCAACCCGGCGAATCCGGTGATCAATACCCGCTCCTACGGCGAAGACCCGCAGCAGGTGAGCGCACTGGCGGCGGCCTACATCAAGGGAGCGCATGAAGCGGGAATGCTGGTCACGGCCAAGCATTTCCCCGGACACGGCGATACCGCCACCAACTCGCACCTGAGCCTGGCGGAGGTCAATGGCGACCTGCAGCGGCTGCAATCGGTTGAGCTCCCGCCCTTCCAGGCCGCCATCAACGCCGGCGTGGACGCGGTGATGATCGCGCACGTTACCGTGCCGGCCTTGGAGCCCGACCCCAACACGGTGGCGACCACCTCGCATGCGGTCGTTACCGGCCTGCTGAAAAACAAAATGGGATTCCAGGGGCTGGTGGTCACCGATGCCCTCGACATGAACGCCCTGATGCGGATTTACGCCCGCTCGCCGAATCCCTCGGGCGCCGCGGCGGTGGCGGCGGTGAAGGCCGGCAACGACATGGTTCTGATCCCGCTGGACATTGACGGCGCCTACAACGGTTTGTTGCAGGCGGCGCGCAGCGGCGAAATCCCGGAGGCGCAGATCAACCAATCGGCCCTGAAGGTGCTGCGCGCCAAGGCCTCGCTGGGCCTGCACAAGGCCCGCCTGGTGGACCTCGACAAGGTGCCGGAGCTGGTGGCGCTGCCCGGCAACCTCGCTTTCGGGCAGCACGTGGCCGACGCGGCCGTCACCCTGGTCCGTGACAACCGCAAACTGCTTCCGCTCAAGCGCCAAATCGCGGGAACCGCGGCCATCGTCAATCCGTATCTTAAGGTGGAGGAAACCCGCAACCGGGTGATGGCCGTCATTTTTACCGACGACCTCCGCTTCGAGTACGGCCGCGTCTTCGAGCGCGAGTTACGCGCGCGCGTGCCCGATGCGCGGGTCTTTTACGTGGATCGGCGCATCGCAGCCGCCTTGACGCCGCCGATTGTCGCTGCCGTCGAAGAGGCGCAGGTAGTGCTGGCGCCGGTGTTCCTGGGCCCGATGGCCAGCAACGAGATGAAGAATTCGCTCGGTTTGCCGCGCGATATGAATGCGCTCATCGAGGCCATCCTGCAGCGCGTCCCGGAGCGCACCGCGATGATTGCCTTGGGAAACCCGTACCTCGCCGCCGAGTTCCCCACGGTGCAGAATTATCTGTGCACGTTTTCGTTCACTACCGTGTCGGAACTCAGCGCCATCCGCGCGCTGTTCGGCGAGATCGCGATTCGCGGCCGCCTGCCGGTCACCATTCCCGGCATCGCACAACGCGGCGAGGGTATTGACCGGCCGCAGCAGGTTGGCCGAGGAGGGACTAAATTCAATGTCAGGACAAAAACTGTTTCCGCCCCGTAAACCAGCCGGTTGGCCCACCCTTGTCCCGCGCGCTTTTCGCGGGACAGGGTGGGTTGTTGCGCATACCCTTCTCGCCTTCGCCGCGCTGGCCTTTCTCGCCAGTTGCACCGTCCACGAGGACCGCACCGCCAGCGGCGAAAAGAAGGTGGACATCAGCACCCCCTTCGGCAACCTGAACGTGAACACCGACGTCGACGTGAAGGACACCGGGCTGCCGGTCTATCCCGGGGCTCAACGTGTTACCGACGGGGAAAGAGACAAGCACGCCGCCAATGTCAACCTTTCGGTCGGCGGCATCGGGCTGAAGGTGGTGGCCATCAAGTACCGCAGTGACGATCCGCCTGACAAGGTGCTGGCGTTTTATCGTCCCAAGATGAAGGATTTCGGCGGTAAGTTCCTGGAATGCCAGCAGCAGGGCTTCGTCACTTACAACCACGTTGACGACAGCAAAGAGATTACCTGCGACAAAGGCTCGCACAACGGCACGAACATCGAATTGAAGGCGGGCACGCCCGACCGGCAGCACATCGTGGCCGTCAAGCCCATCGATTCCGGCAGCGAGTTCGCGTTGGTCTACGTGATGAAGCGGGGCAAGGAAGGCATGTAAGCTTGATTGCGGAATTGGAGAATTGCGGAATCGGGTAATTGAGACCGGTTCCGCTTTTTCAATTCCGCAGTTCCGCAGTTACTCAATTCCGCAATTCCTTCCCACGGTTATCCACTTTGACAACATCACACTGGCGCTTTCCGGTTGACCCATCAACCGCGGTAGCGCAACTTGGGAACCGGGCAATACCCAAGTCCGCCGCCATTGGGCCGTACACAACCATGTCGGAGGCGGCGGCAACATTTAGGGCCCCAGTGCGCCGAGTCCGACGGGACCAGCCGTAAAATTACCTCGGTGCTGTTCTCTGGAGCCTTAAGGAACCGGCGCATGTCTCGGGGGAGAACCGCGCCGGTTTTTATTTTTTCGGTCGACGGCTGACGGTCGACAGTCGACGGCCAAGTTACATTCGCCGTCGACCGTCGACCGTCGACTTTCTTCTGCGATAAAATCCCCAGTAATTCCTGATCATTTCCTATGAAAGCCGCTGTCATTACGCGTTATGGCGGGCCCGAGGTGCTCCAGATCCGCGACGTTCCGGACCCGCAGCCCAACCCTGGCCAGGTGCTGGTGCGCGTGGAGGCCGCGGGCGTGAATTTTGCCGACATCATGGCGGCGCGCGGCGGCTATCCCGGAACCCCGGAGCCGCCCCTGGTTGCCGGGCGCGAGTTCGCCGGACGTCGCCAGGATACTGGCGAGCGCGTCATGGGATACACCCAGAGCAAGGCCTTCACGGAAACGATCGCAACCTCCCCGGACCTGATGTGGCCGGTGCCGGAGCAATGGTCTGCGACCGAGGCGGCGGCCTTCCCGGTCAATTACTTCACCGCTTATTTCGCTTACTGGAAAGCCGGATTGCTGGGCGAAACCGCTCGCCGCAAGCGCGTGCTGATCCATGCCGTCGCCGGCGGCGTGGGCACGGCGGCAGTCCAGATCGGCGGCGTGCTTCAGGTGGAGATGTACGGCACCTCGTCCTCGGATGAAAAGCTGGCCGCGGTGCAAAAGCTCGGTCTTCAGCACCCGATCAATTACCAGCGTGACGATTACGAAGAAAAAATTCGCCAGCTGACCGGCGGCGAGGGTGTGGACGCCGTCTTTGAGATGCTGGGCGGCGAGCATGTCGCCAGGAGCGTCCGCTGCCTTGCGTTTCGCGGCCGCGTCATCACCTACGGCGCCGCCACCGGCGAGCGCGCCTCGCTCGATCCGCGAATCCTGTACGACAAGCAAACCAGCGTGCACGGCTTGTGGCTGGCGAAAATGTCGCAGCGCCCGGAACTCATGCGCCCGGCCTGGGCACTATTGCAACAGTGGATTGACGCCGGGCGCCTGCATCCCGTCGTCGGCCACGTGCTGCCGCTGGAGAAAATCGCCGACGCCTACCGCCTGTTGCTGGAGAGAAAGAATTACGGGAAAGTGGTCTTGGTGATCGGTGGCTAGAAGCTGCTGATAGGTGGCTAATGAACTTGGGGGTCGCAGTGCCATTCCGAAAATTGATCTTCTGCGCAGCCATTTTGCTGCTGATCGCCAGCACCGCTACCGCCGCCGACATACCGCAACTCAGCGCCGACGCCGGCCCCTGCTGGGCAGAGTTCACCGTCACCGACGCCGCCCACAAGCCGGTTTATCTCGCCAAGATCAACACCATCGTGCGCTACGGATTCATGAGCAAGCGCAAGACCGAGCTGGAACTCTCCACCGATTCCAACGGCAGAGGCAAGTTCACCGGCCTGCCGCACGACGTCAAAAAGCCGCTCGCATTCACCATCACCTACCAGGACCAATCGAAAACCGTGACCCACGATCCGGCCACCAACTGTCACGCCGCCTTCGATGTCGCGTTGGACGGAACAGCTGCCAAGTGATCCGCGTCGCTAGATACGCCAAGAAGCGCCGGCCGCCTGTATGAATTCCGGTGAACTTGGGCCGAAGGGCGCGCTTGACACGGTAGTGAAACGGGTGTGAAATGAGCGGCACTTTGAAGGTCGGTGCCGCCAGATTCTGCCCCCCAGGCATTCGGACCCAGAAGCTCTCGGGAAAACTTATGAGCGGATTGCAGGCCGGACAAAATTTGTCTGGCGGTGCACGTTTCGCTGGTGGGCGGGTTATCAGGAAACAGTTTTGCATCTCACAGGAGTGGCTATGAATTCCAGCATCCCAGGAAAGAATGCCCAGCCGAGGTGGTCCGTATGGCTGGTTCTTTTCACCCTAACTGCAGCGGCAGTTGCTTCGGCCCAACAGAAAAAGCCGGCGGCACCACCGGCTGCTGCACCCCACGCAGCCGCTCCGAGCAGGCCAGCTCCGAGCGCGCCGCGCTCGGCCCCCGCGCAGAACCCGGGCGCCAACGCGAATCGCGGTATGGGCGGTGGGGGCGCCAACGCCAATCGTGGAATGGGTGGCCCGGGCGCCAACACGAATCGCGGCATGGGAGCGGGCGCCAACGCCAATCGTGGGGCAGGCACGTACTCCAATCCCGGACAGGCGGGCGCCAATCGCGGAATGGGCGGAACGGGCGCCAACACGAATCGCGGCATGGGAGCGGGCGCCAACGCCAATCGTGGGGCAGGCAGTTACTCCAATCCCGGACAGGCGGGCGCCAATCGCGGAGCGGGCGCCAACGCGAATCGCGGGACGGCAGGCGCCAATAATCGCGCGGGTGGGGCGGCAGGCGCGAACAACCGCGCGGGTGGCGCCAACGCAAATCGTGGGACGGTGGGCGCGAACAATCGCGCGGGTGGCATGAACAATCGCGCGGGCGGTGCGAACGCGAATCGCGCGGGTGGCGCCAACAACCGCGCGGGTGGCATGAACAACCGCGCAGTTGGCGGAGTCAACCGGCATCAGCCGGCAGGAAGCAGGCAAGTGGCCCTGAGGAATGGCGGGCACGCGACTTTCCGTAAGGACGGCCATGTCCGTTCCATCCAGACAGCTCACGGAATGAGGATCGAGCACGGAGTGCGCGGCGGGCGGCGCGTTGAGAGTATGCACAACGGGCGCCGGGTGGTGAGCTACGGACGGCACGGCGGATACAGCCAGCGTGCCTACTATAGCCATGGCGGCCGGGCCTATTCCCAGCGCACCTACTATCGAGGCGGACACTACTACGCCTATGGGTATCGTAACTACTACTATGGAGGCCATCCATACTACGGTTACGCTCCCGCCTATTACTATCGTCCCGCCTACTATGGATGGGCCTACAATCCCTGGCCGTCGCCGGTTTATTACAACTGGGGTTGGGCCGGGCAGCCGTGGTACGGCGCTTACGGCGCCTACTACTATCAGCCGTATCCGTCATATCCGTATGCCTCACTTTGGCTCACCGACTACGTGATTGCCGCGAATCTTCGCGCTGCTTATGAGGCCCAGCAGGAGAACGGTGCTCTCGTTCCCCCGGCAATTGCGAATGCGTCAGCCGACGAAATCGCTGCCTTGTGGTCCACCGATCCGCTGGTTGCTGCCCAGCTCCGGGCTACCTACGGGGTTTACATGTTGGGTGGCGGAGCTCCGCAAGGCGGTAAGAACGTAACCCTGACTAACGACCTGAAGCAGGCGATCGCCAACCAGATCAAGAACGAGATCGCGGCGGAAAAAGAAGCGGCGGCTAACGGCCAGCAGGATGCCGCTCCGGGCGGAGACCAGGTGCCGGCGGCGCTCGATCCCAACGTACTCGTCTTCGTGGTATCCAGCGACGAGAATCTAACCACCTCGGATGGTGACGAGTGCACGCTGACTCCTGGCGACGTGGTTTCCCGGGCCAGTGACCAGCCGGACGGCGACAACATGGTGGACGCGCTCGTCAAGGCCAGTAAGAAAGGTGAGTGCCCGCTTGACGCTATCGTGGGCATATCCGTCGACGAGCTGCAGGAGATGCACAATCAACTGCGGATTCAGATGGATGATGGGCTTAAGGAGTTGGCCGCAAAGCAGGGCAAGAACGGACTGCCGGCCGCGCCCGATACCCACACTCAGCCTGGAGAAGTCCCGGAACCCACGCCGGACAAGAACGTGGCCAGCGATCTGGAACAGCAACAGAAGGAAGCTGACCAGGCGGAGGCGGAAGCCAAGCAGCCCAACTGAGGTGGCAGGCAGCCCTGAACCGCAATCGGGGTACGCTGTTTACGGTTGGAAACGGGAGCGTCGTGCAACAGGGGCACGGCGCTCCCCGCTTTTTGCGGCAAGAAATAAACCCTAAGCGGGCGCAACGCCCCTCTCACCCGAAAATAAGAATGCCGGCCAAACCTCGGCCGGCAATCACCAGATCACCCAATCAGCAAATCGGCAAATCTTACTGCGTCACGGTCTTCACCACGTCGCCCACTTTGAATCCCTGTCCCGAGACCACCTTCCCCACCGCGGAAACGTCGTCCACATCGCTGATCTGGATCTTGCCGACTTCGCTGCTCATGCGGCGCAGCACCTTCCCCGTGGTCGGGTCCTTGATCTCTCTGGAGACGCGCTCGACGCTCATCTGATCGCCGACCTTGATCCCGGCCTTGGCGCCGACGTTCAGCACTAGCTTGCCAACATCGACGAATGCCACTACGCCTTCGACCTTGATGACGCGCGCTTCCAGCTTGGACGCGCCGGCAATGATTCCCGTGCTCATCTGGTCCACGGCCTTCTTGATCGCCTCGCCGATGATCGTGTTCTCGAAGTCGCTGCTGCCGAAATCCACGCCCCCAGCGCCGAAGCCGTGCCAGTTCCCGCCGCCGCCCGTCAGCGAGGTGCTGCTGCGCGACGACTCGCCCTTGCCGTCGGCCACCGCCAGGATTTCCGCGGTATCGATGTCCACGATGCGGGCATCCAGCGTCACGATGGCCTTCGACTCCTTGTGCTTGAAGCCGCCCAGGCCGAAGCCGCCAAACCCGCCGCCACCGCCGCCCACTCCCTGGTTCTTCGTCTCGTTGCCGAACTGGGTGATGTTGCCGACGATGATGGCGTCCACGCCCAGCAACTTGCCGATCTTGGCGGCGCTGTTGGGATTGAAGCGGTCGCTGTTGGAAAAATTCTGTTCTTTCAGAATCATGTCCATCTTCGCGCGCTCAATCACGCTGTAGGTGCCGTCTTGTACCAGGCGCTTGACTAGCAAAGCGGTGATGCCCGCGCCCGCGTCAACTTCGGTGCCACCAAACGCGGCGCTGACGGCGGTGCGGACGGTGGAATAGTCGAAGTCGAATACCGCGACACGTTTCTTGCGTTCCGCCGCGAATCCGGAAACGGAGAGGACAACCAGCAGCGCGCAGAGTGAGAGAACCTTGGACTTCATGACGTAGCCTCCACAGCCAAATCTTCGGATCGCCTCAAAGCGAGTGGGCGGCGGGGACGGGGGGAACTTCGTCCGCGCCACAGAGAGAACCCCGAAATCACTGCACGCAATTCTCCACGAACTGAGGATTTTTGCAAGCGGTAGAAACGATCGGTCGGCGAATTGGCAGGACGAAGATCGTGGCGCGATGAATAGAAAAGCCAGGCCGAAGGCAGCCGGGCTACGGGACTACTGCTGTTTTTCCAAGGATGCGGAGACGTTGATTGCGCCTGCCGTCGTTTTAATTTTGCGTGCCCAGTCTTTGTACCCCGACTTCTTGACGACGATTGAGTGCTCGCCCGCCGGAAGATCCACTGCTGAAGGCGTACTACCGACAAAACTTCCATCCACTTCAATGTCTGCGCCGACGGGATCGGAGCTGATCTGAAGTTTTGCGCCGGCAAATTCGGGCGGTTTGGCCGCTGCGGCATCCTTTGCGCTTCCCGTAGGTTCCTGGTGCTGCATGGCAGCTCTCTTGGGCCAGTCAGCCTTGATCGCGTTGCAGGCATCCTGGACAGAACTGCCGAGAGAACGGGTAGATCGGCTGACAATGGAATCGCCGTCGCCATTGAACACGGCTACTTTGTTGTCCCTTCGGACCCATCCCTTGCCACCTTCGTGATCCAGCACAACGACGTAGTCTGCTTTCTCTTTCTTGTTGTTGATTATTACGTCAGGACAACGTTCGCCGAAGGTTTTCACGATTTCGGCGGTTTGGGGCCGCGCGCCGCCTTTTACCTGTCCGCCAAATGTACCGCCTGACCCTCCGCTACTGCCTTGGATTTCCCATGATTGAGAATCAGTGACGAAAACCCGAGGCTTATCTTGTGCTGCTGCACTCGTCACAAGAACAGCACCAGCAATAATAATTGCGCTGAGTCGCATTGAACCCCCCGTCGGCAACGCGCAATTATCCAATCTCTGAATCGAGATTCAAAGTGACGGAGGGGGTGCAGAAACAAAAGCCCGGCCGCCACCGGCCGGACCAACTACCAACTCCTCTAACTCCTGTCTTCAGTACTTCGGCATCCTCGGGTCCACCTTGTCCGCCCACGCGTTGATCCCACCGGCGAGGTTCTTCACCTTGGTAAAGCCGGCCTGGCGGAGGAAGTCCACCGCCTTGGCGCTGCGCCCTCCCATCTTGCAGTGGGCGACGATCTCGCGGCTGGAATCCAGCTCGTGGACCCGCTTGGGCAGATCGTTCAGCGGAATCAGGTGTCCGCCAAGATTGCAGATCTGGTACTCGTGCGGCTCGCGCACATCAAGAACAAAGAGGTCCTCGCCGGCATCCTGGCGGCGCTTCAGTTCTTCCACGCTGATTTCCGGCATCTTCGCTTCGCCCACCGGCTTCTCCTCGCCTCGGATTCCGCAGAATTGGTTGTAATCGATCAACTCGGTGATGGTGCGGTTCTTTCCACAGACCGGGCAATCGGGGTTCTTGCGCAGCTTGAGCTCGCGGAACTTCATGCTCAGCGCATCCACCAGCAACAGGCGTCCGATCAGCGGCTCGCCCGCGCCCAGGATCAGCTTGATCGCTTCCGTCGCCTGCATCACCCCCACCAGTCCGGGCAGGATTCCCAGCACCCCGCCTTCGGCGCACGAAGGCACCAGTCCCGGCGGAGGCGGCTCCGGATACAGGCAGCGATAGCACGGGCCTGCTGCGGTGGCGAACACGCTCACCTGGCCTTCGAAGCGGAAGATGGAACCGTACACGTTCGGTTTGCCGCTGAGCACGCAAGCGTCATTCACCAGGTAACGGGTGGGAAAATTGTCGGTGCCATCCACCACGATGTCGAACTGGCGGAACAGATCGAGCGCGTTGGCGCTGGTCAGCCGCGTTTCGAACGGCCGCACTTCCACGTACGGATTGATTGCCTTGATCTTCTCCGCGGCCGAATCCAGCTTCGGCCGGCCTACGTCGGCGGTGCTGTGAATGATCTGGCGCTGCAGGTTGGTGAAATCCACCACGTCGAAATCCACCACGCCGAGGGTGCCCACGCCCGCCGCCGCCAGGTAGAGCGCCAGCGGCGACCCCAGCCCGCCCGCGCCGATGCACAGCACTTTTGCGGCCTTGAGCTTGGTCTGCCCGTCCATGCCCACCTCGGGCATGATCAGGTGGCGCGAGTAGCGCAGGATTTCCTCTTTGGAGAGCGTAACCGGTTCGAGTTGGGTGATCGTGGCCATGGTCTGTACTCGATTTGTGATTTGCAATTTGTAATTGGGCGGCCCCGTGCGCCGCTTCCGTGAAATTACAAATTGCAAATTACCAATTACAAATTTCCTCCGGCGATCGACGGCACGATCGACAGCGTGTCTCCCTCATTGACCGGAGTCTGCTCTTTGCTGAGGTAGCGAATGTCTTCGTCGTTCAGGTAGACGTTGACGAAGGCGCGCAGGTGCCCGTCATCGGTGTACAGGTGCTGGCGCAGCTCCGGGTGGCGTGAAGTCAGGCCGCTCAGGGCCTCCGCCACCGTCCCGGCTTTCACCTCAACGGCGTCCCTCTTGTCGGCATACTGGCGCAACGGCGTCGGAATTATGATTTTCATAGGCTTCTCAGATTGTTTTTGATGCCCGCCAACCGCGGCCGGATTCAGGCAGGTCCATCGTGTGGCCCGGGTCGAAGACCCGCGCCACACAGGCTTCACTCTTCCTCAAACTCCCTCACCAGCACCTTTTCGCTCGCCACCTCAACCTGCTCGTCTTCGAAACGCTTGTCCTCTTCACCCGACCCGAGCAGTGCGAAGGAGTTGGTCGTCACCGCGCGGCCCTGCTCCACGCTGGTGATGACGTAGGAGCATCCCATCCAGTGCGCTTCGGCCAGGTCGGTCTGCGACCAGCGCGCGGGATGGTCGGGATGCGAGTGATAGAAGCCGACAATGTCCAGCCCGCGCTCGCGTCCCTGGCGCTGGATGCGCACCAGGTCGCGCGGATCGATGTGATAGCGGTCCTGCGGCCGGTCGGCGCGCGTGTTGCCGCAGCGCACCGTCTCCACCACCTGCCGCTCCTCCTCTTCCATCCGCCCCAGCAGCACGCCGCAGCACTCCTGCGGATAGGTCTGCTCGCCGTGCGCGCGGAGGGCATTGAACTCGGGTTGGGCGATTCTCAACATAGATTCAATTCACCACCGAGGCGCCGAGTACACCGAGTCGCACCGAGGAAACTGAAACAAAGAAGCTCCGTAATCTCGGTGTATCTCGGTGTCCTCGGTGTCTCGGTGGTGAGATCAGTCTTCGTCCCAGAATTTCTCGCTCAGGTATTTGTCGCCGCTGTCGGGGAACACGGTGACAATCACCGACCCGCGCGGCGCCGTCTTCGCCACTTCCAGGCAGCCCGCCAGCGCGCCGCCCGAGGAAATCCCCGCCAGCACTCCTTCTTCGCGCGCTAACCGCTTCACCATTTCGTACGCGCGCTCGGTGGAGACGCCGAGATCGGCGTCGGCCAACTCCGGATCATAGATCCTGGGCACGATGGCGGTGGCCATGTGCTTGGTGCCTTCAATGCCGTGGAACGACGAATCCGGTTGCAGCGACACGCGCCGGATATGGGGGTTCAGTTCCTTGAGCCGGCGCGCCGTGCCGACAAACGTTCCGCTCGTGCCCAGCATGGCCACGAAGTGGGTGACGCGCCCCTCGGTCTGCCGCCAGATTTCGTTCGCCGTGGTTTCGTAGTGCGCGCGCCAGTTCGCATCGTTGGAATACTGGTCGGCGTAAAAGTAGCGGGCGGGATCCGCGGCGTACATCTGGCGCGCCTTGCGGATGGCGCCGTCGCTTCCGTCGCCGGGATCCGTGTACACGATCTTCGCCCCGTAGGCGTTCAGGATGCGCTTGCGCTCCACCGAAACGTTGGACGGCATGCACAGCGTGACGCCGAATCCAACGGCGGCCCCGATCATGGTGTAAGCGATACCGGTATTGCCGCTCGTGGAATCGAGCAGCTCGCGGCCGCGCGGCAGCTCTCCGGCATCAATCGCTTCCAGCACGATGTTGGCCGCGGCGCGGTCCTTCACCGACCCGCCGGGATTGAACCACTCCGCCTTCGCCAGCACATCCACGCCGCGCAGATCTCTGGTGATGCGAACCATCCGGATCAGCGGCGTGTTGCCGATGCGCTCCAGCACACTGCGGCCCAGCCTGTTCGGGGTGCCTTCGCGGACAGGCGTCACCGGCTTCCTGTGCGTACTCGAGAAAGGCTGCGTCATAGGCACGAATTTAGGCTGGGTCCCCACGGCTTCAAAAGTAACGGATTCATGGGACAGCGGGCAACCATCGCGAGGCGGGAGGTATCGAATTCGTCCCCAGCGGCCGATTTGCAGCAGCGAGCGCCGTCTCTAACCGTTACCCTCTTGGATGTGGTAGGGTGGTCCGGCGTTACATTTTGCTTGCGTGTCCGCCCGCCGCGGCAGGCTCCGAACATGGCAAAGACCCCGGTTGCCAAGACGTACGACGAAGCGATCGCCTGGCTGCGCGATCACGGTTTCGATCTGCTGGAAGCCCCCGGCGTGCAGAACCGCGTCTTCGTCAAGAAGTACAACTGCTCGGCCGCCATTGAAAAGTCCGGCGACAGCGGCGTGAAAATCTTCGCCTATCCCGGCTACCTCATCGGCGGCGAAATCGCCAAGCTGATCAACCGCGGTTACCAGCAGTTTTTCAAGACCACCAAAACCGAAGTGCCCGCCACCGCCGACCAGCTCACGGCCCTGCACCAGTTCTCCGAAGAACTGAAAGAGTCCATCGGCGCCCCCAGCCTGTACAACGAGTCGCTGGGGACGGTCAGCGAGAACTACGTCTACGACCGCGTGCAGCACCGCGATGAGCCGGCCGCCGCGCGCCCGAAAAAGCCGTGGGAAAAAGCAAAAAGCAAGCGCCACGCCTGAAGCATCCCTCGAAGCAATCTTCGCCAAGAAGAAGGCCGGCGGAAAACTGTCCGCCGGCCGAGCCGCCTGCACAAACGTTTTATAACGGGCACAAAAGCTATTGCGGCTCGAACACCTCGTCCACGCCCATCATTTTTCCTTTTTCGATCTGCACCGCGCGTGTGATCGGCTTGAACCCGGGCAGGCTCAGGGTCAGCGTGTAATTGCCGGGCGCCACCGCAAATTTTGCCGGACTCTTCGACGGCGCCGGCGTATTGCCCAGCCGGATTTCCGCCCCCCGCGGACGCGTGCGCACGTCCAGCACGCCGCTGTCGGATGCATTCTTCCCGAACAATCGACGCCTGCGGAATGGGCTGGGACCCTGGCCCGCGGGCGCGCTGCTCATGGCTGGTTGGCCGCTGCCGGGACCCAGCGCGGGCGCGAAGTTGAAGGATTCGCCGAGGGCAACGTCGGCGTAAGTGACCTTCGGTTTGAACCCTTCCTTGCGCAGCGCGACACGGTGCTGGCCCGCATTCACCGTGATGCGCGCCGGCGTCACCTGGCCGCTGTCGCTGCCGTCAATGTAGATTTCCGCTCCCGCCGGATCGCTGTTCAGCACCAGGAATCCTTGTGCCACCTGCAGTTTCACGTACAGCGGCAACTTCGTTCCCGCCACCACGTCTGCCTGCCGCGTTTCCGGCTGGTAACCCTTGAAGGTGAAGACCACTTTGTGCCGCCCGGGCATCAGTCGTTTCGCCGCGAATGGCGTCACCCAGTCAGGATCGGTCCTGCCGTCAATCGTGACACTGGCTCCGAACGGCGTCGAGGAAATTTGCAGATCGCCCAAACCGGCGGGTGTTGGCTTCGCACCCTCCGCCGCTCCCCTCGCCACTTCCTTGCCCCCGGCCCGGTGCTTGCCGGGTTTTGCCGTGCTTCCGTCCGCGGTCCCGGTGGCGGCTGGAGGCGACTCTTTGCCTGCATTCACGTCCGCGGCAGGCGGATTGGCAGGCGGCGCGGTTCGATGCAGTCCAACGTACGCGCCCACAGCCAGCGCGACCAGGAGCACGGCGGCAACGATGGTAGACAGCCGCCCGGTCTTGGCTGGCGCCGGCGGGCCGTCCGGCAGCCGCGGCGCCTCGACCGTGCTGTCCAGCACTGGGGTTGACTTGATCGGCGGCTCCGCGGCCGCAGCGCTGCCCGTTGCCGATGGAACTGGCGAAGCTATCGCGTCGCGATTCGAGTCAAATCGAATTACTTCCGCCGGCGGCGCCACCTCGGTTTTGAACCAACCGTACTCCTGCACGGCGCGCCCAAATTCGGCGCCGGTGGCAAATCGCTGGTCCGGCTCTTTCGCCAGCGCCTTCATCACCACCGCGCTCAGGCCGGGATGCAAACCCACCACCTCGCGCGGCGTAGGCGGGTTCTCGTGCACGATCTTGTAAATGATGGAGGTGACGTTCTCGCCGTCGAACGGCCGGGCCCCGGTCAGCATCTCGTAAAGCATCACGCCAACGCTGAACAGATCGGTGCGCCCGTCCAGCGGCTTGCCCTTCACCTGTTCCGGCGACATGTAGTTGGGCGTCCCCACCACTTGCCCGGTCGAGGTCATCCCCGTGCCCCCGCTCTTGGCGATCCCGAAATCCATGATCTTCACCGTGCCGTCGCCGGTGATCATGATGTTGGCCGGCTTGATGTCGCGGTGAATGATGCCGCGCGCGTGGGCGTAATCCAGGCCGGCGCAGACTTGGCGCACGATGTTGGTGGCCCTTTCCACCGGCAGCGTCTGCTCCTGCTTCAGCAGGCCCTGCAGCGTCTGCCCCTCGATAAACTCCATCGCGATATAAAACAACCCCTCCTGCTCGCCGGCGTCGTAAATGGTGATGATGTTGGCGTGGTTCATCATCCCGGCGGCCCGGGCCTCGTTCTTGAAGCGGCCCAGAATCTCCTCGTTTTCCGTGCCGTGAATGTCGATGCGCAGGGTCTTGATGGCTACGGTGCGGCCGATGTTGGGATCGGTGGCCCTGTACACCACTCCCATGGCGCCTTTGCCCACTTCACCGATGATCTCGTAGCGGCCGATCTTTTCCATAACGCGACTCGTTCCGTGGACCGCGCGCGCACCTCAGGCCACGAGGGCGCGTGGTTGGGGTAGAAGCGGACCGGCGGCGGTTGCCCGCTGCCTACAGCAACTTACCAGCAAATTCAAACCACCGCGAGTACACGCAATAGTACTTCCAGCCGGATATTTGGTGGATTGTCGGACTTGAGAATTGGCAATCGTCGCCGACAACGTCGGTCAATTCGTCAATTCTTCAATGCCCCGCGCCCGTCCATTTCGCGGGCAGTACCGGCGGCTGGTATTGCTCCATGTAATCGAGCGCGCTACGCACGTCGGCGGCGAACTGGTACATGCCTCGGTAGGCGGCCTTGGCGAAGCGCTGCTCGTACATGTGCTCGAACAGCACGCTCAACGGATCGTAATAGCCGCCGGGATTCAGGAACACCACGGCTTTGCTGTGCTGCCGCAACTGCTTCAGCGTGATGATTTCCAGCACCTCTTCCAGCGTGCCGAAGCCGCCCGGCATGGCGACGAACGCGTCCGCCCGCGCTTCCATCGTGGCTTTGCGCTGGCGCATGTCGTTGGTGATGATCAGCTCGGTGGCGGCGTCGTAGGCCAGGCCCCGGTCGGCGATGAACTTGGGAATCACGCCTACCACTTTGCCTCCGCCCTGCCGCACCGCGCGCGCCACCGCGCCCATCAGCCCCGTGTTCGTCCCGCCATACACCAGGGCGTGTCCGCGCCGCGCCATCTCCGCGCCCAGTTCCTCCGCCAGCGCGAAGAAGGCCGCATCCACCGCGTCGCTCGACGAACTGAATACGCAGATGTTCCTGGTCATGAAAATCCAAGCGGGGTCGCGTGCCCGCTGCCGCGATTCTTCGCTCAAATCCGCCGTCGTAGCAAGCGATTTAGTTAGTGCCCGGCGCGGTTCCCGCAGCCGTCTTGTTGTATGCTTGCGCTTTTGCCGCGACTGCATTCATCCCCTTGTCAGGCCCCCGCAAAGCGCTCGCCATCGTCGCCCTCGCCGAACTGCTGGCGAAATCGCTCTGGTTCTCCGGCACGGCGGTGATCCCGCAGCTCTCCCGCGAATGGCACGCGGGCCTGGTGCAAGAGTGGGTGGAGGAAATCACTTCACCTTAGCGGAACCCATCAGTGCTGTCGGCCCAGCGTCGTTTCTTCCGCGGGGGTCGCGATCGCAGCGCCGCAGGCGCGGGCCCTGGGTAGACGCTTCCCTTGTAGTGCCGAGTCCCGCAGGAGTCTGTGTCGTAACCTCAAGGTGGCGAAAAAAGTGCTCCGAAGCACGCGAAACCAGCCCGCGAAGCGGGCGGAATTCGTTAGCCCACCGCGGCAGCGGTGGGGAAAGTGGGTCAATATCGCGGAGCGCCAGCGGCGCGACACACCTACGACACAAACTCCGCAGGGACGGCACGTGTTGGCGCGGAAAGGTTGAGGCAGGCGTCCTCGCACAGTGGGCAAATCCGCTGACCCGATTGACGCTTCCCCGCCGTAACCGCTAAAATCTATTGGTTTGCCTGTACTGCCGGGCCCCGTCAGGGGTTGCCGCCGCCGTCCTGGTGCGCGGGAGCAGAGCACGCAATGTTTATGGGCCGCGGGCGCTGAGGCGCCGGGCTGTCATGATGGAGGCTTTATGTACGCGGTCATCCGCGCCGGGGGGAAGCAGTATCGCGTCGCGCCTGGAGACGTTATCCGGGTGGAGAAACTCGGCGGCGATCAGCAGCAGGTGGAATTCGGCGACGTGCTCGCCGTCTCCGCCAACCAGGGCGAACTGGGCAAGCCGCAGGGCGCAGCCCGCGTCGTCGGCCAGGTCGTGAACCAGATCCTCGGCGACAAAGTCCTGGTCTTCCACTACAAGCGCAAAAAGCAATACAAAAAGCTCAATGGACACCGGCAGCAGTACACCGCGGTCCGCATCACCGAGATCGCTTTTGACGGCCAGAGTTTCAAGGCCCCGGAACAGCCGGCAGTGAAGGCCAAGCCTCCCGAGCCGTCCGCGGACGGAGCGGCGCCGGACGAAGCCGTCGCCCCGAAAAAGAAGGCGTCGGGCAGGAAAGCCGGTGAAGCGGGCGGCGCAGCCGGCAAGGCCGCTCATCACGCCAAGGCGGGAACGAAGTCCAAGGGCGGCGCTAAAAAGAAATAGTTTCAGTTTCAGTTTCGGTTTCAGTTGGAGGCGGTGTGCCGCCAAGGACTGCAACCGAAGCTGGAGTTGGAACTAACTGAAACTGAAACTGAAACTGAAACTCGAAACAGGATTTTGTTATGGCTCACAAAAAAGGTTTAGGTAGTTCACGCAACGGCCGCGACTCCAATTCGCAGCGGCTTGGTGTCAAAGTGTTCGGCGGGCAGACCGTGCCCGGCGGCTCCATCATCGTCCGCCAGCGCGGCACGCCCATCAAGCCCGGCCTCAACGTCGGCCGCGGCAAGGACGACACCCTGTTCGCCAAAATCACCGGCAAGGTGAAATTCGTGGACAAGGGACGCTCGGGCAAGTTCGTGCTCGTCGAGCCCGCGGAAGCGTAATCGAGCTGTCAGCTATTAGCTATCAGCTTGGCCGCTAAGGCACCGGCAGTTGAATCGCTCGTAATATAGGCACGGCGCTGCCGTGCCTTTTCCTTTCGCGCTGGAGTTGATCGGCTGAAAGCTGATGGCTGAAAGCTGAGAGCTATGTTCATCGACGAAGCCAAAATTCAGATCAAGGCCGGCAACGGCGGCAACGGCTGCATGGCCTTCCGCCGCGAGAAGTTCGTTCCTCGCGGCGGTCCCTCCGGCGGCGACGGCGGCAAGGGTGGCGACGTCATCATGGAATCCAGCGAGCGCCACAACACTCTGGTCCACTTCCGCTTCAATCCCGAATACAAGGCCGAACGCGGCCGCCACGGCGAGGGCTCCAACTGCACCGGACGCGAAGGCGTCGACGTCATCCTCAAAGTTCCGGTCGGGACCCTGGTCTACGACGACGCCACCGGCGAGCGCGTCCACGATTTTTCCCGCGCCGACGACCGCATTGTCATCGCGCGCGGCGGGCGCGGTGGACGCGGTAACGCGCGCTTCGCCACCTCCACTCACCAGGCGCCGCGCGAGTGCGAGGCCGGATTTCCCGGCGAAGAACGCACCCTGCGCCTGGAACTCAAGCTGCTGGCCGATGTCGGGCTGGTGGGATATCCCAACGCCGGCAAGTCCACGCTCATCTCCCGCGTCTCCGCCGCCCGCCCGAAAATCGCCGACTACCCCTTTACCACGCTCCAGCCCAACCTCGGCGTGGTGGTCGTCGGCGAAGAGCCGAACGACGTTAGCTTCGTCGTCGCCGACATTCCCGGGCTCATCGAAGGTGCGCACGCCGGCGCCGGACTGGGCACGCAGTTTCTGCGCCACATCGAGCGCACCCGCCTCCTGGTCCACCTGGTGGATATTTCCGACTCCAGCGGCCGTCCCGACCCGGCGAAGGATTACGCGGTCATCACCAACGAACTGGCCAGCTTCGGCGCCGGGCTGGAGCATAAGCCGGTGCTGGTGGCGGCCTCCAAGATCGACGTCGCCAACCAGGACAAGCTCGCCAAGCTGCGCCGCCACTGCAAGAAGCACACCCTGCCGCTCTACCCCATCTCCGCCGTGACCGGCGAGGGCATCGCCAAGCTGACCCACGCCATCGCCAAGAAGGTCATGCAGGTGCGCCACGCCGAACTCGCCGCCGCAGCCACGCCTAAGCCCAATGCCGAACCCATCGCGGGATAAGTGGCCAGTGATCAGTGGCCAGTGGCCAGTTCGGAAATTTTATTCTGACCACCGAGACCTCGAGTCTACCGAGCTATCGCGAGAAGCTGTTCAGAAAATCTCGGTGAATCTCTGTGTACCCGGTACCTCGGTGGTGATAAGCCGGTTTGCATCGGAACGGGAACATCACCAGACACCTCTTTTCATCCATTCCCGCTTGCAACTGGAAACGGGAAACAGGAAACTGAGACTGGCCACTGATCACTGACCACTGGCCACTGCTTTTCATGAACGTTGCCATCTTCGGCGGGACCTTCGATCCGGTACATCGCGGCCACCTCAATGTGGCCCGCGCGGCGCAGCAAGCCTACAACCTCGGCCGCATCTATTTCGTTCCCGCCGATATCCAGCCTTTGAAACAGCGCCGGCCGGTGACGCCCTATCATCACCGCTACGCCATGCTCGCGCTCGCCACCCGCGACGACCAGGCTTTCCTTCCCTCGCTGATGGAAGCGCCCGGCGTAAAAGCCCGCCGCACGCCCAGTTTCACCATTCAAACCGTGCGCCGCTTCCGCGCCTCGCTGCCCAAAAGCGATCGCCTGTTCTTCCTCCTCGGCATCGATTCTTTTCTGACCATCGCCAACTGGCGCCAGCCTGAGGCCCTGCTGCGCGAGGTCGAGTTCATCGTCGCCAGCCGCCCCGGATTCTCGCTCGCCGACGTGGCCCGCGCCCTGCCCCGGTCCATGCGCCCCAGGGACGACGACGCGGCGCCACTCCGCCGCCGGCCCGCCTCCGGCGACCTCGTCCTCGGCCGCCTCACCCTCCACATCCTCGCCGGCGTCAAGGAAAACGTCTCCGCCACCCAGGTCCGCACCTCCCTTGCCACCGGCCGCGGCGTCTCACGTTTCCTCGACGACGCCGTGGCCGCCTACATTGCCAAGATGCATCTCTACAGAACATCCCCGCCGCATGCGCCGAGGTTTCATGCCTAAGAAAAACGCATTACAACGGCAGGTCCTGGACGCCATCGCCGCCGCCGAGGAAAAAAAGGCGGAAGACGTCACCGTGCTGGAGCTCGACAAGGCCTCCGGCGGCTTCACCGATTTCTTTGTCATCTGCTCCGGTGGCAACCCCAGGCAGGTTCAAGCCATCTCCGACCAGGTCGAGCAGAAACTCTCTCGGGCCGGATTGCGTCCCACGCATGTCGAAGGCTACAAGCAGGCGGAGTGGATCCTGCTGGACTACGTGGATTTCGTGGTCCACGTGTTCTCGCAAAAAGCGCGGCACTTCTACAACCTGGAGCGGCTTTGGAAGTCGGCCAAGCAATGGACCCCCGGGGAGTTGCGATCGGCGCCCAAGAAACGCCCGCGCGCGAAAACTGCGGCGCCTGCGCCCGGCCGCCCTCATCGTTCGCGTCCCCGCGCCCGCAAAGCATAGAAGCTCGCAATCGATTTGTGCTGACGACTGAAGACTGACGACTGAAGACTCTGGTAACTTCTTTTCATGCCCACCACCCCCTCTCCCTCCCCCGACTGGGCCACGCACGCGCGCATGAACGCCGCCACCCGCTGGGAGCGTCCGTCGGCGGAGATGGGACGCGGCGCCACCGATGCGATCGTCTCCCTGGCGCAACCTCACCCCGGAATGCTCGTGCTCGATGTGGCCTGCGGCACCGGCGCCCCCAGCCTGCAGATCGCGCGCGCCGTCGCGCCCACCGGACACGTCACCGCCACCGACTCTTCGCCCGAACCGCTGAAGATTGCCGCCGAACGTGCCCGCCAGCGCGGCCTCACCAACATTAATTTTGAAGTCGCCGACGTGCACCACCTGTCATTTCCCGACGCCGGCTTCGATCTCGTGACCTCGCGCTGCGGCGTCATGTTCTTCTCCGACCTGCCGCGCGCGCTGGCCGAGATGCGCCGCGTGCTCAAGCCCGGCGGCCGTGTCGCGCTGCTCGCCTGGGGTCCGCTCGACCAGCCCTACTTTCAGTCCACCGGCCGCGTCATCATGCGCCACACCGGCGCGGCGCTTCCTCCCGCAGCGCAGCAGATCGTCAAATTCGGCGAGCGCGGCACGCTGGCCGCCGCCCTTACCGCCGCCGGATTTCGCGAAGTGCAGGAAGAACTCCGCACCGTGCCCTGGGTGTGGCCCGCCTCCATCGAGGAATTGTGGGAGTACTTCCAGGTCGCAACCGTCCCCTTCCGGACGTTGCTCGATCAGGTCCGCCCTGAACAAATCGAGCCCATCGCGCGCGAAGTCCACGCCGCCTTTTCCCGCTACTGGGACGGCGAAAAAGTGAACATGACCGCCGACTTCATCCTCGCCTCCGCTGTGCGTTGACGGCACGCAAACCTGTTGATCGCATGCAAAGCTTCAAAGATTGTCATCCTGAGCGGTCATGCACGCCCCAACCGGTGTCATCCTGAGCGAGGGCGCACGCCCGAGCCGAAGGACCCCTGCGCTCTCCCGGTATGAACGAGCGGTGTGCCAATCCTCAATCGACAATCATCAATCGACAATCGGCAATGCATTTGCTCTCCTGCCGGAGCGAGCGAAGGGAGCCGCACGGGAAGAATCTGCTTTTCCCAATTGCAAATTACCAATTACCAATTACAAATTACTCATGCGCCTCCGCATCGCCTGGGTCGGCAAAACCAAAGACTCCGCCATCCAATCGCTCACCTCGGACTACCTCAAGCGGCTGTCGCGCTACATTCCGACGGAATCGTTGGAGTTGCCAAGTGAAGCGGCGCTTTTGAAGCAGCTCGAGAAATCCCGTTCCCCGCAGACGCTCGTCCTGCTCGACGCGCGCGGCCAGCAGCTCTCCTCCGAGCAGTTCGCGGAATTCCTCCGCCGCCACCAGGACCGCGGCACGCAATCGCTGCTGTTCGCCGTCGGCGGCCCCGACGGCTTCTCCGACCAGGCCCTCGCCGCCTCCTCCTTTCAGCTCTCGCTCGGCAAAATGACTCTCCCGCACGAGCTCGCCCGCGTGGTTTTGCTCGAACAGCTCTATCGAGGATTTACAATCCTCAAGGGCCATCCGTACCACTTGGGACACTAGGGAGGTTTCACGTTTCGAGTTTCACGTTTGATTGCCCGCGCGTGAAACGCGAAACGTGAAACATGAAACCTATGGCAGACGTTCGCAAGGGTCTCATCATCGTCAACACCGGTCCCGGCAAGGGTAAGACCACCGCCGCCATGGGCACCGCTTTGCGCGCCGTCGGCCAGGGCATGAAGGTGCTGATGCTGCAATTCCTCAAGGGCTCGTGGCATTATGGCGAGCTCGACGCCGTGCAGGCCTTCGGCGACCGCTTCGTCATGAAGCAGATGGGGCGCGGATTCGTGAAGGTCGGCGGCGCCGAAACCGATCCCGAGGACATCCGCATGGTCGAGCAAGCCTGGACGGAAGCCGAGCAGGCCATCCTGTCCGGCGCGTGGGACCTGGTCATCCTCGACGAGATCAATTACGCCATCAGCTACGGCATGCTCGATCCCAATAAGGTCGCCGACGCGCTCAAGAAACGGCCCGAGATGGTGCATGTCATCTTGACGGGACGCAACGCGCACCCGACAATAGTTGATTTGGCCGATACCGTCACCGAAATGCGTCAGGTCAAGCACGCCTACGAGAAGGGCGTCCAGGCGCAGCGGGGAATCGAGTACTGACATTGGTAATCTGGTAATCGGGTAATTTAGTAATTTTGTCGGGCGTGCAAGTAGTTCAGCTTCGCCGAGCAAATTACCCAATTGCCAAATTACTCAATTACAAATTCCCATGGCCTGGTTCAAGCGACAATCCGGCGATCTGGACGCCTCGGGCGAGAGGAAGGTCCGCACCGAGGGCTTGTGGGTGAAGTGCGGGGAGTGCCGCCAGATCATCTGGAAAAAGGACCTCGACGCCAACCTCAATGTCTGCCCCAAGTGCCAGCACCATTTCCGCGTGGACGCGCGTACCCGGCTGGCGCAATTGCTCGACGATGGCGAGTACACCACCGACGACTTGAATCTCGCCTCCACCGATCCGCTGAAATTCACCGACCTGAAAAAATATTCCGACCGCCTGACCAAAACGCAGAAGGATACCGGCCTGAAGGACGCCATCCTCAACGCGCGCGGCAAGCTGAACGGGCGCCCGGTGTTCGTCAGCGCCATGGAATACGCCTTCATCGGCGGCAGCATGGGTTCGGTGGTCGGCGAGGCCATCACCCGCAACATCGAGCGCGCCACCGAACTGCGCATGCCGTTGATCATCGTCTCCGCCTCCGGCGGCGCGCGCATGATGGAAGGCGTCATCAGCCTGATGCAGTTGGCCAAGATTTCCGCCGCGCTGGCCCGCATGGATGACGCCCGCGTGCCTTACATCTCCGTGCTCACCGACCCCACCACCGGCGGCACCACCGCGTCCTTTGCCATGCTCGGCGACCTGAATATCGCCGAACCCGGCGCCCTCATCGGTTTTGCCGGCCCGCGCGTCATCGAGCAGACCATCCGCCAGAAATTGCCCGAGGGTTTCCAGCGCAGCGAGTTCCTGCTCGAGCACGGCATGCTCGACGCGGTGGTTCATCGCAAGCACTTGAAGAACTACATCGCGCGCGCGCTCGACTTCATGACGCCCAACACAAAGACCGCGTGAACCGCTGTGATCTTCCATCTTCTTCCGCTGTTCACGCCTGGCGACTGAAGACTGACGACTGAAGACTGATGTCTTACGCTTCCGCAGTTGCGCAACTCTACGAACTCGGCCACGAACTGGCGCGCACCCCGTCGCACAAGTTCGACCTGGCGCACATGCGCGTGCTGCTGGAAGCGCTCGGCTCGCCTGAGCGACAGTTACGCTCGGTGCTGATCGCCGGCACCAACGGCAAAGGTTCCACCGCCGCCACCCTGGCTTCCATCGTGCGCGCCGCCGGGCACCGCACCGGCCTGTACACCTCGCCGCACCTGATTCGCATCAACGAGCGCATTCGCATCAACGGCGAGCCCATCTCCGATGCCGACTTCACCCGCGCCCATGACCAGGTCGAAACCGCTGCCGTTGGTCTCGTCGAGCAAGGCAAGTTGCCCTGGCATCCCAGCTTCTTCGAAGTGCTCACCGCCATGGCCTTCCTGCACTTTTCCGGCCGGTGTGGCCCGGATCTGTGTGGCCCGGGTCTCCGACCCGGGGACGCCGCGGATCTCGCTGTCCTCGAGGTCGGCATGGGGGGGCGGCTCGATGCCACCAACGTTGTTGAGCCGCTCGTCTCCGTCATCACCGACATTGCTCTCGACCACCAGAAATTCCTCGGCAACACGGTGCGCGAGATCGCCGGCGAGAAGGCAGGCATCATCCGTCCCGGTGGAACCGTCGTCACCCTGCCGCAGCATCCCCAAGCCAACGACGTCATCGGCACTACCATCATCGAGCGCGACGCCCGCGCCGTCAGCGCCGTTCCCTACGTCCCGCCCGTCTCGCCCGGCGCAACCCTCGGAGAGTGTCATCCCGACCCTGAGCGAGCGCAGCGAGCCGAAGGGGAGGGACCTGCTGTGATGAGCTATCCGGTCTCCGTCATGGGCGAAGAGATCACGGTGGCGTCTCCCCTCCTCGGACGCCATCAGTGGCGCAACCTCGCCCTCGCCATCGCGACCGCGGTGGAGTTGAACAGCGCCGGCCTGCGCATCACGCCCCGGGACATCGAGCGCGGCATTGGCGAAACCCGCTGGCCCGGACGCTTCCAGGTCGTGACCCTTCGTGTACCTGGACAGTTGCCTGTATCAGGGCACGACTTCAGTCGTGCCGATCACCGCCCCTCCCCGACCGGGGCTTCAGCCCCTGCAGAAGCACTCACCTGCGTCCTCGACGTCGCCCACAATCCCGCCGGCGCGTGGGCGCTCCGTGCGGCGCTCTCGCAGTGCTTCGAAGGGCGTCCACTGCACTTCGTCTTTGGCGCCATGCGCGACAAGGCGATTGCGGAGATGGCCGAGATCCTCTTCCCGCTCGCCGACCACGTCGTCGCCACCCGCGCCGAAAATCCGCGCTCCGCCACCGCCGAAGAGGTCCGCGACTCCGCCGCTCGCACCGGCGCCGAAATCGAGGTTACGGCCTCAGTCCGTGACGCCATCGAAGCCGTCCGCCGCCGCGCTCCCGCCGGCGCCGTGGTGGTCATCACCGGCTCCATTTACGTGGTCGGCGAAGCCATGCAGGCGCTGGGACTCTCAACCTCCTGAAGCTTGAGTCCCGACTACTGACTCCTGGCCCCCCGTTCCCGTACCATAACTCCGTGCTCGACCGCGTCCTCAGCTACGTCCGCCATCACGGCCTGATCCGGCCCGGAGATCGCGTCGGCGTGGCGGTTTCCGGCGGCGCCGATTCGGTCGCGCTGCTGCGCCTGCTGCTGGAAGCGCGCGCCGAACTCGGAATTGTCCTTTCCGTCGTCCACTTCAACCACAAAATCCGCGGCGCCGATGCCGATGCCGACGAGCGGTTCGTGCGCGACCTTGCCCGCGACCTCGACCTGGAATTCCACTGCGGCTCCGGTGACACGCCCGCTTACGCCCGCCAGCACAAGCTCTCGCTCGAAGCGGCGGCGCGCACCCTGCGCTACGCCTTCTTCGATCGCCTGACTGCCGACGCGACCGTGCATCGCGTCGCCACCGCCCACACCCGCGACGACCAGGCTGAAACCGTCCTCATGCGCTTCCTCCGCGGATCGGGTACGAAGGGACTGTCGGGAATCTATCCCGGTGTCGGTGGATGGATCAGCGCCTCGGTCGAAGGCCAGGCGCCGGACATCCCGCCAGCGCCCTGCATCGTTCGTCCGCTACTCGATATCTCCCGCGACGAACTGCGCGCCTACCTCGACCGGTTGGGCCAGTCCTGGCGCGAAGACCGAAGCAACGTCGACGTCAGCTTCGCCCGCAATCGCTTGCGGCACGAAATCATGCCCGTGCTGCGGCAGCTCAATCCTGCGCTGGACGAAACCCTTAGCCAAACGGCGGAGATCGCGCGCGCGGAAGAAGAGTATTGGACAGAGCACGTGCGCTGTTTGTTACCCAAGCTCCGGACGCAATCGGCAATCGACAATCGGCAATCGGCAATTCAGTTGGATTCGCTCCTTGCTCAGCCTCTCGCCCTGCAGCGGCGGCTGATTCGTGCGCTTGCAGGGCAGCACGGGCTGCGCCTCGAGTTCCAGCATGTTGATGAGGTGCTGGCGATGGCGCGCTCCGGGGTGAGCGCGCTCCGCCTCGAACTTCGCCACGGCTGGGAAGCGGTCCGCCAGGACCGGGAACTCTGGTTCCAGCGCAGGTGTCAAACGGAGAAGGAGCAGCGGGAATACGATTTGTCGCTCGCTGTGCCTGGCGAGGTGGAAGTCGCGGGCAGGAAGCTTCGCGCTGCCATCGTCACTGGTGAAGACCTGGCACACGCGGCCGAGGGCGCCCGCGCCACTCGTGTTCTGCTCGACCCGGCGCTGGTGAAAGGCGAATTGCGGGTGCGCAACTGGCATGCCGGCGATCGCTACTGGCCGGCCCACACCCGCCAGCCCAAGAAAGTGAAGGAGCTGCTGCAAGCGCGGCACATTCCGCGGGAGCGCAAACCGTACTGGCCGGTCATTGTGAGCGGCGACGAAATCGTCTGGCTCCCCGGGTTTCCCGCCCCCGAACGTTTCCGCGTCCGGGACACGGGCCCCGACGCGCTCTTGCTGGAAGAAGTTCCGCTAGGGCAGACTGGCGGAAACGAGCAATAATGGCAGCAAGTTGGGATTGGGTAGTTTGCTGATTTACCGATTTGCCGATTGCCATGCGCAACCTCCGCAATCAGCAAATCGCCAAATCGGCACATCACGCAATCGAACCGAGGTACTTCCGTGAACCAGGCAGCGCAACCTCTCCCCGCCTCTGCGGTGATCAGTGCCGAGCAGATCCGCGACCGCATCCACCAGCTCGCCCGCCAAATCTCCGACGATTACCGCGGCCGCACCCTGTATGCCGTAGGCGTGCTGGAGGACGGCTTCATCTTCATGGCGGACCTGGTGCGCGAGCTCGACATCCCAGTGATCTGCCAGTTCGTCAAGCCGGAGCACAGGGAAATCGCGCAGGCCGGCAGCACCGCAACCGAGATCTTTTTCAGCCCCGAGGTGCAGGTGAAAAGCGCGCACGTGCTGCTAATCATGGGCCTGCTCGAGACCGGCATCACCACCGAATTCCTGTTGCGCAACCTGCTGGCCCGGGGAGCGGCGTCGGCCAAGGTGGCAACCCTGCTGGACCGGCAGTCGGCGCGGCGCATCTCCCTGGCGCCCGACTATTTCGGCTTCGCCGTGGACGACCGCTTCGTCTTTGGCTACGGCCTGGGCGCGCCCCAGCTACGGCGCAACCTCCCTTACGTGGCCACCAGCGGAGTGGAGGCAGCGGCCACCGAGTAGCCTGCCAACCTCGGACCCGGGGCGCCCGCGACACTAAGGTGGCGTGACCAACGAGCCATGATCACCGCGAATTTCCTGTTCCCGCGGCGGGGCATTCCGCCTCCGGCAGGTTACAATGGTTGCAGGCTGGCGAAAAGGGCGAGACCCTTTGTGCGCGCAGGCATCTAATCATTAGGGTGCGCTATTTTGCGTCTTCCCTGCAGGTAAGTAGAGGAGTTTCCGAGTGAATTCGACGGTCAAAACGGTGGTGTTCTGGCTGGTGATCGTGTTGTCCGGCGTCTTGCTGTGGCAGGTGGTCAAGGCCGGCGGCACCGGGCAAAAACCCAAGGAGATCATCTTCTCCGAATTTATGTCCCAGGTGGACCAGGGCAACGTCCAGGAAGTCACCATCCTGGGCACCGAGGTGCAGGGAAAATTCCGCAACGAGAAGACCCAGTTCCACACCACGGTCCCCGCCAACTACCCCGATATGTACAAGTCCCTTCAGGCGAAGGGCGTCAACATCACGGTCAAGGATGTCGCGAGTGGAAGCTGGCCGACCTGGCTGCTCAACCTGGCGCCGCTGATTCTGTTAGGCGCGCTCTGGTTCATCATGATCCGCCAGATGCAGACCGGCGGAAATAAGGCGCTGTCGTTCGGCAAATCGCGCGCCCGCTTGCTTTCCATGCAGCAGAAGAAGGTCACGTTCAAGGACGTGGCCGGCGTGGATGAGGCCAAAGAAGAGCTGCGCGAAATCATTGAGTTCCTGCGCGAGGCGCAGAAGTTCCAAAAGCTCGGTGGACGCATTCCCAAGGGCGTGCTGCTGGTCGGGCCTCCGGGAACCGGCAAGACGCTGCTCGCCCGCGCCGTCGCCGGCGAGGCCAACGTCCCGTTCTTTTCCATTTCCGGTTCCGATTTCGTGGAGATGTTCGTCGGCGTGGGCGCCAGCCGCGTCCGCGACCTGTTCGAGCAGGGCAAGAAGAACGCCCCCTGCATCATCTTCATTGACGAAATTGACGCCGTCGGACGCCATCGCGGCGCCGGACTCGGCGGCGGTCACGACGAGCGCGAGCAGACTCTGAATCAGTTGCTGGTCGAGATGGACGGCTTCGAATCCAACGAAGGCGTCATCCTGATCGCCGCCACCAACCGTCCCGATGTGCTCGATCCCGCCCTGCTGCGTCCCGGCCGCTTTGACCGGCGCGTCGTAGTTCCTCGTCCTGACGTGCGTGGGCGTGAAGAAATTCTCCGCGTCCATACCCGCAAGATTCCCATCGCCGATGATGTGGATTTGTCCGTGCTGGCCCGCGGCACTCCCGGCTTCAGCGGCGCCGATCTGGCCAACATGGTCAATGAGGCGGCCCTGCTGGCGGCGCGCGCCAACCGCAAGACCGTCATGATGTACGACATGGAAATCGCCAAGGACAAGGTGCTGATGGGCGCCGAGCGCAAAAGCATGCTGCTCTCGGAAGAGGAGAAGCGGGTCACCGCGTTCCACGAGGCCGGCCACGCCTTGGTGGCCGCGCTGCGCGACGACTCCGACCCGCTGCACAAGGTCACCATCATCCCGCGCGGCATGGCGCTGGGCGTCACCATGCAGTTGCCCATTGACGACAAGCACACCTACCGCAAGACCTATCTCGAGACCCGCCTGGCCATCATGATGGGTGGACGCGTAGCCGAAGAGCTGTTCCTCAACACCATGACCACCGGCGCCGGCAACGATATCGAGCAGGCCACCGAGCTGGCGCGCAAGATGGTCTGCGAGTTCGGCATGAGCGACCTCGGGCCGCTGACCTTCGGCAAGAAGGAAGAGCAGATCTTCCTCGGGCGCGAGATCGCGCAGCATCGCGACTACAGCGAGGACACCGCCATCAAGATTGACCAGGAAGTGCGCCGCTTCGTGGATTCCGGTTACAAGTCGGCGGTGGACATCCTCGGCAATCACCGGGATGCCCTGAATCGCATCGCTTTGGCCCTGCTGGAGCGCGAAGTGCTGGACGCCAACGAGGTCAAGATGCTCATCGAAGGCAAGGCGCTCCCGGCGAAGGTGCCGCCGTCTTCTTCGCACGACGACGGTGTGCAGCAGGTGCTGAAACCGGCGCCGGGCGGCGCCCAGCCGGGCATCGTGCCGGGCGAACGGCCAACGCCGGCGTAAGGCCAGCCTGTGTGGCACACGCGCCCTCGCGTGTGCGATTCAAACTAGCAATCCAAGGGCGGCCTCCGGGCCGCCCTACTTTTTTATCGCCCGATCACCGGATCGCCGGATCACCCGATGTTCAGCGCGGAACTTTTTCATCGCCAGCACAAAGCAGACTGCGAAGGCCACCGCGCTGAGCGGCAGGCCGACGCTGCGGAACAGCGCCGACGGCGCTATCACCACACCGGGCGCCTCGAGCGGGGCGTTGGGATCGTGCAGCTTCGCCATCACGGTCAGCACCGGGATGGAAAACATCATGAAGAAGCAGAAAAACAGCGACGCGCCCACCACGCCGGCGGCTAAACTTTTGAGGACTGCAGTCACGAATTCATTGTAATCGGACGCAGGCTTTCCACCACCTGGACACGGGGCTACTCGGACGTTATGCCGCCGGCCAGGAAACCTCGATTACTTTGATGCTCTCTTCTGCTGCGGGTTCTGCTGGCGAGAGCTGCACGGCCGCCTCGGACAAGTCGCGGCAAATCGGACTGGCAGTCACCGCTCAGATACACTCACAAGTATTCATCGCTACTTTGTGATATGTCGCGTGTTGAACAAACAAAGAGGGGACCGACACTCTCAAGTATTCCGGGCTAGGAATTACTTCCCGGTGTTGACGAACTGAACGCAGTCTCTTTGGCTCTTGAATGGACTGCCATCGGGCCGGAAGAGCGCCATCCAGCCCTTTTCCTTACGTTCATCCTTTCTCTTGCATTCATCCTTGTCCTTTTTCTTGCATTCATCCATGTCCTTTTTCTTGCATTCGTCCTTGTCCTTTTTCCTGCATTGATCTTTGTCCGTCGGAACTGATTCTTGCAATTCATCGAGGGCTACAATCGCCCGATCAACCCATCCCGAAGCCCATGTGTCATTTGCAGAACCGGAAGTCGATTCATCGTCGGAATACAGATAAGGGATTCCTGCCGTGTTAAGGCGGGAAGCAAGGTCTTGAACCTCTATTTGAAAAACAACCGGATCACCTGACAGCCATAGTCGTGGATGAGAATGAAACAACGCTCTGTGTGCATTGATGAACGTGTGAGTCAGTTGATAATTGCTTTCAAAGTTATCTTCAGTCCCATAAACTATATCGCCGCCGCCATAGTCAGAAGTCTGCGACCAAACCATGTCTGCCGGGAAATCCCAAAACGCGCCCGCAGTGAATAGAGCAGGGTTGCGGAACATAAGGTCTAATCCGCCATAACCAGACTTGGAAAATCCAATGGCTAAGTTGAGTTCCATCCCCGTAGTGCCAAGGTTTAACGTTACCCAAGGCGCGAATTCAAGCAACATGAACGACTCTTGTTGCTTCGTCACATCCGTTGGATGGTCAGCATACCACGGCGAAGGACCGAAGCCGGGAGTAACAACGGTGTAATTATAGAGATTATGATAGTTGTGCGAAACTACTTCGTACAAACCATCGCCCGAAGTATCAGTTGGCAGCGGCACTTTATCCCAGACCGGAAGGACATACAAGAAGCGATGAGGCTTGCGCCTTGCTGGACTATCCGGCGCAACGTAACGCAAGGTTATCGGCCCGCCGCCGTTGTCGGTGTGGGCAGATATGAAATCAAGGTAAACTTCGTTGATGGAACCGCCTGACCCGGTTACACTTACTATACGCTCATTGTAAACGAACATTCCATTTCCGGGTAGTGGACGCCACGGAGCAGGGGGAGTTCGATGCTTTACCCCTGTTCCGTCGCCGTCTCCGCCCGCCCATGATTCGACCGCACCCCACTGTGGCTCACTTGTAGCAATCCCCGGTGCCCCGCCTGTAAAGCGATAAGTTGAATCTACATAGGTAAACACTAGGGTGCCGTTGCGATAGACATTGATCGTAACCGGGGAACTGCCGCTGGCAACTATCTTGATCTTGTCACCCGGGACCGGCGTACTGGCCGTTTGCGTATGTAATTGTCTCCATCCACCGCCGCTATGAACAAACAGCATCAACGAACCGCTGTAATAAAGAACTAAATAACCTTGATCGGGCGAGGTCTTTCGCCTAACCCATGATCCTATCCATTGAGTCTTGTACCACGTTCGCAGCAGAATCTCCGAAAATTGGTCACTGCCAAACGTATCGCCTGTCCAAATGCCATCCGATTCTGCACTTAGGGCGCCGAGCTGGCCGCCGCTGCTTGCGCCATAAACACCGCCAAAGCTGATTTGCAATGGATTGGCTAACGTCTGCGTCCAATGTGCACCTAGAGCGCCATTTGCCCGCTCAAAAGCGTCTGTGCGAACCGCAGCAATCGCAGAACCGGCTATGCAAAGAACCAGGATCAACATCAATACCTTTTTCATAAGGTTCTCCCGATGACTACGTGCACGGCCCATCCTGATGCTGGGAAAATCGACAAGCTAAGCCGAAGCTGGCGGTGAGGGTGGCCGAATCGTAAAACCAGGGCCCCAGACCTAAGACCGCCCAAGAAATCTAGAAACATACGTCACTCCCCAGCGTGTGGTGGCTCAGCGAGCAAGGGCTGCCAACACTCCAGTCGTGGAACTTCGCGCTTGCGTGAACAGTGCGAAGCTGGGGGATCTTTGAGCTGGCTCGAAGGCAAAACCGCTTCGACATCTTCGCGTCGCGACCTTTTGAGGGCCGCCCCGGTGTCAACACCTTCACGAATATATATTCGGAACCTCGTATGACCTCGATCACCTAAGAACAGTGCCCAAGGTAACCAGGCAACTAACTGCGGCAAATGTTCGGGAAGAATCCCAGGTCCCCAAGACCTGCAGTTTCATTGGGGAAGTATTGCCCTGGCTGTAGTTCAAACTGCGTGCCGGGATCGAGGCGAAAGAGCCATCAAGCTCTAGTGCATGAACCTTGCGAGTTAACAGCAGGAGCCATCGCCCGCACGGGGAAAACGATTATTCAAAGCACAGCTATTGGATTACAGTCGGACACGCATTCGCAGAGGGAGTGGAACTACTCGTGTTTGGCATGAAACGAGGTAGGTTTCGACCAGCTTCTTCTCAAAGGACGGGTCACGGCGGTTCCAGCCGTTCCGCCTCATCGCGGATATCGCACTAGAGTATTCCAAATATTTCCGGCAACATTCCTTCGATCAGGTGGTGGCGAATCATCGTGTTCTTGGCACTCACTTCGCAGCCCTCTTGTTGATCGGGTGGACTTCATCGAGCTCGAGGTTCAGTTCCAGAACGTTGACACGCGCCTCGCCAAGGAACCCGGCCTGCCGCCCCGCCGTATGCTTCGCTACCAATTGGCGCAGTTGGTCTTCGCTTATGCCGCGCTCCCGCGCCACGCGCCGCACCTGAAAATCGGCGGCGGCGGGCGTCATATCGGGATCCAGACCCGACGCGGATGTCGTTACCAGGTCCACCGGCACAGGCTTACCGGGATTCTCCGCCTGCAGAGAATCAGCGCTCTGCTTAACGCGGTCAATCAGCGTCTTGTTGGTGGGGCCGAGATTGGAGCCGCCGGAGTTGGCGGCATCGTAGCCGTTGGTTCCCGCTGCCGAGGGACGCGAGTGAAAGTATCCCGGCCCGGTGAATGGCTGGCCGATGATCCGGGAGCCTACGGTCTTGCCGTCGCGTTGAATCAGTTGGCCGTTGGCCTTGTCCGGAAACGCGACTCTGGCGATGCCGGTCACGACCAGGGGGTAAACGATGCCGAGAAGTATCGTGGTCGCAAGCGTCATCAGAACAGCAGTGATTAGATTCTTCTTCATGACGATTTCCTATGCCAGACGCACGCTGGTGATCAGCATGTCGATCAGCTTGATCCCGATGAACGGAATAATGATTCCGCCCACGCCGTAAACCCAGAGATTGCGCCGCAACAGCGCAGCCGCGGCCATGGGGCGGTATTTCACCCCGCGCAACGCCAGCGGAATCAGGGCAACAATGATGACCGCGTTGAAAATCACGGCCGAGAGCACCGCCGACTGCGAGGTTCGCAGGTGCATGATGTTGAGCGCGTTCAGCACCGGGAACGTGCCGGCGAACATTGCCGGAATGATGGCGAAGTACTTGGCCACGTCGTTGGCAATTGAGAACGTGGTCAAGGCGCCGCGCGTCATCAGCAGTTGCTTGCCGATCTCCACCACCTCGATCAGCTTGGTGGGATTGGAGTCCAGGTCCACCATGTTGCCGGCCTCTTTGGCGGCTTGCGTGCCCGTATTCATGGCGACGCCCACATCGGCTTGCGCGAGCGCCGGCGCGTCGTTGGTGCCGTCCCCGGTCATCGCCACCAGCTTGCCGCCCGCCTGCTCGCTCTTGATCAGATCCATTTTGTCCTTGGGAGTCGCCTGCGCCAGGAAGTCATCGACGCCGGCTTCGCGCGCAATCGCGGCGGCGGTCAGCGGATTGTCGCCGGTGATCATGACCGTGCGGATGCCGATGGCGCGAAGCTGGTCAAAGCGCTCGCGCATCCCTCCTTTGACGATGTCCTTGAGCTCAATCACTCCCAACGCGCCCCGGCTTTTCTCCGCCACCACCAGAGGCGTGCCACCGGCGCGGGCAATCTGCTCCACGCTGGCCTGCACCTGAACCGGGAAGTCGCGGCCGCCCTGCTTGACAAAGTTGGCGATCGCGTCCACCGCGCCTTTGCGGATTTCGAAGCCGTTCATGTTCACGCCCGACATGCGCGTCTGCGCGGAGAAGGGCACGAACTCTGCTTCGTGCTTTCCCAGTTCGCGTCCGCGCAATCCGTACTTTTCCTTGGCGAGGACAACGATCGAGCGGCCTTCCGGCGTCTCGTCGGCCAAAGACGATAGCTGGGCCGCATCCGCAAGTTCCTGCTCGGTCACACCGGGCGCAGGAATGAAGCGCGACGCCTGGCGGTTGCCGAGTGTGATCGTCCCCGTCTTGTCGAGCAGCAGCGTGTTGACGTCGCCCGCCGCCTCCACCGCACGCCCGGACATGGCAAGCACGTTGTGCTGAATCAGCCGGTCCATGCCGGCAATACCGATCGCCGACAGCAGCCCGCCGATCGTGGTAGGAATCAGGCATACCAGCAGCGAGACCAGCACAAACACGGTCTGCGGCGAGCCGGAATAAATCGCGAATGGCTGTAGAGTCACCACCGCCAGCAGGAAGATGATCGTCAAACCCGCCAGCAGAATGTTCAGCGCAATCTCGTTGGGTGTCTTCTGCCGCTCGGCCCCTTCCACCAGCGCGATCATGCGGTCCAGGAAAGTTTCGCCCGGGTTCGAGGTGATCTTGACTTTGATCTGATCGGACAGCACGCGCGTGCCACCGGTCACAGCCGAGCGGTCTCCGCCGGATTCGCGGATCACGGGCGCCGACTCTCCCGTGATCGCCGATTCGTCCACTGAAGCCACGCCCTCGGTGATCTCACCGTCGGACGGGATGAACTCGCCGGCAGAAACCAGGACCATGTCCCCGGCACGAAGCTCGGAACTGGGCACTTTTTCGGTCTGCCCGTTGGCGAGCAAACGGTTCGCTATCGTCTCCGCCCTGGCCTTGCGCAGCGTATCCGCCTGCGCCTTGCCGCGTCCTTCCGCCATCGCTTCGGCAAAATTGGCGAACAGAACCGTGAACCACAGCCACAGAGTGATCTGCAGATTGAATTTGAAGGCCGAGCCACCGCGGATCAGCAGGATCGTTGTGATCACGCTGCCGACTTCCACCACAAACATGACGGGATTGCCCATCATCTTGCGCGGGTTCAGCTTCACGAGTGCGTCCCAGATCGCGCGGCGCACGATCTTCCATTCCCAAATCGCTTTTTGTCTCGCCATAAATCCTCAGAAAGTCTTGCCGGCGCCCATCAGCAGGTGCTCCAGAATCGGTCCCAGGCTCAAGGCCGGGAAAAACGTCAGCGCGCCCACGATCAGGATCACGCCGATCAGAAGCACGGTGAACAGCGGTGTCGTCACCGGGAACGTGCCCAGCGACGGTGGAACATACTTCTTGCGCGCCAGGTTGCCGGCGATGGCCAGCATGGGGATGATCATCAGGAAGCGCCCAATCAACATGGTGAACGCGCCCGCGGTGTTGTACCAAAGGGTATTGGTGGTCAGTCCCGCGAAGGCCGAGCCGTTGTTGCCGGCTTGCGATGTGAAGGAGTAGAGCATCTCGGACAGCCCGTGCGGCCCGGCATTCAGGATGCTCGAGGTGCCGAACGGCTTGACCGCGGAAATCGCCGTGAACACCAGGATGACCAGCGGGAACACCAGCACCACGAGCATGGCCATCTTCACGTCGTAGCCTTCAATCTTCTTGCCCAGGTACTCCGGCGTGCGGCCCACCATCAGTCCGGCAATGAACACGGCGAGCACAATGTAGATGAGCATGCCGTACATGCCGGAGCCCACACCGCCGAAGATCACTTCGCTCAGCATGATGTTGACCAGCGGCACCATCCCGCCCAGCGGCGTGAAGGAATCGTGCCAGCCATTGATCGCGCCGCAACTGGCGTCCGTGGTAACCGTCGCCCACAGAGCGGTGTTGGCAATTCCAAAGCGCACGTCCTTCCCTTCCATGTTGCCGCCCGATTGCGTGGCACTCACGCGCTGATCCACACCGGCAAGCAGCGGGTTTCCTCGGGACTCGGCCCAATAAGCCACGGTCACCCCGGCGAGGAACAGGATCGCCATCGCCGCCCACACCGCCCATCCATGGCGCTGTGAGCCGGTCATCCGGCCCAGCGTGTAAGTCAGTCCGGCCCCAATTGCGAAGATGGAGAACATCTCAATCAGGTTGGTAAGCGGCGTCGGGTTCTCGAAAGGGTGGGCGCTGTTGGCATTGAAGAAGCCGCCCCCGTTGGTGCCAAACTCCTTGATAATCTCCTGCGAGGCCACGGGGCCTTGTGCGATGGTTTGTTCCGTCACGGTATCCATCACCGGCTTACCCTGACTATCGACCACTGGTTTTCCGTCAGTGCCGACCTTCTGCACCTGCTGTGGCTCGACCAGTTTGACGGTGTCGTAGGGTTTCAGGTTCTGCACCACTCCCTGCGACACCAGCGCCAGCGCGCCCACGATGCAGAACGGCAGCAGCACCCACAGGGAACTACGGACCAGGTCCACCCAGAAATTCCCGATCGTCTCCATCTGCCGGCGCGCGACGCCACGAATGAAAGCGATCGCCAGCGCTATGCCGACCGCCGCCGAAGCAAAGTTGTGGTAGGCAAGCCCGGCCATCTGGGTGAAATAGCTCATCGTCGTTTCACCCGAGTAGTTCTGCCAGTTGGTATTCGTGGTGAACGAGGCGGCGGTGTTGAATGCCAGCGCCGGCGGTGACACCGCGCTCAGCTTTTGCGGGTTGAACGGCAGATAGCCCTGAAGCCGCTGCATCAGATACAGCACCACCATCGACACCAAGCTGAACAGCAGCATCGCCACCGCGTATTCGGTCCAGCGCATCTCGTGGTTCTCGTCCACGCCCGTCACCCGGTATAGCAGCCGCTCCATGGGACGCATGACCGGGTCCATGAATGTCCGTTCGCGGCTGAACACGCGCGCCATGTAGACTCCGAGCGGCTTGGTCACCGCCAGGATCAACAGCAGGAAAACGCCAATCTGTAGCCATCCGTTGGCTGTCATGTCAGAACTTCTCCGGCCGCAGCAGCGCGTAGACCAGGTACACCGTCATCAGCGCGCTGACGGCAAGCATGATTGCTGATTCCAGATGCATATGTTTCCGCCTCACTTCACGCGGTCGCAGAACCGCACATATCCGATGGACAGTGCGAAGAACGCGATCGTCGCAACGATGAATATCAAGTCCTGCATAGGGTCATCTCCTGACGTCTTGCAAAACGAATCATGCTGAGTACCGGCCTTGATTGGCCGAATACCGCTTCGCCTTGGCACTGGACGCGGCTTCCATTTCGCTCCACCTTGCCGTCGTGGCGGCTGGGCTGTGCCTGCTCCGTCGGTTTCGGAGGGTATGGGAATCTCCCAGGTTCAACGATTCCTCCTCGTCACCACCATCAGGTTCACGACCAGTCGGCGCGGGCGTGACGCGCAGCAGATGGACCGCATTTGCCGGTTCGGAGTTCTGGCACAGCGCGACCAGAAAGCGAAGCAAGAACAGCACTCCGGCCGCGCAAATTCCCGTCAAAATGACCAGCTCCGTCACTCAGATCTCCCGGCTGAGCGGTGCGGCCTGCCGCCGCACCCTGCACAACCTTCAATCCATTAGAGAGTGCTGACCATAAACTTTAGATAAAAAGTGCATAAAGAATTCGTAAAGCGGGCAGCGACAAGGGGAAATCAACCCACGCTTCGATTCACGAGCGCAGCGCTGGGACCCTCGGCTCGCTCCCTTGCTTCGCGTCGTGTCGGTGGCGCCGGCGCCCGCTTTATGAACTTTTTATGGACTTCTTATTCAATCTTTAGGGGGTCGGTTATCAAATCAGAAGCTGGACTCAATTCGAGCCAGCCGTTTCTTGGCGGGAGGGGAAATGAGTTTTACCGTCGCCGTGCTTGGCTTCTTCTTCTTAGTGGCCGTGCTGCTGGCAAAGTCCCGAAGTCTTGGCCAGCCGTCTCTCCCAAAGCGCCCACCGCGCCACCCACAACCGGAGGAGAGAACGGCAGGTTCACCGCTTGCTGCTCATCTCCGGGATTGAAGCGATATCCGCTCCAGGGTTCCCGCCTCGGCCTCAGGCGCCCCGAGCTGCTTCTGCCAGCGCACCAGTCCGACGACACAGAGAGCAAAGAACACGCCGTAGAGCACGGCGGTCAGGTACAGCCCCTTGTAGACATACAGCGCGATGTAGAGGATGTCGGCGGCCATCCACAGCCACCAGTTCTCGATGATCTTGCGCGCCAGCATGTATTGTGCGGTCAGGCTCATGGCGGTGGTGAGCGCGTCCCAGAAGGGCACCGTGCTGTCGGTGTAGCGGCGCAGCAGAAACATGAGGATTGAAGCCGCAACGACGGTGGCCAGCGCCAGCATCGGAATCGCGCTGGCGCGCACCCGCGTCACCGGCAGCTCGGAGCGGTCGCGTCCGCCGTGCAGCCAGCTCCACCAGCCGTACACGGAGATGGCGACGTACACCAGTTGCAGGCCGCAGTCGGCGTAGAGTTTGGCGCCAAAGAAGACAATGATGTAGCTGATGGCATTGACGATCGCCACCGGCCAGTTCCAAATGTTCGCGCGCGCCGCCAGCCAGACGCAGCCCACCCCGGTGACGAATCCGATCACCTCGACGGGCGACAGCGACATTGGCGGATAGTAACCCAGATTGCAAACCGGACATAAGCTAGAATTGGTAGCGGCCGGCACCTACTCATGGCAGACACCACCCAATCCGGAACCCTCACCCCGGCGGAAGCGATTCGCCGCGCCCCGGTTTCGCAGGCGCCCAACGGCGTGTGCTTCGCCTCCATGGGCGAGGTCACCATCAACTCCGCCGACCTGGAGCGCATGGTGGCCACCGTGCCCCGCTCGGTGGCCGCGTCGCTGCATCACAAGGCGTATTACTTCGTGCCGCTGGCGGTGGGCCAGGGAGAAGACACGCTGATCGCCGAGCGCTACGACGTCTCGCTCAGCGATAACGCGGTTTGCCACCGCAACCTCAACATCGGCGACTCGCAGTGCGTCTTTATCTCCACTCGCCTGATGGACGACCGCTTCTCGGTGGCCTTCGAGTTTTATATCAACGTGGCGCACGCCTTCGTCGAGCAGGCCGGGGTGGCCGAGCCGTTCTCCGACCTGGTGTGGAAGCAGGCGGAAGACCGCGTGCGCGGCGAGACCTCCCTGGATGCCTTCGAATCGCGCAAGGCGGCCACCACGCCCGGCACGCAGGCGGAAAAGGCGCGCAACGAGTACCTGACGGCGGCCTTCGCCGACGCTATCGCCATCTACATGCTGGCTATTTTTCTCGACGTGGATTACTACGACCTGCGCGAGCGTGAATATCCGCTGCTGGTGCCCAACGCGCTGGCGGAACGGCTGCGCGCCGCCGCCGCCCTGTTCCCGCCCAACCCCGGCTTCGAGTTCAACGTCTATTACAAGCGCCGGGGATAATCAGTTCTCAGCTATCAGCTTTCAGCTTGTAGATCCCAGATGGAGCGCGCTCACCCTCGAGCGCGTCAGGTCACTCCTAAAATGTAGGCTTCCGGCGCCCTCGCGTCTGTGAAATCGACAATCGACAATCGGCAATCGACAATCGGCAATGTTGTTCAGATCACTCGATCACCGGATCGCCCGATCACCTGATCACCCGATCCGCCAGGGGCGCCCTCGTCCGTTACCCGAACCAACTTTCCCTCACAAATCCTCCACCCTCAGTTTCACATCCGCATTCTTCCATGTCGCCTCGAATTGCTGCCCCACCCACTCCGCATCGTGCTCGCGCCCTTGCGCTTTGAGCGCCTGCATCAAGCCGAACAGCGAGCGCGGATTTCGCGGGTTGCGCTGCAAATCCTCGCGAAAAACTTTCTCCGCTTCCGCCGCACGTCCCGCCTGCAACAGCTCTCCGCCGAGCGACTCGCGCGTGGGATAGAACCAGTCCGGCGGCTCGGTGTAATCCATTTCGTCCTGCAACGTGACGGCCTCGCGCAAGTGCTGGATGGCCGCGTCTTTCTTGCCTTGCGCCCAGGCAATGCGGCTTTCCACGATGTGCGCGGCGAGCTTCGGCATGATGGTCGCGTTTTTCGGTCCAGGAGCCATGGTGGGGACCTTGGCAATAGCCGGCGCGAGCTTCTGCAACGCCTCCAACTCCGCATTAGCTTCGGCGATCTTGCCCCGGTCGGCGAAGGCGAGACCGCGTGCGTAATGCCAGATACCGTTGCTCATGGGCAGCGCGGAATCGGGTTGTGGCAGCGCCATGATCTCGTCCCAGCGCCGGAAGCGCACCATCACCACCACCGGCATGACGTTGAAGCCATCGAGCAGCGCCATTTCCTTGGCATGCGGCCCCACGTGCGCCTGCACGCGCTTGGCGCCGGCGACGGAATCCTGGTAGCGGCCGATCATCGCGTTTTCGTAGGCGATGAAGTGCAGGTTATGGGTGTAGTACATCATCGGGTAAATGCCCTGCGGCTGCGTTTCCGCGATGTAGGCCTCGTCGGCAGCCGCAGCGTCGACATTAATCTTGGCGGAAACCTCGTGCATGCCGGTGCGGATATAAACGTGGGCCGGCATATGCACCAGGTGACCCGACTTGGGCGCCAGCGCCCCCAGCCTCAGTGCCGAGGGCAGCGCCCGGTCCGCATCATTCGATGCCTCCACCGCGTGGATGTAGAAGTGGTTGGCGCCCAGGTGGTCGGGATCCCGCCGCAGCACCGATTCCAGTGTCGCGACAATCTCCTCCGTCCCCGCCTCAGCCGTGCCATCGTGCTTCCACAATTTCCACGGACGCAGGTTCATGCCGCTTTCGGCGAACAGCGTAGCGGCATCCAGGTCGTCGGGATATTTTTTCGCCAGCTCGCGCATGGCGGCGTTATAGGCCACGTCGAGCGCGTGGTAGTCCTCGGTCGGCTGGTTGGTGTAGCGCTTGGCCAGCGCTGCGATGTACTCGCGCTCCACCGCCGGGCCGTTGGCCGCCAGTTGGCCCGCCTTCTGGATGGCCTCGTAGGCCTGCTTTTCGCGCTCCGCGTCAATCGGCAGGTTGTAGTTGGGCCCGACCACCAGCGCGATCCCCCAGTACGCCATCGCCATCTGGGGATCGAGCTGGGCCGCGCGCTGGAAACACTTTTCCGCCTCGTTGTGGTTGAAGCCGTAGTCGAGCGCGAGCCCCTGGTCGAACATCCGCTGCGCTTCCGGGCTGGTGGTCTTCACCGAGTGATGCGTGTTGCCGAAACCGGATTCGGCGCACACCGATTTCGAGCCGGCAGCATGCTCGTGCTGGGCAGACGCGCCGGTCGAGATCAGCAGGCAGGCGCAAACCAGCGCCAGTATGTGTGATGAACGAAAAGAAGATTTGAACCTCATGGCCATCCTCCTTAACGACTGTCATCCTGAGCGAGGGCGCACGCCCGAGTCGAACGCACCCCTATGAAATCGACAATCGGCAATGTTGTTCGGCCCAGATCACCCGATCACCAGATCGCCCGATCACCCGATTTACCGAAAATTGCTCAGCATCACCGCATCCTGCTTTTCGTTGCCGCGGGTGAAGGCCACGCGGCGGCCGTCGCGGGAGAAGGCAAAGGCGTAGATGTGATCGCTGGTGAAGTGCGTTACCTGGTGCGCCGGACTACCGGCCATGGACTGGTACCAGAGATTGTCCACATCGCCATCGTGCTGGGTGTAGTAGAAACCGGCGCCGTCGCTGGCCAGCCGGAAGATGTCACTGTCCGGCGGCACGTTGAACTGGTGAACCGGCGCGCCGCCTTCGGCGGGGATGACAATGAATTTCCGGTCTTCATCCCCGGCGCCAGCGCGGAATCCCACGTACTTGCCATCGCCGGAGATGCTCGGCCACCACGGGCCGTTTTCCCCGAACAGCAAGCTGGGCTTGCCGCCGGAAGTCGAGATCCGCATCAACTGCCACACCCCGCTGTCGTGGCTCAAATAGACAGCCCAGGCGCCGTCCGGTGAGCAGACCGGCTGCCAGTCCATGCGCCCCGAGGTCAGGTCGGTTTCCCTTCCCCCGCCGGTGGACGCCAGCGTCACGTGGATGGCATTGCTGCGCGTCAGGCTCGAATACAGGAATGATTTCCCGTCGCCGCAGACGGACGGGGCCAGGCCGAACTCCTGCGTCGGGAGCCGGACGTCGCCCGTGCCGTCGGGGTTCAACAGCGTCGAGTGCCCCGAGGCATCCGCGATCACGACCTTGCCGTCCGGCGTCCAGTCGGTGACGTCACGCTCCGAAGACGCTGCCGTCACCGCCTTGAGCTTGTCGAAACCGGCGAGACTGGCGGTATCGCCAACATATATGCTGGTAGCCGCCTCCGTCTGCACCGCCACGATTGCTTTCCCGTCGGCGGTCACGCTCAGCGCATCGCCGTAATCGTTCAGGTCATTGGTCAGGCGCACCGGCTGGCTGGAGAGATCCGCCCGAAAATAGATTTGCGAGCGCCCCTGCGTTTCCGGCGATTTTTCCAGCCATACCATTCCATCCGACAGCCACTGCGCCGCGGGCACCTGGCCGCGGGCCGGAACCTGGCGCGCCTCTCCGCCCGTCACCGGCTGCAGCAGCAATACCCCCAGGCCCCTCTCGGTGAACAGGTCGGTGGTCAGCAGAAGCGTTTTGCCGTCCGCCGACCATGAGGGTGGCGTCTTATACAGATGCGCGTTCTCGGTCACCGTTTTTTCGCCATTGTCGTTTGCATCCGCCACCAGGACGCGATCGCGCCCACCCACTTCGCGCATGAATGCCACTTGCCGGCCATCGGGCGAGAACGCAACCCCGGTGGCGGTGTTGTTGATCACCAGGCGCGGCGTCCCGCCCAGCGCGGGCACCACGTATACCGCCTGCTGCGCTTTTCCCGCCGGACGGAATGCGTAGTACAGATAGTTGCCGTCGGGGGTGAACGCCAGGTCGGAAAACTCCCCTTCTTGCGGCTCGACCACCCGCGTCTCACTGCCGGTCGCCACCTGTTTCACCCACAAAGCCGCCGAGTGGGCGTCGTGGCGCATCAACGCCAGCCACTTGCCATCCGGCGAAATCGCAGCGTCGTGCACGTGCCCGTTGTCGGTGAGGCGCGCGATGCTCAAGGTCTGCGGCGTCACCGCTATTCGGGAAGCGCGTGACGAATAGAAATATGTTGCCAGGGCGATCACCGCAACCACCAGCGCCGCGATCCCGCCATAGATCCACGCCGGCTTGCGTCGGGGAGCGGCCGCGACGGATTCGGTCGTGCCGCCCGCGGCCGCCGTTCGACCCGACTCCGAGTCGCGCTTCAGGCGCTTCAGGTCGCCGCGCAATTCGGCCGCGGTCTGGTAGCGGAGGTCGCGGTCCTTTTCCAGCGACTTGTCAATGATCTCTGCCAGGCGCGCCGGAACCGCCGCGTTCACCGACGATGCCGGCGCCTGCGTTTTTTCCAGAATGGCCGCGAACATCACCGCCGTAGTTTTGCCGTCGAACGGAAGCACTCCTGTCGCCATCTCGTAGAGCACGGTGCCGAACGAAAACAGGTCGCTGCGCGGATCGAGTTCTTCGCCACGCGCCTGCTCCGGCGACATGTAGGCGACCGTGCCGATGGCGGTGCCGGGGCTGGTGAGGCGCGGGTCGGGCGCGGTACTGCCCACCGTCAGTGCGGCCGCGCGGTCCACCAACACCGTCGCCAGCCCGAAATCCAGCACTTTCACCCGCCCGCGGCGGGTCAGAAAAATATTTGCCGGCTTGATGTCGCGATGCACGATGCCGCGCTGGTGGGCGGCATCGAGCGCGTCCGCCACCTGGATGCCAATGTCCAACAGTTCCGGCACCGCCAGCGCGCCGGATTTCAACCGCGCATCCAGCGGCGTGCCTTCCAGCAACTCCATGGAGATGAAGTGCCGGCCTTCGTGCTCGCCGATTTCATAAATCGTGCAGATGGATTCGTGGTTCAGCGCCGACGCCGAGCGCGCTTCCCGCCGCAGACGCTCCAGCGCCAGCGCATCCGCCTCCATCGCTTCGGGAAGGAACTTGAGCGCCACCTGCCGGGCCAGCGTCAGGTCCTCGGCGGCATAGACCACGCCCATGCCACCGCTGCCCAGACGCGACCCAACCCGGTAATGCGAAACCAGTGTCCCTTCCATGGAATCCCGCCCCACAGGATTGAGTCATGCTACGAGCCGCGAGCGGCAATGGTCAACAGCAGGTTTTTGGGTAGGGCACGGCTTCAGCCGTGCCGCTCGAGGCCGCAAAAATAGTGGGCTTTAGCCCCTGAGGGACATTTTTCCTGAGGCGAAAATGTATTTTTGAAGCCGGTTCTAGAGACGGTGCCCCATCCCCGTTTACAGATGAGCGGTTTCCCCTCGCACCGCGAGAATGCGCGTGCATGCGCGCCGCCGCGCGGATAATATTCTCTCGCCCGGCGCCTGAAGCCTGGAGCCTCCCATGATCGCCCATCTACGCGGCAAGCTCATCGCCAAGCATCCCAACCAGGCCATCGTCGACACCGGAGGTGTCGGCTACGATGTCACCATCAGCGTCCCGACATTTTCCGAACTGCCCGCTGCCGGCCACGAGGTCGCGCTCTTTATCCACACCCACGTCCGCGAGGACGCGATTGCCCTCTTTGGCTTCCTGCGCTCCGAAGAGAAACAGCTTTTCGAAAAACTGATTTCTGTCAGCGGCATCGGTCCGAAGCTGGCGATTACCATCCTCAGCGGCATGCCCACACCCGACATGGTCAGCGCCATCCGCAGCAACGATGTCGCCCGCCTGACGCGCATTCCCGGCATCGGCAAGAAGACCGCCGAGCGCATGGTGCTGGAGCTGCGTGACAAGCTGGAAGGCTTCGGCGCCGCGCCCACCCTGCCTGCGGCCACCCCCGCCGAAGAAGATGTTTTGTCGGCGCTGCTCAACCTGGGATACCAGCGCACCGCGGCCGAGCGCGCCGTGGCCGCCGCCGCGCGTGCCGGCAACGGTGCCACCTTCGATGCCCTGTTCCGCGACTCCCTCGCCGCACTTTCGAAGTAACTCCTACCACCGAGGCACCGAGCCCACCGAGACTCACCGAGAAAACTCCTCAATTTATTCTCGGTGTACCTCGGTGCCCTCGGTGTCTCGGTGGTGAATGAGTCGTAGGTCCGCGCCGGTTTTGCACGGGCGAGTCGAGGGATCCCTACTCTCGTGCCCAACTGATGGAGTTGTTGGCAACCGCCGAATCATCTCGGTGTACCTCGGTGCCCTCGGTGTCTCGGTGGTGAATGAGTCGTAGCGTAGTAATTCACGTCGCCACTCGCCATGAAAACTTCTCAATTTATTCTCGGTGTACCTCGGTGCCCCCGGTGTCTCGGTGGTGAATCAGTCGTAGCGTAGTAATTCACATCGCCACTCGCCATCTGCGCTCATCAGCGTTAATCTGCGGCAAGTGTTTCGCCGATACCTCATCGTGATGCTGTTGGCCGCGCTCGCGCTCCCCCTGGCCGCCGAAAAAAAGCCCAAAGGCGCGCCCCTGATGCGCCTGCCGGACCAGACGGTCGAGCTGACCGCGTTCTGGCTGCCGACCCCGGTTCAGAAGTGCGCCAACTGGGCTTGGGCTGTCGCGGTTGAGGCCATGCTGAAGTCCCAGCAGGTGGCGATCAAGCAGAACACCTGGGTGCAGAAGGCAAACTACGGCGAGGTTTGCATCGACACCCTGCCGGCCTTGGAGACACTGGCCAAGGTGATTGACGGCGCCTACGTGCTCGACGACGGCCGCCACGTGCGCCTGGAATCGCGCTACATTTCCGGCGCGCCCACCATTCCCGACGACCTCATCGCCCCCCTGCGCCTCGGCCTCCCCGTGCTGCTGTTCTGGAAATCGCGCGCCCTGGTGGTCCGCGCCGTCACCTACGACGAGTACATCTACCCCAACGGCCAGCGCATGTTCCAGATCAAGGAAATCAAGCTGGTGGATCCGCTGCTCACCGGCAAGCAGCGCGAGTTCTCCTTCGTCAACGGCCGCGACGATCCTGCCGACATCGGCGGCATCTTCCACGTGGTCGTGGTCCCGGAGAAGCAGTTTCCCTGGCAACGCTGATTCACGACACGGCGGAGACGCGGAGTGAGGCAGAGACAATTTGGTAATTTCGCAATTCGGTAACTTGGTAATTTGCTCAACAACGATTACCGATGACAAGAAATTACTAAATTACCCATTTACCAAATTACAAAATCGTTAAACGCATTCTGACTTCGCAATTCTTTATTTCTCCGTGCCGGAGCCTGCCCCGAGCCCAGCCGAGGGATGGCTCCGTGGTGAATTCCCCTGCCAGCGCTTCACCTGCTGCCCCGGCGGCAGTCCATCCCGCAGCTCGCGCACGGTTCGCTTGAACACCGGGTGGCGCGCATCGGGCGCGATCTCCGCCAGCGGCTCCAGCACGAAGCGCCGTTCGTGCATGGCCGCGTGCGGGATGGTCAGTGGCGCCGTTTCCACCACCGCTGACCCGAACAGCAGGATGTCCAGGTCAATCACGCGCGGGCCCTTGGGTTGCGCGCGGCGGCGTCCCATCGCCTGCTCGATCTTTTGCAGCGCGCCCAGCAACTGCCGCGGCATCTTCTCCGTGCTGATGGCGACGGCGCAATTCAGGAACCAGGGCTGGTCCAGGAAATCCACCGGCTCGGTCTCGTAATACGAGGAAACGGCGGTCACCTCGCCCAGCTCCGCGAGCCGGGCAATGGCGTCCCGAAGATTGGCTTCCCGATCGCCCAGGTTTGACCCCAGCGAGAGATAGACGGTCTTGCGCATGCTCGCCGTAGTTTCCTGTTTTGCGCCGCAACTGGCAAGAGCGACACGATAGTAACTGGTCGGGCAATGCGATCTGCGCTCACATGGAATAGAATCGAAGCTCGGCAAGAGCCACCGGGGTTGGCCAACGAGATGGCGCTGCAGTCACTGCTGCTCAGCCGTGACGACGATGTAATTCGCGTATTGCGCCGGGTTCTCAACGACCTGGAGATCGAGGTCGAGGTTTGCACCGTCCCCGATAAGGCGATTGAGGAGCTCGCGCGCCGCAAGTGGGACGCCATCATCATTGATTGCGACGACTGCCACGGCGCCCTCGACGTGCTCCGCAGCGTCCGCCAGCTGGCTTCCAACAAGACCTCCACCGCCTTCGCCATCATCAACGGCATCACCAGCGTGCGCAACGCTTTCGAGATGGGCGCCAACCTTGCCCTGGAGAAGCCCATCACCGCCGACCGCGCCCTGCACAGCTTCCGCGCCGTTCACGGCATGATGCTGGCGGAGCGCCGCCGCTACTACCGCCACCCGGTGGACATGGCGGTCACTCTGCGCTACGAAGACAAGGAGAAGCAACGCCAGCATGAAGTGCTGGCCACCGCCATCAACCTCAGCGAGGGCGGCATGGCGGTCAAGCTGAAGTCCATGCCCAGCGACACCAAGGCGGTGGCCACGATTAAGTTCGTGCTGCCCGGAACCAGCAGCTGGATCGAAACCAACGGCACCATCGCCTGGGTGGACGGCGAATCCCAGGCCGGCATCCGTTTTGAAAACCCTCCGTTCACCGTCAAGGAACTCATGGCGAAGTGGTTCAATCAGAAAGCGGCAGGCGACAAGAAGCCGGTGAAACCCGAGCCGGCAAAACGCAGCTTCTGGCACCGTGAAAGCTGAAACAGGCGCTGGGTTCTAGGTTTTAGGTTTAAGGCTTTAGGCTTCGGGCGTTTTGCAGTTGCTTGGAAGCAGTTGGAGCGCGTTCGCCCTCGAACGCGATAGTGGGACTGGCCACTGACCACTATTTTTCAGGTTCTGAGTTCCGCCGCCGCTGCGTACGCGGGCTTGCTCGCAGTTTCTTCCGTCGTCTCTTCCCACAATGTGCGATCGCGCAGCAGCCGCGAAACCAGCGCGGTATGCATGGCGTGTCCGGCTCGGTCGGCGACCACGCGTCCGATGATGCGCCGCCCCACCAGCGCCAGGTCGCCGATCAGGTCCAGCACCTTGTGGCGGACGAACTCGTCGGGATAGCGCAGCGGGCCGTTCACCACGCTGTCGCGCGTCAGCACGATCACGTTTTGCTCGGAGGCGCCGCGGATCAGGCCCTGGTTGCGCATCGCCTTTTCCTGCTCGACAAAACCGAAGGTACGCGCGGGCGCGATCTCGCGGCGGTACTGCCCGTCGGAAAGCTCCACTTCGAAGCTTTCGCGCCCGATCAGCGGGTGCGGAAAATTGATGGTGTAGGCCACCGAATAGCCGGGCGCGGGATAGATGGCGATGAACTTGTCGCCTTCGCGCAATTCCAGCTCGCGCCGGATGCGCATGTACATCCGCTGCCGCCGCTGCTTCTTCAGCCCCGCGTTCAGCACCATGTCCATGAACGGGCGGGCGCTGCCGTCCAGGATGGGCAGCTCCAGGTTGTCCAGCTCCACGATCGCGTTGTCCACGCCCAGTCCGATGAACGCCGAGAGCAGGTGCTCGGTGGTGGAGATGAGCACCCCTTTCTTCATCAGGCTGGTGGCATAACTGACGCGCGCCACGTTGCGGCTGATGGCTTCTACCAGGAAGCCGTCCAGGTCCACCCGGCGGAAGACGATGCCCGTGCCGGCCGGCGCGGGCAACAGGCGCATATGCACCGGCGCGCCCGAGTGCAGGCCTACGCCCTCACAGGCCACCGGGCCGCGGATTGTTTGTTCGAAGGCCAAAAAGATCGCTTGCTGAGACTCGTCTTAAACGAAGACCCACGCCCGCACAACAAGTTCTATGCGAACTAACTATTTTCTGATGAGTAGATTACAGCGGACGATTCAAGAGTGGACTGTGGCAAATCAGACACAGTTAGAGTCGTTCTGACCGCAGGTGCCGACAGGGTAACGAGTTGGAGTGTCAGCCGCCGCCGGGGTCACTGTAAGTTTCAGGTCGAGCGCTTCAGGCCGGCATCTGACGACCTGAAACTGAAACTCGAAACTGAACCTGCTTCTACTCCGCCCCGGCCTGCACCCGCCGCGCTTCCTCGATGATGCTCTGGAAGATGCGGGTGATGGCGTCCTGGTCGAGCGGGCCGCTGTTGCCCTGGCGGACGCGCGCCAGCACCTGCCGCTCGCGCTCCGGATCCACAATCTCCATGCCGGTTTCGCGCTTCACCTTGGCCAGTTCGCAGGCCAGTTTGGCGCGGATGTTGAGCAGGTTGAGCAGTTGGCCGTCGAGGACGTCAATGGCGGCGCGCCAGTCGGATACGAGGGTGGACATTGCAATCTCCTGAAAAACGATTCTCTTGAAACCGCTTCTGCTGAAATTTCTGCTGACAAAATAAAAAGCCGCGAACCCTGGAGAGTTCGCGGCTTCGGTCTGGAATCTTTGCGCTAGCTGCTACGGAATGTACGCACAAGCTCCGCCTCGGCCGCCACTCCCAAAGAAGTAGCGGTAAGTAAAGGCGTAGCTAAATCGCGTGCGAGACATATTATGCGCAGCAGCATCATGCCTCGTCACAAGTCTGTGTGTCAACCGGGGATTTGATGGCGTTGCTGATTTCAACCGGCGAACCGTATGCGTAATCTGACGTCGACGGAGCTCGGTTTATGCGGGGTAACTTGCAGGACCTCAATATCCTGCTCTCGCAGACCTTCGATAAATGGGAGCACATACTGCTGAGCCGTGGATCGCGTGTCCGTGGCCGGCGGCCTTGATTCACGCTGAGCTCGGAAGAACTCTGTATCTAGCTTCAGTACACCATACGCAAACTCCAGGCCCCATTTCTGGTTAAGACGCTCCAACACGTCCATGCCGGGCACATCAATTTTTCTTATGTAGTTGTACAGCGCCGCCCGACTTACTCCCAACTCCTGTGCAGCCTGGAACTTGATTGCCTTTCCGCTAAACCGCTTACCTATCTGTTCGGTCAATTGCTTGGACACGTCCGACATCAGCCGTATGTCCTTGTCGGTATGCGGTTTGGGCTTACGACCCCGGCGCTTCATCGCAAACATTCTATTCGAATTTTCGAAAAATTCTATTTGAATAATCTATCTATTTGAATAGAATATATTAAGATTGATTGAGGTACGCCTATGCTGCAGCAAACGTTCATTCACATCCCCGGCATAGGCAAGCTGACCGAACAGGATCTGTGGGAACACGGCATCCAGTCATGGGACGATGCCGACCGCTTCGAAAAGCGCTTCGGAGCCGTGGGCGCCCGCCTGCAGCACGTCCTCGACGAATACATTCCCCGATCGCGCGAGGCAATTAGAACTCGCGACGCCGCTTTCTTCGAGCGCCTCTGCACGCTGGGCGAGGCATGGCGCGTATTCCCGGAATTCGCTGACGAATGCGTCTACCTCGACATCGAGACGACGGGCTTGTCCACGGTCTTCGACAGCGTCACCATGGTCGGCCTATATGACGGCCGGAAATACAAAGTTTTCATCGAAGGCGAAAATCTGCAGGACTTTGCGGCAGAGTTAGAGCGTTACTCCGTTGTGGTCACGTTCAACGGTTCCGGATTCGACCTTCGTTTTCTCAAGCTCGCCTTTCCTGGCCTCCGCATTCCGCCAATTCACATCGACCTTCGCTGGTTAACCCGGAAGCTCGGGCTGCGCGGTGGCCTTAAGGAGATTGAGACGAAGCTCGGCATCACGCGCCCAGACGAGGTGAAGGATTTGGGCGGCTACGAAGCAACGGTTCTCTGGTCGAAGTACCTTCGGGGCGAACGTTCGGCCCTCCAGCAACTCGTCCAATACAACACCGAAGACGTGGTTCACCTGAAGGCGATTATGGAGATTGCCTACGACCGCCTAAGCAAGCGGACGGCTACGTTTCTGCGCAGCTCCATAGCGCCGATTTTTTCCGGCGTTACGGAAATGCCGCGTGCGTCGCGCTCGGTGGTGAGGCGTGCAAGGTGCACATCGAAGTCGAGCGGCGTTGTGGCCTCGCTCCTCGCCAAATGCGGCCCTCAGCGCGTAGTGGGTATTGACCTCACAGGCAGCGAACGCAGAGCGACAGGCTGGGCACTAATGGATGGCGCAGAAGCCTCTACAATGGCTCTGCGGACCGATGAAGAGCTCATCAGGGAAACAGTGGCAGCACGCCCGGATATCGTGTCAATCGATTCGCCATTGTCTCTACCCGAACAGGTAAAGAGCTTGGAAAACATTTCGGGCCTGATCTACCGGAAATGCGAGCTCGCTCTTAAGCGCATGGGCATCTCTGTCTTTTGGTGCCTCCTGCCTACGATGCAGGGGCTCACAATGCGAGGCATGAGGCTGGCGCAGACATTGCGAGGACTGGGCCTAACCGTCATTGAGAGCTATCCGGGTGCCGCACAGGACCTCTTGGGCATTCCGCGCAAGGGAGCCAGTCTGGAAGAGCTCAAATGGGGACTTCACCGCGCTGGCATCAATGGGAGCTTCCTGACTGAGCGCGTCACCCACGACGAGGTCGACGCGATTACCTCCGCATTGGTCGGCCTGTTTTACCTGGCTGATGAGTACATAGCCCTCGGCACACCTTCGGAGGACTACCTGATCGTGCCGCGGTCGCCGAAGATCAATTACGCGAAGCTCGCGGAAATTCTCTCCGCCACCGGCCTCGATTCGGTGGACAGGAGCCATGCTTAATCTACAATGCCCCGATGGCAGAACCGCAACACCGCCGTGTCGTTCTCGGCATAACAGGCAGGATCGGGGCCGGAAAGACCTCGGTGGGAAAGTATTTGGCCAGTGAGCGCGGGTTTCAGTACCTGCGATACAGCCAAGTGTTGTCCGAGTGGCGGGGCGCAGAGGCGAACAGCAAGGCGGAGTTGCAAGCTGTGGGTTGGGCGGTTATGGCGGGAAGCTTACAACCGGGCCTCAATCGTGAGCTGATCGCCAGAATACAACCGGGAAAAGACTGCGCTGTGGACGGCCTCCGTCACCCGGTCGATTATGAAAGCCTGAGGAACACTTTTGCTTCCTCTTTCTTCCTGATTTTTGTAGACTGCCCCGCCCAAGTCCGATGGGAGCGTTTGCACGCCAGTGGTCGCTACAAGACACGCCAGGACTTCGATGCGGCCGACGCGCATCCGGTTGAGCAGCACATTGACGAGCTTCGGCCAAAGGCGTTCGCCATTATTCCTAACACCGGAAGCCTGGGTGATCTTTTCGTTGCAGTTAACGGCGTGTTAGAGCGCATCCGGTCAGGAGACCAGCCGTGAGCCTCTGGGTTGTTGTCGGCGGACAGTACGGGTCGGAGGGGAAAGGCAAGATTTCTGCCTTTATCACCCTGCGCGAAGACATCGACATCTGCATCCGCTGCGGCGGACCGAATTCTGGGCATTCGTTCGTCGCGGAGGACGGGCGCACCATGCTTGTTCGCCAGCTCCCGACAGGTTTCGTCAATCCTCGAACAATGCTGATGATTCCCGCCGGGGCGCTGATCGACCTTGATGTGCTGCGGCACGAGATCGAGTCTCTGGGCTTGGACGAGCGGCGCGTCCGAATTGATCGCAATGCAATGGTCATCGAGCCGTCTGATCGGGAACGTGAGGCCCAGTTAGGCTTGCGCGAGCGGCTGAGTTCGACCCTGTGCGGAGTCGGGTCGGCTGTGGCGCGACGCGCTCTCCGAGGGAGCGATGTCCGTCTTGCTTCGCATGCTGCCAAGGCCAGTCCGTGGTTGACCGCCTTCTTGGACGACGTTTCCCTCAAAGCAAACCAAGCTGTCGATGAGGGCCGCAAAGTTCTCGTAGAGGGGACGCAAGGGTTTGGCCTGTCTCTGTACCACACCGCGGAGTACCCCAAGGCCACTTCGAGGGATACAACCGCTGCAGGATGTCTTAGCGAAGTTGGCTTAAGCCCGCGTTTGGCTACTCAAATCGTGCTCGTACTGCGGACATTTCCAATCCGTGTGGCTGGCGAACAAGCAGGATCACTGAAAGAGGAGATCGACTGGGAAACTCTGCAGGCTGAGAGTGGATACCCGCACCCCATCCACGAGATAACGAGTGTGACTCGCAAGACCCGCCGTGTTGCTAGGTTCGATTGGGACTTAGCGAAACGAGCTGTGTCTGTGAACCGTCCGACTCACATAGCAGTCAACGGACTGGACTACTTCGATTATGAGGATCTTGGTAAACGCGATGTCGCCAACCTCTCGGAGCAGTCGTTGCGTTTTGTTTCGCGGCTCAGCGAATTCAAGGCATCGGACTATTTTCTGGGGGTGGGGCCGACTCTCACGAACGTGATTGAGGCGACGTCTGCTCTGTTGCCATTCCGGCAGGTTACAGCCTGTCCCGCACTGGTATGACTCTAGACGAAAAGCGCGAGGCCGAACGACAGCGGCTGGAAAGATTGAGGGAACGGCGGCCCACCACCGACGATTTTCCGGGCACCGGTGTCGTTCTGAGCGATGGTATCGAAAGCTACTGCAAGCAATTCGATCTCATCAGTCCCTTTAACAAGACTAACCTCAAGCCCGCATACTACAAGCTAAGTGTTGGCGACCAATACGCCATAGGTGGAGACCGCAAGAAGCTGCCAGACAAAGACGGCAATGAAGAATTGGATATTCCGCCCTTTGAAGTTGCAATCATCAAAACACTCGAAACAATTAACATGCCCCGGTTCCTGATCGGTAGATGGAACATCCAAGTTCCCCGTGCGTACGAAGGCTTACTGTGGGTCGGAGGCCCTCAGGTCGACCCCGGATACGTCGGCCACCTGTTTTGCCCAATTTATAACCTTTCCGATCAGTTGGTGAGACTGCGGTACCGGGACACCATTGCGGTGATTGACTTCGTCAAAACAACTGAATTTCACGAGGGGAACTCACTCGCATACAAGGCGAAGACTGAGTTGATCCTCTTCGAGGACTACCCAGCGCTGCAGAGTGCCCTGGTGACTCAGGTCGATGCTCAAATCAAGGCGTTCCAGACAGATGTTGGAAAATTTCAAGCTGCGATTACCGAACTGCAAACTAACACATCTGCGAGTATTCGCCGGGTTGAGGACAGAGCGGCACAAACCTCGACCATCATCTACACGGCGGTCGCGATTATGTTTGCTGCGGTTGCGATAATTGCAACCAGTCAGTTTCAGAAGGCCGTAACAGTTTGGACATTCGGCGCGTTTCTCGTATCAGTGCTCGCCGTAATTGTGGCCTTTATAGCGTTCTTCTTCCGCGGCAGATAATCGGCTTCAGATATCCAGGTTCTTCACATCCAGCGCATTCTCTTCGATGAACTTCCGCCGCGCCTCCACGTCTTCGCCCATCAGCGTGGTAAAGATCGCCTCGCACGCCTCGATATCTTCCGCCTTCACCGCCAGCAGCGTGCGCCGCTCCGGGTCCATGGTGGTCTGCCACAACTGCTCCGCGCTCATTTCGCCCAGGCCTTTGTAGCGCTGTACCGTGAAATCCTTCTTGCCCTCGTTGAGCACGTAATCGAACAGCTCGCGGACGGTCTGCTTCTCCACCGGCTCCAGCTCCGGACCCTTGCGGCGGGCCAGGGGCGCCACGTGCGGGGTCCTGCCGAAATCACTTGGCTGGAGCCTCCGGTTTAGCGGGCTGGGAAGGCTTCGAGTCCTTCAGCTTGGCCAAGGATTCGTCCACGCGCTTCTTGAACCGGAATTGCCCATATCGATCAACCGGGGATTCTGTCCACAGCCGAGTCTACGCGCTGCTAATTTCCGCTGCCACTCTTCCGCGCTTCGTCGTCCTGGTACTCAATCTTGCGGCCGCTGCGCGCTTCCATGGCAGCGAGCGTTACGCGAACAATGTCCTTACCGAGCTCCAGCACCGCCGCCTGCTGCTGGCCGTTTTCGTCTTTGTAACCGATCGTCAGGAAATGCTTGCGCTTCTTCGTGATAACCCATCGGCTGACAACCCCGCCACGTCTGCCAACCTTCTGCCCATACTCGAGGCTCTCGATTCGATCGTAAGGAATCTGGAGCTTGCCCGTGCCGTAGTCAAACAGGAAAACCTTCTCGTCGCTGGTGGATGAAACTCCTTCTGTTTGCTCCTTGATTGAGCTGACAGTGCCCCCGACGTACATCGTCTTTTGGCTGTCCACGCCTGCCCACAGAACCTCAAAGCAAAAACACACGATTAGGACAATTGAGACCACATTTCCTCTAAGCAGGAACTGCTTGAATCCACTCATTTTTCCACTCCAGTTCAATAAGCTTGATTTGTCCTTTAAGGCTCCACATCCAAGAAAGATAGTCGCTCTAAAGATTTCGTCTGTGCGCAAACTCACCCCAGCCGGTGACCAGCCTCCGAACCCCTTAAACCTCAGCACTTTTTCCCTGCAAAAAAATTCAGGGCGGGAACGCTCCCGCCCCTGACGACTGAAGACTGACGACCGAAGACTAAATATCCAAATTCTTCACATCCAGCGCATTCTCTTCGATGAACTTCCGCCGCGCCTCCACGTCTTCGCCCATCAGCGTGGTGAAGATCGCCTCGCACGCCTCGATATCTTCCGCTTTCACCGCCAGCAGCGTGCGCCGTTCCGGGTCCATGGTGGTCTGCCACAACTGCTCGGCGCTCATTTCGCCCAGGCCTTTGTAGCGCTGCACCGTGAAATCTTTCTTGCCCTCGTTGAGCACGTAATCGAACAACTCCCGGACGGTCTGCTTCTCCACCGGCTCCAGCTCCGGACCCTTGCGGCGGGCCGCGGCCTTGGGCGCCTTCTTCTCCGCTTTTTCCAGCTCGGCTTTTTCGGTGTCGCTGAGGTCTTCTTCCTTGTTGCCGTTCGCGGCCGTTTCGCGCGTCTTGAACTCGATCACGAACGGCGGCTCCATGTAGCCTTCGATCTGCTTGTACTTGGCCATCATCTGGCGGTACTCGGGCGTAGCCGCCAGCTCCCACCCGATCACATGTTCGGCGCCCTGCGCGTTGACGAAGTGCCCTTCCCACAGGTTGTGCTCGTCGTCGAACTTCGACTCCACGCTCTTGAACTCTTCTTCTTTCGCGATCTTCTTCAGCTCGCGTTCCAGGTCCTTGATCTTCTTCGGCGGCGCGTCCTTGGCGCCTTCAAAGTCGGCGCGCTTGGCCAGATCGAGCCGCGCCACTACTTCCGCCACTTTCTCGCTGCGCAGCCGCCGGCTGACTTTGTCGAGGAAGCCGATGTATTCGTTCAGCGTGGTGATGAACCGCGTCAGCGGCGCCCCTTCCAGCCGCGCCGCGCCTTCCCCGTAACGCACCACGATCCCTTCCGAGGCGCGCTTCACCATCACCCGCACGAACTCGCGGTCGTCCTTGATGTACTGCGTCGCCTTCCCTTTCTTGATCCCGTACAGCGGCGGCTGCGCGATGAACACGTTGCCGCGCTTGATCAGCTCGTTCATGTGGCGGAAGAAGAACGTGAGCAGCAGGGTGCGGATGTGCGAGCCGTCCACGTCGGCGTCGGTCATCAGGATGATCTTGCCGTAGCGCAGCTTCGCGGGATCGAAGTCGTCCTTGCCGATGCTGGTGCCCAGCGCCGTGATCATGGCGCGGATTTCCTCGTGCCCCAGCATCTTGTCGTAGCGCGCTTTTTCCACGTTGAGGATCTTGCCCTTCAGCGGCAGGATCGCCTGGAAACGCCGGTCTCGTCCCTGCTTGGCCGTGCCGCCGGCGCTTTCGCCCTCCACCAGGAACAGTTCGCAGCGTTCCGGCATGCGCTCGGAGCAGTCGGCCAGCTTGCCCGGCAGCCCGCCGCCGTCCAGCGCTCCCTTGCGGCGGGTCAGATCGCGCGCCTTGCGGGCAGCCTCGCGCGCGCGCGCCGCCTCGATCGCCTTGTTGATGATCTTGCGTGCCACCGGCGGGTTCTGCTCGAAGAACGCGCCCAGGCGTTCGTTGACGAATGCCTGCACGGTGCCGGCGATATCGGAATTCAGTTTGCCCTTGGTCTGCCCTTCAAACTGCGGCTGCGACAGCTTGACGCTGATCACCGCCACCAGCCCTTCGCGCACGTCGTCGCCCGTCAGGTTTTCCTTGACGTCCTTGAACAGCCCCAGTTGCTGCCCGGCGTAGTTGATGGTGCGCGTCAGCGACGTGCGGAAGCCCGAGAGGTGCGAGCCGCCGTCCACGGTGTTGATGTTGTTGGCGAAGCTGAACACGTTTTCCGAGTAGCCGTCGTTGTACTGCAGCGCGATCTCCATGGCGACGGCGTCGCGCTCCGCTTCCATGTAGATGGGCCGCTCGTGCAGCACCGCTTTGCCTTTGTTCAGGTGCTTGACGAATTCCGCGATGCCGCCGGTGTACTTGAATTCCAGCCGCTTGTTTTCGCCGCTCTTGGCATCCGTGGTGCGCTCGTCGGTGAGCGTGATCACCAGGCCCTTGTTCAGGAACGCCAGCTCGCGCAGCCGCTGCGCCAGCGTGTCGAAGTTGTACTCGGTAACGGTGAAGATTCCCTTGTCCGGCGTGAAACGGACCTTGGTGCCGCGCTTCTTTCCCGCGCTGCCGGTTTTCTTCAGCTTGGTTGTCGGCTCGCCGCGGGAATAGCTCTGCTCGAAGGTACCTTCATCCGGGCGCCAGATTTCCAGATCGAGCTCTTCGCTGAGCGCATTCACGCAGCTCACGCCCACGCCGTGCAATCCCCCGGAAACCTTGTACGTCGAGGAATCGAACTTGCCCCCCGCGTGCAGCGTCGTCATGACCACTTGCGCCGCAGAAATTTTTTCGCCGTCAATATCCATGTCGCCGACAGGAATGCCGCGGCCGTTATCAACCACGGTGACGGAATTATCGATGTGGATGGTGACGTCAACTTTGTCGGCGTAGCCGGCCAGCGCTTCGTCCACCGAGTTGTCCACCACTTCGTACACCAGGTGATGCAGGCCCAGCTCGCCCGTTGATCCGATGTACATGGCTGGGCGCTTGCGCACCGCTTCCATGCCGCCCAACACCTTGATGGAGTCGGCGGTGTAGTCGCTGGACGAAGAGACACTCGGCAATGATTCTGTGTTGGCGCTCATCGTCGCTGTTACCCGCTTCGCCTGACCGTTGGTGGCCTTACCGTTGCTGGTGACGCTAGCGTTCACTTTTCCGTTTTTCGTTTCTGCTTTCGCCTCGGCTGCCGCCGCCACGCTCACGTTCTCTTTGCTCGCCATTGATCTCCCGGAATTGCGCCGTGCGATGCATCAAGCACTGCGATGCATCAAGCACTGCGATGTATCAAGCATTGCGATGTATCAGGGCACGACTTCAGTCGTGCCGCTCTGCGCCGTGTTCGTTTGTCATTCCGAGCGGGCTTCAGCCCGCGAGGAATCTGCTTTTCTGGGCGCACTTCGAGTGCTGCGCGCGCTGCACGCCCGGCCGCCAAAAATCACGTCAAACTATTGAATTTAATCGCACTTAGTCGCCGCCCGACCACTAGCAATTTTACCACAAACCGGGGCGAATTCGGGGGTGATGGGAGGGCCCTAAGCCACTGAGGAAGCGTCACTTACAACGTCGATCTTTGGGTGGTGCGGGACGCAAGCCGGATTCCCGAAGCAGCCGGAACGCGATTATATCGTTCTACGACATGATGGAGTGCTCAATTCACGGACCGCACTGTGTCCGGCGTCATCAAGGCTATGTCACAACCTGTGCCCGCGGTCGCGCAGACAACGATTCCGCGGCGCACCAGCTTCACCGGCGCGTTGAGCGGTGCGTGCGGATTCATCTTGCCGGCCAAGGCATTGCGGAGTGCGTCTTCCGCTGCACGGAAGGCTTCGTTGCCGGAGATGAACTTCACTTCTTCAATCTTGCCGCCAGTGGAGACCAGCACAAAGAATTCCGCGCTCCCACCGCTCTTCTCGATTCTCGGCAGATGGACGGTGCGCGCGCGGCTGAGCGCCTCGGGAGCCTCCTTCATGGCCAGCGCGGCCTCCGCCTCGCTCCCGGCGGCGCGGCGGAGACGGGCCTGAATGTCGCTTTTTCCCGCGGGATCCCCAAACCCGGTCGGGACAGTAGATTTCAATGCCTGGGCGTACATCTTCGCGGCTGCGGCATGTTTTCCCTGCTTTTCGTAGAGTTGGCCAAGGTGGTCTCCGACAGTGGGCGCTTGCAGCAGGTCCCATGCGGCGCGCAGGTACTCTTCGGCTTTGGTGAGGTCGCCCCGGCGGAAGTAAACCCAGCCCAGAGTATCCCAATAGCTGCCGAGCGAGGATGTGCGTTGAGCACCCTGCAGGGTCAGGTGTTCGAGTCTGGTGAGATCTGTCACCTCACTTTGCTCCTGCACCGCCTTGACCGCCAGTTGCTCCGCCAAATCAAGGTCGAGGTTGCGCTCAACCAATTCGTAGGCCAGATTGTTCCTCATCAGAGGCGACGGTTGCAGATCCAGCGCCTGCTTCAACGCAGCGACGCCTTTCTCCACCTCGCCCGAGCGCATGTACGCGGTCCCAAGATTTTGCAGCAGATCGGCACTTTGCGGGTGTTCCTTTAATACCGGTTCCAGGACGCGTATGGCCTCCGCGTATTGTTTGTCTGCCATCAACGCACCACTGAGGCGGTCGGCGGCATCGGCATCATCCGGGGCAATTTTCAGCAGCTTGCGCCAGACTTCGATGGCGTCTTTGCGTCTGCCCATCCATATGAGCGTCTGCGCGATCTGCCGATAAACGGCCGCGTCACTCGGGTTAACTTCCGCTTCCTTTTGAAATGCTTGCAGGGCTTCGTCGGTGTGGTGCATGGCGGATTGGGCGACGCCAATAGCGGCCCACGCCCGCGGAAACTTCGGATCGATGCTGAGTATCCTGCGGGCCAATTCTTCCACGCCCTGGAAGTCTTGGCGCTGAAAAGCCATGATCAGTTGCTGGAACAGCCGCACCGCTTCCGGATCACGGTCGGCCAGGAAAGCTGTCGGGGCGTTCTCTCTCGCGGCGGGCTTCTCATTCTTCGCCGTCAGGACAATGTACTGCCCGGTATCATCCTCCACCGCCTTGACGAACTTTTTCCACTCGTCGCGTTTGGCGGGCGGCACCTCGTTTTTCTTGATCTGGAGCACGCGATCGACCAGCAGCACGCCATCCTTTAACTGGGAATGCGCGTGGTACTCGGCCCAGTCGTTGCTCAGGTCGACGTCGGCGCGTACGTCGGGCGTGTAGCTGGGCGGCATCTCCATCTTCGAGGTGTAGTGGAATTCGCTGGGCGGCCCCAGTTGCAGCGGGTCCACGGATTTTTCATCTTCCTGGCGCACGCTGGGTAGGCCCATTCCCGGCAAGGCGGCCAGGATGCGATGGTTCGCCCAGTCGGCATAATCCGTGCGGTTGTAGGTGTAGGTCATGGTAAAGGGCTCGTCGGTGGCAACCGGCGAGCTGACCTTCACGTTGTCCACCGTCCCCAGGAACCCGCTGGCGTAGGAAATGCCCTGCAGCAACTCCTTCCATTGCGGCTGGGGCGTGCGCCGGAAAGCCAGGCGGAAGATGACTTCCGCATCCCCGCGCGACACGCGGCGGATGGCGCCGTTGAGCACGCCGTCGTCGCCTAGCTTGCCCTCAAAGCTGAATTCGTCGCGGTCGCGCACCGGGGTGTCCGCCGGAGTCCTCACCAGTTCCGGCTTGTCGCCGACCAGCAAAGCACGCTTGTCGCGCAGACCGTACAGCAGCAGGCCGAACGGTGCTACTTCCGGCGTGGTGTCCAGCCAGACCACTTCCTTGCCCACGATCACCCGGCTAACCACGTGGTCGAACTGCACCGGCGAGGGTACGTCCTCGTCAATCTTGCGTGACGAATTCACCAGCACCGGCTGGGCGGTGATGCCGACCGCCCGCAGCAGCGACGCCAGCAGCGTGTGCTTGTCTTTGCAGTCGCCATACTGGTTAGAGAGGACATCGCCCGCGGCATGCGGCTGGTATCGACCGGCGCCGAAATTGATCCCAATGTACCGAAACTCGGTGGAGACGTACTGGTAAATGGCTCGGACCTTGTCCATCTCCGTGACCGCTGTACGCGTCAGCTCGGCCGCCTTAGCGCGTACTTCGGCGGTCGGCACGACTCGATCACTTTGCAAACCGCCGTACCACTTGCCGAGTTCTTCCCAGGAGCGGAAACTCGTCAACTGTACCGACGGCGGCGGTGCGTCCTTCTTGCTCTCCTTGCGCTTTTCCTCGTCCGTCTTACGCCGCAGCTTGTTCGTCTTCCAGGTGTAGAACCGGCGTGCGCCTTCCTCGCGAATGCTCGGTTGCGCATCCGCGCTCTTGATCTTCACTTCGCGTGTGCGCGGGACGCTGACTTCCAACTGTTCGTCCAGCACAATACCCTCGGTTGTGAAGTTGTAGCTCAGCCAGAACTGCCCCGGCACCTGCGGCGTGTGCGTGCGCGACAGCATGCGGTACTCGAGAACGTCCCCCGGGCTGAGGCCTTTGACGGCAACGTGCTTCTGTCGCAGGTCGCTGTACATGGGCGCTATGCGCGAGACGTCCGACTCCATATCCTGGAAATTCTCCGGCGGCGTGATCACCACCGTGCCGTCCGGCTTGCGCACGCGCACGTAGGCGATCTCAACTGTGTCGTTCGCTTTCAGGTAAGCGAAGGACAGCAGTCCCCATTGCTGAACGCCGGCGCCGGTTTGGATCCGCAAGCGTACGGTCGACTCCTGCGTTCCCGTCCCATCGTCTTCAAAGGCGAAGCGAGACACGATGCTCTCGGCGATGGACGGCTCCTGGGAATAGTCGGGGCCCGCGCTGGCCGTTGTAGACGGCTTGGTCTGGCCCAAGACCCAGACGGACAGCAGAAAAAATGCGCCTGCGGTAGACATGGCGCGCCCAGCGAGTCGGAACACACGGGCGCTTGCTGCGGATGAGGTCAGCATAAGGGGTCATGGTAATCCGGAGCTGAGAACTCCGCCCCGGCGAATCGCCTTTGTTCTAGATTCGGAACATCCCAATTTCGGAATCAAATTCGGCGCGGCAACCGTCGGCTGCCCTAATGCCCATTGTCGGCCTCAGGAGCCGGCTGCGCTCCCCACCACCGTCGTGCAGAACGCGCACCGCCTGGCCGCCATCGGAATCTCGCTCAGGCATTCGGGACACTTCTTGGTCGTCGGATCCGCCGGCGCCGGCGCCTTGCGATAGCGCTGGATCAGCGTGTTGATCGGCAGCACGACAAAAAAGTACACCGCCGCCGACACCAGCAGGAACGCCACCGCCGCGTTCACGAAATCGCCGTACAGGAAGCGGCTGCCGTTCACGTCGAAGTAGAAGGCGGAGAAATCCGGCTTGCCGGCAATGGCGGCGATCAGCGGCGTCAGCAGGTCTTTGACGAACGCCGTCACCACCGCGCCGAACGCTGCGCCGATCACCACCGCCACCGCCAGGTCCACCACGTTGCCGCGCAACAGGAATTGCTTGAAGCCCTTCATGTTTCGCCTCCTTAGCTTTGGCCGACGAAGTTGATCGCTTTCGGCAGCTCATTCACCATCACGTCCAGGTGTTTTCGCGATTCGGAGCTGAACGAGAATACCAGCGCGTAATCCTTGGCAGGCAGCACGACGATGGTGTAGTACACCTCGCCGGCGACCAACTTCGAGCTGTAGTCGGCGCGATAGGCCTTGCGCCCGGCGATGAATATCTCTTTCACCGGCGCCACTTTCTTTGCCCCCATCTCCTCCAGCGCCTTGCCCGCCAGGGAGGCCTGCTCCGGGCTGCCGGCCGCCGACAGCAGTTCGGCGGTCACGGTCACGGCCCGCCGCGATTTCTCCTCCGGCGCGCGCGCGTCCAGCAGCACGCACTCGCGTTCGCACACGCCCTCCGTGGCGACGAATGACACCGTCCAATCCGCCGGCAGCTTGTAGTTCATGCCGAAGTACAGGTTGGTGTACAGGCCCCCGGAGACTGCGCCCGCTTTCGGCGACAGGCCCTGTGCGACCGCCACTCCGCACGCCAACGCCAGGCAGCAACACAGAACGGGAAGATTGCGCATAACTCACTCCTTGTTCCCCGGTCGCAAATGAAGCCCAAAATAATACTGCTGCCGCGGGTGCGCCGTCTGCACACAAAAATGAATGGGGCGATCGGCTCGCCCCATTTTGGGTTTCAGGAAGTTTTCAATCCTTCGATTCCTCAGATCCTCATCGGCATCACGATATAGCGGTACTTGAAGTCGCTGTCCGCCGGCTCTTCCGGGCGCAACTGTCCCGCCGACTGCGGGTCCTTGAATTCGAATCGCACTTCGCTCGACCCGGCAGCCTTGAAGAAATCCAGCAGGTACTGGCTGTTGAACCCGATGGTGAGCGCCTCGCCCTGGTAGCTGGTCTCAATCGAATCTTCTGACTCGCCGGCGTCGCTCGACGATGACGACACCTTGATCTCGCCCTTGTCCAGGCGCAGCCGGATGGCGCCGCTGCGCTCGTCGGCAAACTGTGCCACGCGCTGGATGGCCGCCGAGATCGCATCGGTCGCCACCGAAACCGTCTTGTTGTTGTCACGCGGCAGCACCGCTTCGTAGTTGGGGAATTGCCCGGTGAGTTGGCGCGAGGTCAGCAGCCGGTCGCCCAGGCGGAAGAACAGCGTGGACTCGTCCTTGGCGAACTCCACGAATTCGCCGTCGTAATCGTTGAGCAGCGAATTCAGTTCGCCCATCGCCTTTTTCGGCACCAGGATCCGCAGCTCGCCCGACACTCCCGTGAACCGCGCCTTGCTGTTCTCGATGTGCGCCAGGCGGTGGCCGTCGGTAGCCACCATGATCATCGCCTCCGGCTTCAGCACCAGCAGCGCGCCGTTCAGCGTGTAACGCGACTCTTCGTTGGAGATCGCGAAGATGGTCTTGGCAATCATCCGGTGCAGTATCGGCGACGGCAGCTTGTACGCCGTCGTGGTGGGAAACGCTGGCAGGCTGGGAAAATTCGACCGCGCCATGCCGACCATTTTCGTGTTCGACCGGCTCAGGCGCAGGTTCACCCAGTGGTTCTCCAGCAGCTTGATGGTGATTTCGCCGTCCCCCAGCAGCTTGACGTAATCGAATAGGCGCCGCGCCGGAATCGTGCACGCACCTTCTTTCTTGACCTTGGCCGGGCAGCCGGTACGCAAGCTCAGGTCCAGGTCCGTCGCCGTGATGGACAGGCGGTCGCCGGCAGCCTCGAACAGGAAATTTGACAGGATGGGAATCGTAGTTTTGCGCTCCACCACGCCCTGGGTCGCCGTCAGTTCCTTCAGCAGGTCCGATTTGCTGACCGTGATTTCCATGGCGCCCCCTTTGACTTCAGGGACCTCCGAAACGCGCGTTGCAGTTGTCTCCGTCACTTTCCGTGACCTCCCGGCGGGATTCCCGGCGCGCACTGTGGTTGCGCGTGATGGGTAGCCCATTTGCGATCTGCCCGATACCGCGCGGCTGGGATGCGCTGTCGGGTACTGCTTCCACGCCTACTTCTATGGACTTACTTATATCAAAAGAAAAATCAATAAAACAGCAGTAGAAGCCGTTCTGCCCGGAAATGTGGAGAATCCGTCCAACTCACTTTGGAACCGCCACTTAGCCGTTTTCGCGACCCTGTTCATAAGGGTATCTGATTGTGCTTGACACAGCATAACCGGACCCTCCCCTGAAATTACTCCCCGCCTTGCACAGTCTCCACATTCCATCCACAGGTTCGCCTGCGGAATACTGCATCACGAGGTGGAAAATTCGACCTGAACCGCAATTCATGGGCTTTCTACGCCACTCCTTTTTCCGCAGCCCTCGTTACGATCTCTGGACACTGCCGCTCTCTTGTTCTTACCAGCTGCCGCCTTTTCCCACTTTTTCTCACGGCGGTCGCTACAGCCGCGGAGCGGCAATTTTCGTTAGCCTACCGCGGCAGCGATGGAAACGCACCCAAACGAACGCAGCGAGCCCCAGCGGGGCGCTACATCGGGCTCTACTGATGCACGAGGCCGTAACTCACAAAAAAAGCACGGCTGCTCGCCGTGCCGATAATCAACCTCCCCGCTTCCTCATCCCCCCAGCGTCTCCGTCAGCTTGTTCAGCATCCGGTTCAGGTCTTTGTCGTTCTTGCGCACGGTTTCAATCTTGTCGATCGAGTGCAGCACCGTGGTGTGGTGCTTGCCGCCGAACTGCCGCCCGATTTCGGGCAGCGACGAGTCCGTCATGTGCTTGGCCAGGTACATGGCGATCTGCCGCGGGTACACGATGGCGCGCGAGTTGTTCTTCGCCTTGATCTCCGCCAGCCGCAGCCCGAACTGCTCCGCCACCGCCTTCTGGATGGAATCGATGGTCACCTTGCGCTGCTGCGAATCGATGAAATTCTTCAGTACCTGCTGCGCGTACGGCAGCGTGATCTCCTGCCCGATCAGCGACGAGTGCGCGATCAGCCGGATCAGCGCGCCTTCCAGCTCGCGCACATTCGACCGGATGTTGCTCGCGATGAACAGCGCCACGTCGGTCGGCAACTGCACCCGCTCCGATTCCGATTTCTTCTGCAGGATGGCGACCTTGGTCTCCAGGTCGGGCGGCTGGATGTCGGCGATCAGCCCCCATTCGAAGCGCGACCTCAGCCGGTCCTCGATCTCCGCCAGCTCTTTCGGCGGACGGTCGCTGGCGATCACGATCTGCCGCATCGACTCGTGCAGCGCATTGAAGGTGTGGAAGAACTCTTCCTGCGTCCGCTCCTTTTGCGCCAGGAACTGGATATCGTCGATCAGCAGCACGTCCACCGTGCGGAACTTGTCGCGGAAGCTGGTCATCTTGTCGTAGCGCAGCGAGTTGATCATCTCGTTGGTGAATCGCTCGCTCGACAAGTAACAGATCGACATCTGCGGCTGCCGCTTCTTCACCTCGTGTCCGATGGCCTGCATCAGGTGCGTCTTGCCCATGCCCACGCCGCCGTACAGGAACAGCGGGTTGTAGGCCTTTGATGGGTTTTCCGCCACCGCCTGCGCCGCCGCGTGCGCGAACTGGTTGCCGGCGCCACAGACGAACCCATCGAACGTGTAGCGTGGGTTCAATTGCGCGGCGCTGTCCCAATCGAAGCGCTGCTGCTGCACTTTGCCGCCGGCCGCCGCCGGAGCCGAAACGGACACCGACGGTGCCTGCGCCGAGAATCCCCCGTCGTGCCGCACCGGGGTGTTGGCTGCCGCCGATGGCGCCGCCGGCGCTTGCGTCGCTCCGGTCACAAATTCCACATCCTGAAACTCCAGCCCCAAAACGTCGATCGCCTCCAGGATCAGATCGACGTACCGTTCCGCCATTTCTCCGAATTCTTTGTTCGGCACCAGTACGAACAGCGTGTGGGCGTCGGAATGGCTGAAGCGCGTCGGCTTCAGCCAGGTATCGTAGGAGTGCCGGTTGATTTTCTTTTCTAGCGCATCCAGGATGCGCATCCACGGATTCACGGCGGCGGTAGCTGACGTCACGGACATGGCCATTCCAATCTCTCACCGGATTTCGCGGGCGACATCCGGTGTACGCCTTGGCTCGGGCCTTTTACAGGCCGCGGATTTTTCTTTGGTCACTCCCGCCCGTAGCTCAATGCCGCCGTGGCGCGGGCGATGCGCTGAGAGTCGTTTGACTGCTCGGTTCGGGAGTGACGGGCCTCGCGAAAAGGCCCGCAATTGCACTCTTTCAGGGCACTTCGCTTCTCTTGTTGGCTGCGCCGAATACTAGCACGAAAAAATTCTTCGTGTCTGAATTGTTCACGCGCGTGAAAAAAGAACCGGGCGAAATTGAATCAACTCGGCACGACATGTCAAGTATTCAATCGGTTATGACGCAGCCCTGGTGCAGTTGAGTTGCGAGTCCTGAGTTGTGAGAAGTCACTTTCGACGAGATCAAATTTTGATTTCGCCCCCGACTCGCGACTCGCCACTGCTAGCCAGTGACCGCTCGCGTCAGATATACTCCTCGATTGGCCCTAGCATTATTCTCTCGACTGAGGAGCTGTAGATCATTTCATGCCGAAGCGCACGTTCCAGCCCAACCGGCGTCGCCGCTCCAAGACGCACGGATTTCGTAGCCGGATGAAAACCAAGAGCGGACAAGCGGTGCTCTCGCGCCGGCGCGCCAAGGGTCGCAAGCGTGTCTCGGTGAAGCCCGGATTCCGGGAGTAGCGCGGCATCCTGCCGCCTCATGTCGCGGTGAAAGCCCTGTCCCATTCTTCCGCATCACGCGCCGAAACTTCTTTGTTCGAAGCCGTGCGCAGGTGTGCGCCGCCGGACCGGGAAGATGGGGCACGGGATGAAAGTGTGGCACGGGTCTCTGACCCGTGTTCTTCCGCCCAGGCTTTTCGCCGCATGAGTCGCAAGCTTGCGCCGCGGTTTCCCAAGGCTTCGAAGCTGTTGCGCCACGCGGATTTTCAACGGGTGTACAAGCAGGGCCGCCGCCATTTCGCCGCCCACATGACGGTGTTCTACCTGCGCCGTGAAGAGGATGACGGCGCTGGGCCGCGCGTCGGCTTCACCGTCGGCCGCGTGCTCGGCGGCGCCGTCCAGCGCAATCGCATCAAGCGCCGCTTGCGCGAGGCGGTGCGGCACCATCTGGCATCGCTGGCGCTGGCGGTTGACGTGGTCATCAACCCCAAGAAGTCGGCCCTGGTGGCGGAGTTTTCCGTTTTGCACGACGAGGTCGCGCGCGCTTTCGAAGTAATTGCCGGCCGGGAATCGCGCGCCTGAAATGATTTTGAAATCGTTGGCTCAAATTGTTTTGGTGCCCCACACCTGCCCGCTTTTGGCAGATGTGGGTCTCGGTACTCGGTACTAAGTACTCGGTACTCCTGACATGAAGCGCGCACTGTTGCTGACAATCCGGCTCTACCAGCGGCTCCTCTCGCCGTTGCTGCTGCCGGCGTGCCGCTATGTGCCCACCTGCTCGCAATACGCCCACGAAGCCGTCGCACGTCACGGCTCTGCAAAAGGCGCGATGCTTGCCGCCTGGCGCCTGCTCCGTTGTCACCCGTTTTCACGCGGCGGCTACGATCCCGTACCGCCGGATGCGACGTTGCATGACCCGGCATTCATAACGCGACTGAATGTTGCGACACGGTTTGCATTTCTGAATGATGCGACACACGCATTCCGTGCACGACGCGACACACGCATCCCGGAGGGATGCAATGACAATAGCCCGGCACTTCAGTGCCGGGTTGCTGGCACCATCCGGCCCCAAGTCCCGTAGGGACGACTGAAAATTTGGATCGGAAATCATTTGAACGGAAACATGCAAAACCCGCAGCAGGATCCCGGCATGGAGCGCCGTCTCCTGCTCGTCTTCGTCCTCACCTTCGCCGTCCTGCTGATCTCGCAGCCGCTGCTGATGAAGTACCTCAAGCCGCAGCAGCCTGCGCCCGAGCAGAAGCCGGCCGTCACCCAGCCCGCCGCCACCCCTGCGCCGGCGCCTCCCGCCGCGGCGCCGGCTGCCAAGGCCAAGGCCAAGGCCAAGCCTGCCGCACCGGCTGCCACCCGTCAGGCCGCCGCTGAGCAGGAGTCGGTGATTGAGAACGATCTCTACAAAATCGTTTTCACCAACCGCGGCGCGCAGGTCAAGTCGTGGGTGCTGAAGAAGTACCACGACGAGCACGGCCGCCCGCTCGAACTCGTGCATGAGGCCGCCGCGCAGCAGTTCGGTTATCCGCTCTCCCTGTGGACCTACGACGAAGCGCTGCGCAAGAAACTCGCTTCTGCGCTCTACGTCAGCAGCAGCGCCGCCACCCTGCACGCGCCCGCCGACATCAGCTTCGAGTATTCCGATGCCGACATCACCGTCCGCAAGAGCTTCCACTTCGACCACTCCTACGTGGTGAAGATCGATACCGCGGTCACGCAGAACGGCCAGCCGGTGCGCGCGTTTCCTGCATGGCCCGCCGGCTTCGGCGATCAGGCCACGCCCGCCTCCTACGCCTCGGCGACCGTTGATCTCTACGCCGGCGAGGCCAACTGGCACGGCGGCGAGAAAGTCGTGCGCCAGGCCATCAAGAAAATCAGCAGCGGCGCCACCTTCAACGGTCCCTTCGCCTGGGCCACTGCCGCCGACCAGTATTTCGCCGCCGTTTTCTTGCCGGAAGATCCCAAGACCGCCGTCCTGGTCACGCTGCGCAACGCGATCGAAATTCCCAAGGACCCCGCCAAGCCCGAAGGCGACAAAATCAAGCAAGAGGTGGTCGGCGCCGCCGTCGGCAGTGCGACCGGCGCCACCAGCGAGCGCCTCTTCGCCGGACCGAAGAACCTCGACGTGCTGCAGTCCGTCAAGGCTGCCGCGCTGCCCGGCCAGCAATCCACCACGCTGGAAAGCGTAGTGGACTTCGGCACCTATCTCGGCTTCATCGCCAAGCCCCTCTTCCTGTGGTTGCGCTGGACCTACCACCACTGGGTCGCCAACTGGGGATGGTCGATCATCATCCTCACCGTCATCATCAACATCGTGGTCTTCCCGCTCCGGCTCACCAGCATGAAGTCGGCGCTGAAGATGCAGAAGCTCCAGCCCCAGGTCAACGCCATCAAGAAGAAGTACGAAAAGTTCTCCATGCGCGATCCGCGCAAGCAGGAGATGAACCAGGAGATTGCCGCGCTCTTCAAGCGCGAGGGCGCCAGCCCCATGGGCGGCTGCATTCCCATGCTCATCCAGTTCCCCTTCCTGGTGGCCTTCTATTCCATGCTGGGCAGCGCCATCGAGTTGCGGCACGCGCAGTTTCTCTGGCTGCACGACCTTTCTGCGCCCGACCCGAAATTCATTCTGCCCGTCCTCATCGTCGTCACCACGCTGGTGGTGCAGAAGATGACGCCGCAGGCCGGCATGGATCCGGCGCAGCAAAAAGTCATGACCCTGATGATGCCGGTGATGCTCGGCTTCATCTCCTGGAACTTACCTTCGGGACTGTGCACCTACTGGGTGATGGGCAACGTGGTCTCGATCATCCAGCAGGTGTGGATGAACAACACGCACTTCGGCCGGGAAATGCGCGCCGAAGCCGAAAAACGCGCCCGCAAGAAGGGCCTGCCCGCAAAGACGTAGTCCGTAGCTGGGAGCTTGGTAGCTCGGCATCGGACTAAGCATGTTGCTGGAGGTTCTCACTTTGTCGATATCTCGTTGCGCGGGTCGCTTGCGCCCTTAGGATCACCGCGATCGCAGCCCCGCAGGGGCGCACGCCGGTAGCCCAGGACGCCAGTCCTGGGTACGCTGATTGTTTTCGATCGGAGTCCCGTAGGTGTCTGTGTCATAGCTCGATTTCGCGCGTTGCAGTGGTCCAAAAGCGAACCGAAACCAGCCGCGGAGCGGCGAAATTCGTTAGCCCAGCGCGGCAGCGCTGGGTAAAGTGGACCAAAAAGCGAAAAGCGTGAGCGCCAGCGGCGCGGCACGGCTATGACGCAGACACCGTAGGGACGGCGCGAACAAGCCTCCGGCTTGAGCGGAGGCCATCGGCCATCGACCATCGACCGTCGACCGTGTTAAAACATTCACCATGCCCCTCGCGGACAAAGTCGTCTCCGCCAAAAAAATTGAAGGCTTTCTCCGCGCCACCATCGTCAAGGGCGGATTCAAGCTGAAGTACCGCATCACCGTGGACCCGCCCCTGCCCGAGGAGCGCGACTGGGAGCGCCCCGACATCCTGGTCGAACTTTCCGGTCCCGACAGCGACCTGCTGTTGGAGCGCGGCGGCGAACTGCTGCGCTCGCTCGAGCACCTTGCCCTGGAAATGCTGCGCCTCGGCCGCGAGGAGCACGACCGCGTCAGCTTCGATTGCCGCGGATTCCGCGCCATGCGCATCCAGGAACTGCGCCTCGCCGCCGATGTTGCCGCCGAGCGCGTCCGCAAGAGCGGTGCACCCTACGAATTCGGCCCCATGACCTCGCGCGAGCGCCGCATCGTCCACCTCGCCCTCCGCGACCATGCCGACCTGCGCACCGAAAGCGCCGGCGAAGCCGCCTTCCGCCACGTCGTCCTCTACCCCAAGGACTACAAGGCCCGCCCCGCCGCCCCGCCCCGCTTCGGCCGCCGAAGATAGTTTCGCTGATGAACGCGGATCAACGCAGAGCAAACGAATTCATGTGATGTCATCCTGAGCGAGGCATCGCCGCTTTTTGCGATGCCGAGTCGAAGTACCCCTACCCTTGTACTCACATATGTGGGCTGATGACTGCTTGGGTCGCCGTCGCCGGCGCCTGCAACACTTCACCGACCTTGCGTTTGCTCGGTACTCGGTACTAAGTACTCGGTACTGCTTCACAACTCGCTTGCAACTGGAAACTAGAAACTCGAAACTAGAAACTTGCATTTAGACGACACCATCGTCGCCATCTCCACTCCGCCCGGCCGCGGCGGGCTGGGCGTGGTCCGCCTCGCCGGCCCCGATGCCCGTTCCATCGCCGCGCCCCTGCTGCGCCTCAGGAGCGACCTGGAACCCAACCGCGCCCTCTTCGGCGAGCTCATCGAGCCCGGCACGCAACAACGCATCGACGAAGTGGTAGTCACCTTCTTCCAGAAGCCGCACTCCTACACCACCGACGACATTGTCGAAATCTCCGCCCACGGCTCACCTGTCGTGTTACGACATATTGTCGAGCTCGCCCTGGCCCGCGGCGCCCGCCTCGCCGACCCCGGCGAGTTCACCATGCGCGCCTTCCTCAACGGCCGCCTCGACCTTACCCAGGCCGAAGCCGTGCGCGACCTGATTGACTCGCAAACCCTCTACCAGGCGCGCGTTGCGGCGCAGCAGCTCGGCGGCGCGCTCTCCCACCGCCTCGCGCCCATCAAGCAGAAGTTGGTCGAGTTGATTGCCACCCTTGAAGCCGGCGTGGACTTCGCCGAAGACGACGTCTCCGTCATGCCCGGCCCGCAGATCTTCGCCGGTATCGACTCGGTCGCCGCTCCCCTGCGCGAGCTCTGCCGCTCCTTCGCCTACGGCAAGCTGGTGCATGAAGGCCTGACGCTCGCCATCGTCGGCCGCCCCAACGTCGGCAAGTCTTCGCTGTTCAACCGGCTGGTGGAGCGCGAGCGCGCCATCGTGACCGCCGCGCCCGGCACCACGCGCGATTTGGTCACCGAAACCGTGGCCATCGGCGGCATCCCCGTTCACCTGGTGGACACCGCCGGCATCCGCCAGGCGCAGAATGAAGCCGAAGCCGAAGCCGAATCCATCGGCATCCGCAAATCTTGGGAGGCCCTCGCCGACGCCGACCTCGTGCTCGTCGTCACCGACGCCTCCCAGCCCCTCACCCGCGAAGACCGCGAACTGATCGAACAGGTCAGCGGGCGCACTGCCATCGTGGTGGCCAACAAATCCGATCTGGTCGACCGTCGACCGTCGACCGTCGACGTCCAAGATCACCCGATCACCCGATCGCCGGATCACCCGATGTTGCCCACCTCCGCGCTCACGGGTACCGGCATCGCCGAGCTGCGTGCCGAAATCCTGCAGCGGATGAGCGGCGGCGCTCCCCAGCAGGAAACCGCCTTCCTCACCAACCTCCGCCAGCAAAAGCTGGTCGAGGACTCCCTCACCGCGCTCGCCGCCGCCACCCGCGCGGTCGAGAGCAACACCCCGCACGAAATGCTTCTGCTCGACCTTTACGGCGCGCTCCGCCCGCTCGACGAAATCACCGGCGCCACCACCACCGACGACATCCTCAACCTCATCTTCTCCACCTTCTGCATCGGCAAATGAGTACGTACAATTGTGTCTTGACATATCAGTACGTATGAAGCTAGGCTTGCTTGGGGAGAAGGCCGATCATGCGGTTCGCATGGGATGAGAACAAGAGCCGCTTAAATCGCAAGAAGCATGGCATCTCATTCGCGTTGGCAAAGGAAGTGTTCACGGACCCGTTCTGTCTGACAATTCCAGACCTGACGGTTCAGCGTGAGGAGCGATTGTGGACGATTGGCCGCCTGGAAAATCTCGTGATTGTGGTGGTCGTTCATACGACCCGGGATGAACACGGCGAGGAAGTCACCCGCATCATTTCAGCTCGAAAAGCCACCCCCCGGGAGCGGACATACTATGAGGAAGCTGACCAATAAACAGCGCCAAAAAGAACTCGACGCCATTGCGGCGATAGCGGACGACCAGATTGATTTGTCCGACATTCCCCAACTGATCGACGAGCAACTCAGCCGGGCGATGCGCGGGGCAATGTACAGGCCGGTCAAGAGGCCCGTCACCATGCGGCTCGACGCCGACGTACTCGCGTGGCTCAAACGAGATGGACCGGGCTATCAAACCAAGGCGAATGCCCTGCTTCGGAAGGAGATGACCCGGTTCTATCGGGACAGAAAAGGCCCGGGACGTGCGTCCGAGTCGGGGCGCCGGCTCAACGGCAAAAAGAGAAGCGTTCGCGGGCACTAATTGTTGACAACCGTTCACCCCGAACCTCGCAGGGTCGACGCCCCCTACGGCAAAATAATCCTGCTGCCCTCCGCCGCCCCCGCCACCGGCTTCTCCGGAAAATTGGCAAACAGGAAATCGAGGAACGCTTTCGATTTCGGCCGTCCCGACGTTCTTCCCAGCGCCAGCCGCAGCGTGAACACCAGCGCCTTCAGCACCTCGCCGTCCTTCAGCGTCGAGTAGCCGCGGTTCTGCTCTTCGGTTTTGCGAAACTCCTGCAGCATCTTGGAAATCTCCGCGGCAATGGCGTGCTGCATCGGGCTGGTGGTCGGCTGTTCGTAGATCAGCCCCGAACTCACCTGCGTCTCGTACGTCTTGGCCATCGCGGTCAGCGCCTGGATCACATCGCGGTCCCGCGAAGCGGGATCGCGCCGCGCCGCCAGCACAATGGCGAAGCTCATCCCGCCCATCAGCGGCTCGCGCTCGTAGAGAAACGTCTCCGCCACCTCCACCTGCGGCATCAACGCCTCGCGGTCCAACTCGCGCAGATGATTCACGTTTTCATTCTTGCGTGCCTGCTGCAGGTAGGGACACTCGCTGGGACAATCCAGCGTCACCTCGCGCTCGGTGCCGCAGCAGATGGGGCAGATGCGGTCGTGCACCGCCGGGCAAAAGCGCTTCTCTTTTCGTTCATGACAAATCGCGCAGCTCACGCTTTCATTATCGCATTCGCGGGATTAGCCACAGAGGACACAGAGGAACAAAGGCGACTTGATCATCGTCAAGCGATTCCTTGAAATCGACAATCAACAATCGGCAATCGGCAATGCATTTCCCTTTCAATTTGTCAGATCCGCGTTCATCCGCGCAAATCCGCGGTTAGGTTCTTCCTCCGACGCCGCCCCACATCTGCTTGAAATCGACAATCGGCAATGATTCTGCCTTTTTTCCCTCCGCGTCCTCTGCGTCCTCCGCGACCAATCCTGGTTCAAAACGGGAACTCACCTGCGCCAAAACGCGCTTTCCGCTTGCCTTTCACCCCCAAGGCGCGCAGAATGCCCGTTTTTCGCAGGTTTTCCACAGCTTGATGCCAGAAACCCGCATAAAATCAGGCTTCCGCGCTTCTCAAGTACGCGGACCCTGTTGTACCATGGCCGCTGCTGAGTTGCGAATTCGGACTCAAGTTACTAAGGAGGATGCATGGCTGGCATGACCAAGACGCAGCTTGTACGCCACGTGGCCGAGAAGGTCGGCACCAACAACAAGACCGCAGCCGCTTTCCTGGAGACACTGGCTGAGACCGCGGTGAAGGAGACCAAGAAGAATGGCCTGTTCGTTCTGCCCGGCCTGGGACGCTTGAAGAAGGTGCAGCGCAAGGCGCGCATGGGCCGCAATCCCCAAACTGGCGAGCCAATCAAAATCGCGGCCAAGACCACCGCGAAGTTTTATCTCGCCAAGGCGGTCAAGGATTCCATCGCCCCCAAGAAAAGTTAGTTCGTCTTTTTTGCTCGAACGGATCTGCTCGAATCATGAAGGCCGGCTTCGCGCCGGCCTTTATTTTTCCCGCCAATTGCAATGCAACCAGCCCAGAAACTGAAACCTGTGGCTGACCCTGCGCAGTTTCCCATTGCTCTCGCCCGGCTTTGCGGAATCGTCAACCGACAATCGGCAATGCATTTGTGCTTCTTCCTCGGTGTCCTCTGTGGCTGACATTTGCTTTTTCCCATCTTGAAACCGCTCCTCCATCGCGCCCGATTCCACCGCGCCGCCCGCCCGCAATCGGCCTACAATTTTCCCGTACTCAGCCGAGGTGACGCCATGAAGGCCAAGGCTGCTCTCCTGCTTCTCATCCTGCTCCTCATTTTGCTGTTCCCGGTCCGCGTGACTTCGCAATGGTCTCCGGTGCCGCAGGATCTTGCCGGCGGACGCCCCGGCAGCTTCCGCTTCTCCACCTCCGCCCAACTGGAGGCGGACCGCGCCGACCTCATCGAACTGCGCGCCAGCATCGAGCGCGTCGAGAACCTTCTGCCCGCCGTCGCCAATCCCGCTACGCGCCAGGCGCTCCAGGCGGAACTGCAGAAGTGGCAATTGCATGCCGCGCGCTACCAGCAGCGCCTGTCCGCCAGTGCCGGCCACACCGCCGCCACCGTCGAATCGCGCCTCAACGGCATCAAAGGCCAGCGCCAGTGCGGCGTCTGCCACGGCGGCTTGATCGAACCCGGCCAGTGAAACTGGAGCGCGCCGCAAGAATTATTGGCCGGTCATCCTGAGCGAGGCGTCGCCGCTGCAGCCTGCCCTGAGCGAAGTCGAAGGACCCCTATACCATTCAAGGCACGCATGGCCCTCACCCGCATCTTTACCCGAAATCGACAATCGACAATCAACAATCGGAAATGCTTTTCCGGCCTTGCGCGCGGCTGAACTTGCTTGCCTTTTCCCCACCCGAAACTCGAAACTGATCGCAATGCAACCCGCCCGCATCGCCGCCCTGCTCTCCCCGTTTCTCGGCGGCGCTTCCCTCAGCGACTCGCAACTGGCGCAGTTCGCCGGCTATCTCGACCTCCTCCTGCGCTGGAACGCGCGCATCAACCTCACCGCCGTCCGCGATCCCGAACAGATCGTCACTCGCCACTTCGGCGAATCCCTCTTTGCCGCCCGCCATTTGTATCCGTTCTGCAGCCTGGCGACTGGCGACTGGCACCTGCTGGATATCGGTTCCGGCCCCGGTTTCCCCGGCCTCCCCATCAAGATCTGGGCGCCCGCGCTCAGTACGACGCTGCTGGAATCCAACCAGCGCAAAGCCACGTTTCTGCGCGAGGTCGTCCGCGCCCTCCAACTCACCGGCGTAGAAGTCCGCGCCATTCGCGCCGAGGCCTACGCCGGCCAGATTGCAAATTACAAATTGCAAATTACAAATTCGGTGACCGTCACCCTGCGCGCCGTCGAACGTTTCCACCAGATTCTCCCCACCGCCGTCAAACTCCTCCAGCAGTTCCCTGCCGCCAGCCGTCGCCTCGCCCTGCTCATTGGCGCCGCCCAGGTCGAACCCGCGCGCGCCCTCGTCGGCGCCCTCACCTGGTCCGACCCCGTGCCCATCCCCGCATCCTCGCAACGCGTGTTGCTCGTCGGCAACTCGGCGTAACGGTTGCTCATTGATAAAGATTGTCATTCCGAAACACAAGAATTGTCATTCCGAGCGCAGCGAGGAATCTAGGTTTTCTTTGACCTGGAAACGTCTCATCGTAGGCGTGCCGAAATCAAGACGGCGTCGCAGGTGCCTTGGCGGGTTGCCAACATCAGCGCCGGCGCCATTCATGTGCCGTAGGCACAACCGAAAATAGCCCGGCACTTCAGTGCCGGGTTACAGACGCGACCAACTGAAGTCCCGTAGGGACGACTGAACACGTCATTGCGAACCCGCCTTCGCCGTTCCCTTCTGTTCCGCGATCCACCCATTCACCCGCGTCTCCAGCACGTCCAGCGGCAACGCGCCCGCGCCCAGCACTTCGTCGTGGAATCCGCGCACATCGAACTTCTCGCCCAACTCTTTGCGCGCCCGCTCCCGCAGCTCCAGGATCTTCAACTGCCCGATCTTGTATCCCAGCGCCTGTCCCGGCCACGCCATGTAGCGATCGGTTTCGCTCTGCACGTCCGGCTCGTCCACCGCCGAATGGGCGTGGAAGAAGTCCACCACCTGCTGCCGCGTCCACTTCTTGTAGTGGAAGCCGGTGTCCACCACCAGCCGGATGGCGCGCAGCATCTCGTCCTGCAGCCGCCCGTAATCGCTGTACGGATCCTGGTAGAATCCGACTTCCTTCCCCAGCTTCTCCGAGTACAGCGCCCATCCCTCCACATATGCGGTAAAGTGCGCATGCTGGCGGAACGGCGGCAGGCTCGGCATCTCCTGCGCGATCGAGATCTGCATGTGATGCCCCGGCACGCCCTCGTGATACGCCGTGGATTCCACCGAGATCAGCTTGCGGTGCTCAAAGTCCCCCGTGTTGACCATCACGTGCCCGGGACGCGAGCCGTCCGGCGTGCCCGGGTTGTAGTGCGTTGACGCCTCCTTCTCCCGGAATTCCTCGATCGGCCTGACCTCCAGCTTTGCCTTGGGCAGCCGCCCGAACAGTTTGGGCAGCTCCTCCCACATCTGGTCGATGTCTTTGCGGTACAAATCCACGATCTGCTGCCGCGAGTGCGCGTACAGCCGCTCGTGCAGTTTGGGATCGTTGTCCATCGCCGCGTTCAGGCTCTTGATGTCCGCGTACCCGAGCTTTTTGGCGATGGCCAGCATCTGCGTCTCGATCTCCGCCACCTGCCTCAGCCCGAGCTGGTGAATCTCCTCCGGCGTCATCGTCGTGGTGGTCACTTGCTTCACTGCGAACGCGTACCGCGCCGCCCCGTCGGGCAGCGACCACACGCCCGGCTCGCTTCTTCCCTTGGGCGCGTACTCCTCTTTCACGAACCTGGCGAATTTCACGTACGACGGCAGCACCGACACCCTCACCTGTTCCAGCACCGCGTCGCGCAGGCGCTTCTGGTCCGCCTCGCCGATCTCCGCCGGGAATTTCTCCACTGGCTGCGCGAACGGCGTCTTCTCCGCCGGCATGTCGGCGATCGCCTGCGCTTGCGTCACCACCTTCTCCAGCAGGAACTTCGGCGGCATCAGCCCGTCCCGCATGCCGTTGCGCATCTGCACCATGGTTTCGTCGAACACCCGCGGCGCCTGCTTCATGCGCGCGATGTAGTCTTCGTAATCCTTCACGTTGGTGAACGGCAACAGGGTGACGAACTGCGGTATCAGAATGTGAATGCCGGAGCCCTGGTTCACCGGCATCTCCCAACCCTTGAAGCGTTCGCCCTCCACCTCCCGCCGCAGTTGACGCACCATCAGTGCCTTGTTCAGCGCCTCCTGCTCGGGAAAGCCGGTGGTGTCAATCGCCTCGAACTGCGCCAGGAACTGCTTCGTCTGCGCCAGCTCGGCGTCGATCGCCTTCTGCGAGAAGTCGCTCAGCTTGTCGTTGTAGCGCTTGTCGCCCAGGATGGTGGCGAACTCCGGCGACGTCCGCAGGTTGTATTCCCACTGCTCCGTCAGCAGCTCGTTCAGCGCCTTGCGCCGCGCTTCCAGGTCCGACTTCGGCGCGCTCTGCGCCACCGCCGCTCCCGCCAGCATTATCACCGTCAGCAGCACCACCCCTACCACCGCATTCACTCTTCGCATGGATCTCCCTCAATGCCGTATCGGTTTTCCTTTTGCTATACGTAAGACTTTGGCAACCGGTTTCAGGTAGCAGAAAAAATGTGTGTATCGGGCCTTAGCGTTCGGCGCCCTCGCCGGGGCTCGTGGCACTAGAGGTTCAGGTGTACTTCCCGGGAAAGCCACTCTTCAACTGTCCCACACGCGCTGCCAATCTCTCGCTTCGCTTCCGCCCGAACGGATTCATAATCGGAGGCTCGCTCCTCAAAAGCATCTAACCAAGGCTGTTTAGGCAATGGCACTCGAACGTACCTTGATAGGTCATCCTTGTAAACATGCCCGCCTCTCAATCCTCTGATGCACCGTTGAACCTGATGCAAGCCAGCGGGTGACCGCAAGAACGCAGCAATAAACGAACCGTAAAGACCCTCCGGCTTCTCAGGGCGTGAGCGAATCACCATCAAATCAGCAACTGCCGCATTCATCTTTCGAATTTTTTCTGGTACGTCTCTCACGAAATCCACCTTGCGACCAACGTAATAAACTTCGTGGGCTGTGCAAGCTAGCAGAATGTCGCCAGCCCGAACATCGCCAAAAGGCTTGACGGTACCCTGCTCATAGGACACAGCCGACCAATTCACACCTGCATTCGTCAAAACACCTTGTTTGACAAAGGGAATCAATTCGTTACCGTTCCCCAAGCCACGACCGGGCGAAAGTTTGTAGTAGTCGCGCAAGAGGAAAGTGGGACTTGAAGACTGCAGCTTCTTGTCGAAGGTTCCGTATTCATGCCTGAAAAACTCAGCATCGAATCTTTCCGCGCCATCTACGTCACTCTTCTCAATCTGTGTCCAGTTAGCTTTGGTGACATCACCGTCCAAGGGACTCGGCGGGTGACCGAACGGAGCTAGAAAATCCCCCAACACCTGAGCTTGTTTCTCGACGAGCTGAAAAAATCGGGTCTGAAGAGAGACGCCTCGCTTTACAGACTCGCACACGTTGTAAAGCAGCTTGTCAGGCGGCTTGGGCACCCACACATCAAGCAAATCATCGAACGAGACCGCTGGATACATTGAGCCACGGCAGCGGCGCTTCATTTGTGTTCTGCCAAATGACGATTTAAGAAACGCAAACAGGTAGGCTTGAGGGGCATTCTTCAGTTCTTTGTCGCGTAAGAGGCTAAACCCCGAGCTTGCCAAAGCTCCCGCGCGAAGCGTACCGACCAAACTGATGGCTCCCCGATTCGGACGCACGTTGGAAACGAGCAAATCGCTTTCCCGTAATTGATACTTTGCTCGTGAAGGACGGTCCCCGTAAAGAAGGTCGTCTGCATAGGCAAGACCATCTGCTGTATCAATGGAGTCAATGTCAACGTACCCGACGACTGCGTCTTCACTGCAGAAACCATCATTCAGCGTCGGCCCGTTGTATTCCGACACAAGCTCGATGAGGGGCCAGCCGTCAATACCTCGGACTACCTTCTCTACGTCCCACCAAGACTTCCACACGTATTCAGCATCGAGACGGGCAAACGGGCCTTTCGGGCCGAAGTCAGCTTTTTGAATGATATTGACTTCCATCGCTTCCCTACTTGGCGTATGACAGCTTTTGCTTCTTTGCCCACGCTAAGAACGCATCAGCGATTTGGTCCATATCGCAGTCAAGCGTTACGCCGTCCTTCAGATATTGAGGTCGCCCGAGTTTCGTCTTGCCTGGACGAATCGATACGGCTGTAAAGATGGAATAATTCTCAAGATACTCCCCTTCGTGCCATTTCTGAAGAAACAAGATCGAAGTCTTCGCCAACGTAAACGGCTTGAATGTGTATGGATGACAACCGACCACGGCAAGCACCCTAGCGTGTTTATCTACAAAAGTGCGCACGTACTGGTCCGTGATGTTATTGAACAATCCCTGCGGAAGCACAATTGCCATACGCCCGCCTGGTCTCAGCATGTCGAGACAGCGTTCCAAGAAAAGAATTGCGCGGACGACGCTCTTTTCAAAGTTCTCTCCACCACCTGTTGCGAGTTCGTATTGGCTCAAAGTTGAAGGTGACTTGATTGCGCCAGCAAAGGGCGGATTCGTTAGGATGATATCCACCCCGTCGTTCGGAAGGCGGGTCGTCACCAATCTTGTGCCGTTTGCCTCAGATGCTTTTAATGACCGACCCACGATGCAAGACTTCAACGACCTGTCCCACCCCAGCCCGCCATAGTCGAGGGAATCTGCGTAGTGAATGCCTGACCGCCCGTCGTTTTCCATAATCATGTACGCCTTGGCGACCCGCACCAAACGGGAATCATTGTCCATGCCGAACAGCTTTTCTTGGGCGTAATCTTTCCGCTGTTCCGCTCTATCATCCGCATCGTCCCAGTGACGGTCAATAAATCGAAACACCTCACGCATGCCGTAGATGAGAAAACCCCCGGAACCACAAGCGGGGTCACACACCGATTCGTCCAGTTTTGGGGCCATCATCCTCACCATCATGTCCACTACTTGCCTTGGTGTGAAGTATTGCCCCATGTCGCCTTTCATCTCCTGATTGACCAGAAGCTCGAAAGCGACGCCTAAGACATCACCGGACCGGATTAAATGAAAGGGTTGGAGTGCCTTAACACAGTACGCGATGTTGTCCTCATTCAAACTAATGCCGTCGTTCTCGCTGTAAACGTCCTTCCACTTTCGCATGGCTTCACCGAACAATTTGCGAACTTTCACAGCGACTGATGCACTGCCTTCGGTAAGACCGATGCGGAATTTCGCTTCCGCCGTGGCACTGTAAAGATTCACCCGCTCATCGTAGAGCTTGGCGAATACAACCTTGAAAATCTCATTAAATGTGTCAACGGTCTGATGCGAAAGAATCTCTTGTTCGAGGTCCTTGAAAACTGAGTAAAGGTCCCGCACGGGAGTCAACTTGTCTCGGGTCAGCGGTTCATCAAGGTCATCCAGAACTTCGCCGTGTCGGGGTAGCCGCCAGATTGGTTTGCTGAAATCATTCGTCCCCGTGCGGAGCAAGAATTTCTCATCCAGACCATTCGTCCAGTACCGAAACGGCGCTCCCGTGGGATTCATGTAGGACTTCAGTTGCTCTACGCCGTCTTTGCGATTCGGCTTCTTCGTTTCGACAATCAGCCACGCTTGCGACTTCGACGAATCGCCATACACGATGATGTCAGCAGGCTTCTCGTGGATAGAACTCCCCATCTGAACGCCCACTTCAAGCTCGATATGGTCCTCCGGGTAACCGAAATCATCAATTAGCATTCCCAGCACCTTCTGACGAACGACCTCTTCCGGCTTGAAGAGAATGCGCTTCTTGCGCTTTCGGCAGTTGATGTAATACTTACCTTTGTCCGCTATCAGGGAGATCCCTGTGGGAATCGGAGCCGCGCCGGACGGCACCAAGTACGCTTCGTTCGAGCCATCTGGCAAAATACGAAGCTCGATACTCGCTCTGCCGGGGGCTCCCGGATAAATGATTGTGGCGGTCGTGGGCTTGCCGGTGTCTTCGGGGGGACTCGCTGTTGCTGACATTGATTTTCTTGGCTCCGTCGAGTATGTGACAAGCGGCCACTCGGCTGCAATGCGTTTGTTGCAGGCCCTCGCCGGGGCTGCTCCCGAACCGAGCGAAATCGCGGCTGCAGCGGGCGCCCTCGCCCCCGCTGCACACCACCAACTCACGCACTCCCGTTGAACCAAGCTCGCCAACCGTGGTCCACCGCGCCGCGAAAACACCTCGAAACTCAGCGCGGCGTACCTAAACTGTTCAGAAAATCGACCCTCAGGTGGGAAACTCCCAAATCGCCGCCACCGCCCGATTCATCCCGCACCACCGACGTCACGAATCACGAATGTAACAAGTGGTCCAAACCGGGCAAGCTGAGAGCTGATAGCTGATAGCTAAGAGCTAGATTTTGATAAATACCTTGTTCCGATACATAACCCACGCCAGCACCATGAAAGTTATTACATAGGCGGATGCATACATCACCGACGCATTCTCCGCCCCCGCCAAGGGCGCAAACACCGTCCCATACACCCACGCCTTGTACGTCACCCCCGGCCGCACGTAGTGCTTGACGCTGAATTCCGCCAGCGCGTCCGACGCCGCGTACACCGTGATGGCGTTGCTTCCATACCAGACAAACGGCGCGCCCCACCTCCGCCATCCTCGGATTTCCACCATCCAGTAGCAAAGTGCCAGCGCCGCCAGCGCGAACCCGCCGGTGAACAGCACGTACGAGCTCGTCCACATATTCTTGTTGATCGGAAACCACCGCCCCCACACTTCGCCCACCACCATCAACACCGCCCCTGCCACCACCATCCCCTGGACCTTCTGAACTGAAGCTGACCCCGGTTGCCCCACCCTTATCGCTCCCGGGTTTGGAGCGATAGGGTGGGGATTTTCTTCACCGATCATCCGATCACCCGATCGTCCGATCACCCGATTTTCCTGGCTCAACCACTCCCCGGTGAACACTCCAATCAGCGTCGTCACCACCGCCGGGATCGTGCTCAGCAACCCCTCCGGATCGAAGCGGTGCGCGATCCACAAATGTTCGTACAGGAGCTTACGGTCAACAAATCCCGCCAGGTTTCCATCCATCGTCAGATCGAATCCCGGCACCCGCGTCATCAGCAGCCAATACCCAAGCAGCAGCCCCGCCGCGATCCCCGCCCGCGCCCGCCGGCCGCAATACAGCACAATCGCCGACGCCACCAGGTAGACCACCGCGATGCGCTGCAGCACTCCGTAGATTCTTACCGTGTGCAGGTTAAACGACCTTCCCCAGAACGCCAGCGCTAACCCGATGGCAAAAATAATCGCGCTGCGCTGCACCACATGCCGCAGCAGTTCGCCGCTCGTCGCCCCGCGCCGCCGCCGCGCCTCGAACGACAGCACCATGGACACGCCCACAATAAACAAGAAGAAGGGAAAGATCAGGTCGGTCGGCGTCCACCCGTGCCACTTGGCGTGGTCCAGCGGCCAGTACACCGCGTTCCAGTTCCCGGCATTGTTCACCAGGATCATGCCCGCGATCGTCATCCCGCGAAACACGTCCAGCGACACCAATCTCGCCGGCATCGCTCCCGCGCGTGCGCTTTCCGACTTCGTGTGTGCTACGGACGCTGTCGTTCCCATCGTGGCCGCCATTCTAGCCCCGATTGACGTCGATTCCCTGCCCGAATTGCATCAGCTACGAACCAAGCCAGTAAATCGGTGGAACAAACTACCTGTTTCATGGCTTTAAACTGTCGAAAAATCGCCAATAATAGTTAATAAGTGGACCAAGCGCTCTACCGCTGCTGTCTCAATTTGAGATTTGCACAATTGTTCTACGTAGAACATCTGTGGAAAACTTCCATCCCCACCCGGTTATCAACACGCCTCCAAGACTTTTCCACAATTGTTCCACGTAGAACATCTGTGGAAGACCATTTCGAGATTGCGTGCCAGCCACGCCCGTCGTACTCTTGACCACGCGAGCTCTCCGCTTAATCCCATGGGACGTGTCATCGCTGTAGCCAACCAGAAAGGTGGCGTGGGCAAGACCACCACCGCCATCAATCTGGCAGCATCCTTGGCCGCCGCCGAGGTTGATACGCTCATCGTGGACTGTGACCCGCAGGCCAACACCACTAGCGGCCTTGGTCTGGCGCGCGACCCGGATCGCCCCAACGTCTATCACCTGCTCACCGGGGAGGTCGCACTCGACGCCGCCATCCAGCCCACCGAGCTTGCCCAGCTATGGCTGGTGCCATCGCACAAGAACCTGATTGGCGCCAACTTGGAGCTGGTGGAGATGGACCAGCGCGAGTTTCGCTTGCGCCAGGCGCTGGATGGCGTTCGCGACCGCTATCGCTTCGTGGTTCTGGACTGCCCGCCGGCGCTGGACCTGCTCACGCTCAACGCCCTGGTCGCGGCCGACACGGTGCTCATCCCGATGCAGGCCGAGTACTTCGCGCTGGAAGGCATTAGCGAGTTGCTGGACACCATCGCGCGCATCCGCGAGAACCTGAACCCGTCGCTGGAGGTTGAAGGCGTCGTGCTCACCATGTACGACGACCGCACCAACCTGGCGCAGCAGGTGGCGGCGGAGCTGACAAACTTTTTTGGCGACAAGATGTGTGCGACCACGATACCGCGCAACGTGAAGCTGGCGGAGGCGCCGAGCTACGGCAAGCCGGCGCTGCTGTATGACCTGCGCTCGCGCGGGGCGGAGGCGTACCTCCGGCTGGCGAAGGAGTTGATGAGGCGCGGGATGAGTTCCGAGGTGCGAGTCGCGAGTTCGGAGCCGCCAGCGGTGCGTACAGAGCCGGCGGCGGCGAATGCTGAGCAGGACGTGGCTGCGGTTAACGCTGAAGTTAAGTAAAGGTTGAGCATGATCCAAGAAAAGAAGAGAGCTCTGGGCAGGGGACTGGAGTCGCTGATTCCGACGGCGCGGACTTTCACGCCGGCAGTGTCGGCAGCAGCGGTGGCGGCGCCGGCGGTAGTTGCGGCGCCCGTGGCCGAGATTGACCTGGCGCCGGGGGAGAGGGTGCAGGAGATCCGGCTGGAGGAGATCGAGCCCAGCCCGTACCAGCCGCGGCGGCGGCAGGACGAAGCGGCGCTGGAAGAGCTGACGCAATCGATCCGGGCGCAGGGCGTGCTGCAACCTATCGTAATACGATATATTTCCCGGGTCGACGGTTCCCTCGCTGCGCTCGGGACAGGCTCACGGTCGATGGTCGATGGCCAAACAGTCGATGGTCAACGGTCGATGGTCGATGGCCAAACAGTCGATGGTCCGCGGTCGATGGTCGATGGCGGGAACGGAGAAAATCCCCACCCTATCTCGCCCCCTCACTACGCTTCGGGGCAGGCTCTCCCGGGCGAGATAAGGGTGGGGCAACCGATCAACGCGCTCACGGGCGAGGGCGAGCACGCTCCAACACTTGCAGACGCGGGCCCTTCGGCTTCGCTCAGGGCAGGCTTAGACGCCCGCGCCACATCGCAGATCAGGTACCAGATCATCGCGGGAGAGCGGAGATGGCTGGCGTCGAGGCGGGCGGGACGCGCGACGGTGCCGGCGATCGTGCGCCAGGTGTCGAACCAGCAGGCGATGGAGATGGCGCTGATCGAGAACCTGCAGCGCGAAGACCTGGACTGCATGGAGATGGCGTCCGCGTTTGACCGGCTGGGGAGAGAGTTCGGTTTGACCCAGGACGAGATGTCGAAGCGGACAGGGAAGGACCGCACGACGGTGAGCAACCTGCTGCGACTGCTGAAGCTGCCGCCGGAGGTGAGGACGTCGCTGGCGCATCACGACTTGAGTTTCAGCCATGCCAAGTCGCTGATGTCGCTGGAGGACGCGACGGTGCTGTCGGCGGCAGCGCAAAAGGTGGTGCGCGACGGGCTGTCGGTGCGGCAGACGGAAGAGTTGGTGAGTCACCTGGTGTGGCTGGGGCCGGTGAGCGAGAAGGAATCGAAGGAGCGGCAGAAGAAGCCGGAAGACCCCAACGTGCGGGCGGCGCGGATGGACCTGGAGCAACGGCTGGGATGCCGGGTGAAGATCCAGGATAAGAATGGAAAAGGTAAAGTGGTGATCGAGTACAAGACGCTGGAGGACTTCGACCGGATCGTGGAAGCGCTGGGAAGATAGGCTACGGGCTTCGGGCTTCAGGCTTCAGGCTTCAGGAAATTGACGGGGACGGCTGGGGGACGAGGTGGCGAAATCAGGGCGATCTGGGCGGCGGAGGTTAATCCCTCAGGGGCTAAAGCCCAGTATTCTCGCGGTGTGAGCGGCACGGCTGAAGCCGTGCCCTTCCCAGAAAAGACTATTTAGTCAGCGAGCGGGCGCGGCGAGGGCCGCGCCTTTGGTGTGTTTGGACCACTGCGGCGTGAATACGGCAGGGAATTGGGCCGCTGGGCGGCTGGGAATGGGGATGTTGTTCCACGCGATGATCAGTGTGATTCGTAGCGAGGGAGATGCGCCAGGGAAACGGGCGGAATTGGAAGATTGCAGATTGAAGATTGACGATTTGGGGAGCTAGAGCGCTTCCCGAGTCGGTGTGGCTGTCAACACAAACCCGAGATCCCTCGACTCGGGTGTCCCGCGCACGACCACCCCAGCACGCCGCTTCGACTGCGCTCAGGGCAGGCTCCAGCAGGCGTGCCGGGGACCCCGGTTACAAAAGCGCGCGGGAGCCCTTTCCTCGCTCGGGATGACACTGAGGTATGTCAGCCATGGAACTGCTCTAGGGGCCAGGGCGGGCACGGAACGCTTGCGCCGTTTCTGCGCGCGACAAATGCCAGGCGATGATCACGCGCACGATGATTCCCAGGCCGCCCAAGATCAACGCTCCGGGTTGCACCATGGCGGCCGCGGCTGAGACGGGCGGCACCAGCATCACGATGCCGGCGATGGCAACCAACATGGCCGCGCGCCGGACCAGGTTGATGCGCCGCATGAGACCCCAGGCTATCGCGATCGCGACGAGGGCGATCAGCAGAAACATGTAGGCACCGGAGAGTTCCAGTCCGAAGAGCAGAGGTGCGCCGGCGGCCATCGAGATCACGCCCGGTCGGAGCAGTATCAGCAGGCCGGCGATTCCCAGGTAGATTCCGCAGAGCGCAAACAGCACCGCGATGGCACGGACGCCGGAGGGGAAGTGGGTCGCGGTTGAATCGCTCATGCTCATCCGATTCGGTTCGACGGTCTGTGATTCAATTTGGGAAAGACCGGAATACCTCTGTCGCAGAGGACGCTGAGGACGCGGAGGAAAGGGCCCACAGTTCTTAGATCAAGCGCCGGTGGCGGCGGTGGAGTCGGCAATCACGAACTCGGGAAGGGATTTGACGATCTGGACGGTTTCAAGGCTGACGGTGATGACCTGGCCGATGAGGCGAAGGATGTATTCGCGGTCGTCGGCACGGTTGGGGTCGTTGGTGATGCCGGAGCGCTTGTCGGTGGAGACCTGGTACTGGTCAATAACCCATTCCAGGGCGGAGCGATTGCCGAGGCGGTATTCGCAGGTTTCCAGGGGAATGCCTTTGAGGGTGAGGGCCTCGTTGTAGAAGAGGATGGATTTGTCTTTGTTCGCGAGGCGCATCTTGGTGACGCGGTAGTCGAGATTGGCGGTGGGCTTCCAGAGTTTTTCGAGCGGGTATTCGGGTTGCTGTTCGTAGTGGACGTGGAGTTCGGCGAGTCGTTTGCCGGCGTCGACGAAGGAACGAAAAACCTTTGTCGCGGAGGACGCAGAGGACGCGGAGGAAAGAAAAGGAATCCGGGGAAGTTCGCGTTTGAGGTTGGCGGCGTAGCGGGAGCGGTACTCGGGGTGGTGGAGGACGGCGTAAACGTAGTGGAAGATGTCCCACTTGGAGATGGAGGGGTCGTGGTAGTGGGAGCGGAATTGTTGGAGGGCCCAGTCGGTGATGTTCTCGCGGCGGCTGGAGCCGTCTTCGGAAAACTTGTAGAACGGGAACCACTGAGGAACTGTGCCGGGCCCATAGAAGTTCAGGTCTGGAATGACGTTGACCATCATTGAGGCAAATGGACGCTCCGCGCCCGGACCAGTTCCACAGATCGCTAGGTTCGTTTTTTCGGTTGATTCGGTGGGGAAGATGCTCCGAAATTTGTACTGTTCTTCGTTCCAAAAATCATCGAAGTACAATGAGGTTTTTGTAAATGGCCGGTAGATGGCACGTCTAAATGCTTCCGGCGTGACGCTTGTCTCTGCGCCGCGCCGCAATGCGGCCTTTACTTGGCGCGTCCATTTTATTGACGTGTCACTTATGTCAAATAAGACGCTTTCCGGTAAATCACGATTCCGACGAAAACGATCCAACGAAGCGGAATAGTGTTCGACAAGATGCGTCACGCTTCTCTTCAGCGCGTCGCGGTCGAAGTTGTAAGCGTATGCATCGCGACTCGTAACGACACCTAGCGAGAATAGCTCAAAGAGCGTGTTTGTCCCGCCTGCCGCCCTTTTAACCGCTTTGTCACCGAGCGGCGGCCATCCCTGATATGTCTGGTCGTGGTCACAGGCGAGCCAGGAATTCTTCTTGTCGGGAACTAGGGGATGCCACTCGATCGAAGAAGGCCGAACAGCAGAGTCCATGAACCTGTATTTCTGTTCCTTAGTCCACCATTCATCCGCTGAAGCATAGTGCAACTGGCAGCGTCCGTCTGTCCGACGAACATTTCTAACGAATAATGAGACAACTACGCCAATTTGTATGCCGAATACGTTGTGAGTGCTTCCTGACAACTTGGGGTTCTTACGGACATTGCCGCCTAGATCTAACATGTAGATGGAGCTGAAATCTGTAGCGAGGTGCTTGCGCATTCCGTCAAATGCGATCTGGTCTAGGAAGCTGTTATTCGTTATAAATGCGATTAGGCCCTGATTTGGGAGTCTGTCGGTGGCCCACCGCACTGCTCGCACATACGGATCACTTAATTTATTTCGAAGCGTTGCGATGGAACCCGCGGTGTATGTAGCTGCTATCCGATCATCTACGGCAGGGTATTTCCTATTCTTGTTCTCATCGCTTTCATCCAGTTGCTTGGAGTTGTACGGCGGATTGCCGATGATGACGAAGATCGGCGCTTGCTTCTGGCGCTTGACGCGCTCGGTGTTCTCTTCCGTCATGAACTCCAGGCCGCCCTGTTCGGGTTCGGCAAGCTCGAACGTGTCCACGAGGCAGATGCCGTCGAAGGGCTTGTACTCGCCGGTCTGGGCGAGGTACTCGTGCTCGATGTTCATGCTGGCGATGTAGTAGGGCAGCAGCATGACCTCGTTGCAGTGGAGTTCGTGCTCGTACTTGTAGGGGAGGGCACCCTTGTCGGTTTCGGCGATCTGGCGCATGACCCGCGTGATGAAGTTGCCGGTGCCGACGAAGGGGTCGAGGATGTGGACGTTATGGTCGGCCAGCGACCGGCCGAATTCCTTTTTGAGGATGTCCTCGACGGAGCGGACCATGAAGTCCACGATGGGCTGCGGGGTATAGACGATGCCGTGGGTATCGGCTTCCTTGGGCGAGTAGCCCTGGAAGAAGCGCTCGTAGACGGTGTTGAGGAAGGCCTGCTTTTCGGAGTAGTCGTCCTTGTCTTCGGCGGCGCGCTCGATGGCCTTGTAGAAGCGGTCGAGGTCGGAGAGGAACTGGTCGCGCGAGAATTGGCGGGAGGTCATGGAGGTGATGACCTTCTCGATTTCGGCGGCAATGACGTTGCGGCTGCGGAACTCCTCGGCGTGGAAGACGCGGCGGAAGATGCGCTCGGTGAGCAAGTGCTGGATGAGCATCTTCTCGACCGCATCCCGAGTCAGGTTGGGATTGATCGCCTGGCGGCAGAGGGCGTAGAAGGCCTCGAAGCTGTCGCGGAAGGCGCGGTTGGATTTGTGCTCGGCGTCAATGAGCTGTTTGGCGCGCTCGGCAAGTTCGGGGATGCGAAGCTTGAACTCGGCGACGGCGGAGTCCCATTCCTCGTGGTCGGGCTCGCGGTATTCGAAAAAGTTCCTTAGCAGTTCGACAAGGTTCTTGGCATCGCGTATGTCTTCGTTGAGCCCTTTCGGTACGCCCTTCTGGTAGAGGATGGCGCGCTCGGGCATTTGGAAGATTGTGTTGGTGGTTGGATATCCCTGCTCGATCTTCTTGCGGATCTCGCGTTCGAGTTGGTCGTGGATGTCCTTGGCTTCCCAGAAGCCATGGCGCTGTTTCCATTCGTCGAGGAGGGCGCCGTCAATCGCGATCCGGCCCTGGCGGCCCTTCATCGGGTACTCGTCAACGAGCGTCCAATGCAGTTTCTTGCCGTAGCCGGCTAGCACGTCGTGAAAGGCGGTGCGGACGGCGCCTTCGTGGTCGAAGTTGAGCTGACCGAGGCCGCCGAGGACGTCGTAGTAGCCCTTGATGAGCTTGTCGGCGGGCTTAATGGCAATGTGGAGCAAGAGGTCCTTCGCTTCGCTCAGGATTTCGGCGCGCGGCTCAGACGCCGCGCAAGCGCCTCAACATGTTTGGGGCGGAGTTTAGCACTGAGTAAGGCGGGTGGCGGAGAGGTTTCTAGGGTTCGTGCCGTCCCTACGAGGCGCCGGAAAGTTCCAGTCCCGAAGAGCAGAGGTGCGCCGCATCGAGATCACGCCCGGCCGGAGCAGTATCAGCAGGCCGGCGATTCCCAGGTAGATTCCGCAGAGCGCAAACAGCACCGCGATGGCACGGACGCCGGAAGGTAAGTGGGGCGCGGTTGAATCGCTCATGCTCATCCGATTCGGTTGGATGGTCTGTGATTCAATTTGCGAGCTGAACTCTCGGGTGTTTTGGTCCACTTGTGGGCGAGTTGGGGCCGATTTGAGCGGCGGGCGTGGCGGGAACGAGGGATGTTGTTCCACGCGATGATCAGCGTGATTCGTGGCGAGGGAGATGCGCGAGGGGAGTCCGTTTCGGAATCAAGGGGGACGGGGTAAGGGTCGCCCGATCCCACCCTTCGCCCCTTCGACTGCGCTCAGGGCAGGCTTCAGGGGGCGAAAGGTTGGGCCACCCGCGGGAAACGGTGGATCATGTTCCGAAAACAGAACAAGACCGTTTTTCAGGACGGGTCCGTCGAGCAATGGTGTTACGGTGCATGAAACTTACGGGGACTTTGTGGGCTGCCATGGAGACGTTCGGGCTGCTCACTCGGTCGTCTCTCTTCGGAGCATCGCGAGGTGGTTACCATGAACGCAAAAGCTGAGGCTTCAGCGGGACCAGACATTGAAGTCATATCGGTCGACGAGCTCTCATGGACGGCGAGCGAGGCTGCGACTTCGGTGAACAAAGTTAGATCGTCTGTCGAAAAGCAGGCGCAAGCCGCTGTGAATTGGTACCTTCGGGAAAAGCGACCCAAAGCAATGGCTTCGCGTTTTTTGCGGCTGATGGCAATCGGGCTAGCGACAGCGGGTGGTCTTATACCGCTAATCACTAGCCTGCCGGCTGTGGCCAAGTTGGGGTTAGACAAATGGGGATATGTAGCGTTAGGCGCGGCTGCCGCATGCCTTGCTCTCGATAAGTTTTTCGGCTTTTCGACGGGTTGGGTTCGTTACATATCTACTGCGCAGTCCATTCAGGATGACCTCTATGGTTTCCAAATTGATTGGGCGCGCGCGATGTCGAAGATCGGGGGAGCGAGCCCGACACCAGCTCAGATTGATGAGTTCCTACAGATGGCTAAGGATTTCAGCTCCCGGGTGATGAAAATGGTCAGCCAGGAGACCCAGCAGTGGGTAGTCGAGTTCCAGAGCAACCTCGCTGATCTTGAAAAAACCACGAACGCGCAGCTTCAAGCTTCTCGACCGGGCTCTCTAGTCGTGAATGTTGACAATCCTGGCAATTCAGAACAGCCACTATCGATCAATGTCGACGGAACGGACTACGGAACCATGACTGGGCCCACGTGGTCGATACGGCAGATTGCTCCCGGCCCACACACGGTCGTCGTCACCGGCAAGAAGTCCGGCAAAGAGTTACAGCAGTCCGGCGTCGTTGTCGTGTCTCCTGCGGCCATCGCGAAGCTGGAGCTCCACTTGCCCTGAGCCTCGCTCAGCAGGGTGGAATGCACTACGGAATTCCTCCCCTTCGGCTCGCTGCCCTCGCTCAGGGTCGGAATGACAATCCTAGTGGATTGTGGAGCGCCAAAAACTCGCTACTCCGTCATTTTTGGACTAGAGGAGCAATCGCCGCCTGGGCCTGCTTGATATCGTCGGCATTGCCGTAGAGATCGAAGTTGCCTTGCTTCTTGCTGGCCAGGTGAAGGTTGCCACCGGAGCCGACTTTGGCCTCCTTCAAGGCGCCGGGAGGGAAAGACAAATGCTCGCAGCGGCCCCTCGGGTCCTCGGTTTGCGTGCAATCATAGGTGACCGTGCCATCCGCGGAAACGGACAAAGTCCCTGAGCAGTAATAATCAATAATGTTCCAATTCTGGTCCATGAGGCGGTGGCGATGACGGACGGAAAAGGTCACCTGTCCGGGCGCTGGAGCGGGGGCCGGCGCCTCGCCCTGCTGGGGTTCGGGGGAGGGAGCGGCGGCGGACTCGGCCGGCGGAGCTTGGGCAGCCGCTTGGGCATCGTTCATCGCCTGGATCACAGGATCACTGACTCCGGCTTCTTTCAGCTTCACCAGGGCGTCAACGCTGGTATCGAAGTTGCAAGCCGAAGCCTTGATTTTGCTGATGATGATCGAGTCTGCGAGCTTTACCCTCGCCATCTTCACAACATCGCTGTTGGTGAGCACATCACTGGCAGCTTCGCCCGGTTGCCCGGGTGCCGTCTGGGAGTCGGGAGCTGGTTGCGCTTGCTGGTCGGCGCCGGCGTCAAAGGCGAGGACCTCGGCGATGGTGTCTTCGATCTGGGAGACGCCGGCTTTTTCGAGGTAACCCTTGGCGAACTGGAAGTCGATCTGAGATTTGTAGGGCGACGATTCACTGCCTTTGTTGCAGGAGGCGCACTCGATAATCCGGAATGAGATTCTCTCTCTGCCCAGGTCGACGTCGATCTTTGCGGGATTAACCTTCTGCCCCACCGGGAGAGGCCGGGACGAGTCCTTGAGCGGAGCTGTGCAGGAAGCATCCGGGGGACTGAGTTTGCCGTCCTGGTATTTGGCAGGGCAAGTCTTGCTGCTGGCTAGCACAACCCCAAGAATTCCTTCCTTCTGAATCGTGAGGACCTGGTCCGTTGGGAACTGGGCCTCGAGCTGTTCCTTCAGCGAGGGCGGCTTGGGAGCCTGCGCGAACAACGGCATCGTCGAAACCCAGAGCATTAACAGGGTTAGAGCATGAATTGCGGCAGCGGCTCCCCGCCTCATAAGCATCCTCCTGCAAGGTGCTGAAAGACCCGAGTCAGACCGAGAACGCCGGAGCGGCTTGCCGCCCCGGCGGTGTGCTTAGGTTCCGCCTCCCGTCGGGGTGGAGGAAGAGTTTTGTTTGACGTCTTGCTCGGCGTCGTCGGCGTCTTTCTGCAGACCCTGCAATTGGGCCTGCACGTCCTTGTCCGGCTCGGGCGTGGGCACGTCGGCGGCGGCTGAAGTGCTGGTGTCGGGCGCGGCCGGGAGCCCATTCTTGCCCTGGTTGGCAGCGAGCTGCTGGAGCCCGGCATCGAGCTGCTCGCGGAAGCGGTTGTGCATATCCTGCAAGTCCGCGACCGCAACCGCCGGCTTGGATCCGGTGGCGCAATCGCCTTCTTTACTGCTGGTGACGCGCACCTGGACTTTGTCGTCGCTGCCCGGAGTGTCGTCGATGCGGCTGATCACGTCTCCCGGGGTGAGCGCGCACTCGTCGCCTTCAGGGGTAGCCACATCGAGGTTGCTGGCCACCACGAACACCGTGTGTCCAGGATCAAGAGCCGGCGGCACGGCATCGGTGGGGGTAGCAGGCGAACCTGCCGGTGACGTCCGAGCTGACGCAGCTTTTTCCGCGTCTAGTTGCTGCTTCACTTCCTCGGCGATCATCTGCTTGACTTCGGGAGAGAGCCGCACCTCGTCTGGATTTGCCGGCGCCAGGCGGGCGACTGGCGCCCCACCCTCGCTCTGCTGGGCGTCGAAGGCCATGCGCAGGTTTTCCGCGATGATGAAATCCGTCAGCCAGAGATTGGCTCCCGAATAGAAGGGCGCGGGCGCGAAGTAGTATCCGTAGTAGGGATACCAGGGATCGCCGGCCCATCCCCAGCGGTAATAAACCGGCCTTGCCCACGGGTTGAACGCCCACCCGTAATAAGCCGGGCGGTAGTAACGGTAGGGGGCGTACACGTAATACGGCCGTCCGTGCCAGGAATAGGGGCGATACACAACGGCGCGGTAATGCCCGTGTTCGTAATACGTGCGCATTCTGTAGCCGCGCACGTAATTGCGCTCCATGTGGCCGTAGTTCCGTCCCGCGTAGACCACGCGGCGGCCTCCCGGCAACTCACGAACGACGCGGCGGTCGCCGTGGACCCCGCGATAGACGCGCGCGCCACCGCGGGTCTGGATGGTTCTGACTCTGCCGCTGTGGTCGTACCCAACATTGTGCCCACCGACGAGGCGGTTCGTGCGAATCGGCGTTCGGGCTGCTGTCGTCGTTCGGGGTCCCGTCGTCGTTCGGGGTCCCGTCGTCGTCCGGGGTCCTGTCGTCGTTCGGGGTCCCGTCGTCGTCCGGGTTCCTGTTGGCGTTCGGGGTCCTGTCGTCGTTCGGGGTCCTGTCGTCGTCCGGGGTCCTGTCGTCGTTCGAGATCGTGTCGGCGTTCGGGTTCCTGAGGGCGCTTGCCTTGTGTATGTTCCACCGGTTGCCGGACGTTGTCCCGACATGCCTGAGGGCGGCCGGTTCGTGTTCGTCGCCGGCCGTTGTGGCGCGGGCCTGGCCGCTGGCGCGGGCCTGGCCGCCGGCGCGGGCCTGCTCGGCGGCGGATTTGTTTTCTTGTTGTCCTTTTGCGCACCGGCGAGCACCGGGACCATCAGCAGAACCACTACGCAAATTGTGCCTAGCATCTTATGTCTTAGATTGGCGAAGCTCATCGCACCCTCCTACCACCAGAACTTTTTTTCGCATTTGACTGACAAGGACGTAAGCTGCACATGAATTCCATAAACTTGGCCCGGAGCGTTATTGCTTCGGCGATCGAAGAGCACACGAAAGGCATTCCTGGTCGCCATGCAGGCGGAATTCGCGGACGAGTTCGTCGTCCGAGCGCTCCCGCCGAATTGGCGCTTCTGCTGACATAAACGCGCCCGCCGGCAACTTTCCACAAATTTCTTGGAGTTTCTTTTAGGGGGCCTGAACTCGGGAAACCCAGGGCCGATGGCGAACATGTACGGCCGCTACCAAGTGGAGGAGGCCAGATGGAAGATCTTGTGCAGCCTACATACCTAGAAATAGGTGGCGACACTATACACCCGAAAGTATGCTTTGAAACCTTGTTATGTGGCGGACTTCCCGAAACGAGTCCGGTAACCCTATTTGGGCTTAAGCACTTATAGATATGACTTACCAGCACTTGTGCAACCAACGCAGCGGTAAACTGTAACCCGCTCCCAGTGCTCCCTTCAGTAAGGACTTCCTAGCAGGCTGCTGAAAAACTCAGAACAGCAGGTTCCTCGCGGGCTGAAGCCCGCTCGGAATGACACAATTAAGGGGCTTGTTCGGCGCGGCTCCCTCGGCTCCGCTCGGGACAGGTTCCGCCGCGCCCCTTCAAAACGAGTGTCAATGGAAGATTTTCAACAGCCTGCTAGCCTGATCTCATGACTCAGTGTGGAATTTCCGCGCCCCATTCGTTATGGAGGACAAAAGTGCCGCTTCGGGAGTTCAAAACGCTTGCCGCTGGCGCGTCGGATGGGGAGCGTGCTCCCCATGGCCGAATGATTGGAGCGAACACGAACTGCTGAGCCCGCGGGCAGAGTCCCGCGTTGTCCCGCGTACGGTTACTGCCTACAGCTAGATTTCGTGGCGTTGCTAATCGAAACCGTGACACCTTGGCTTACCGTGCCCCCCGGGCCTTCTGCCTTAAGCAAATACCGGGTGGGTTGCAGAGGGCGCACGACCTTGTAACCCGAGGCAGCACTAACCTGGCCAAGGGCGGGCTCGATGGAAGCACGGGCGGCCCCTTTCACGGTCCAACGCAGAATCACCGCACACGGCTCGCCAGGCGCCGGCACAGCTTCAAAAGCTGCAATCGTCGGTGGGGCAGCAGGTGGCGCCGCATTCAGCGGAATCTGCTTCGGGATTTGCCCTCCCGAATCGCCAGAGGCACGAGTGCCGGCTGGCGATGGCGTTGTCGAGTCAGGCGGCTTGCTGCGCGCGTCCGTCACCGGCGAGGCAACAGGCTGCGGATTTTCCTTTCTGTCTTTCCGCGGCGTTGCGAGCGTCTTTTGTTGTGTCTGGACCTGGTTTACTGGTGCGCTCGGCTCCGGAGAGCCGGGAGCTGTCTTGGTGAACATTGGCCGCGAGTGCCGGTAGTAGATAAGCCCACCCACCACCAGCACGGCAATCAATCCCGTCACCGCGACTCCCAGCGACAGCTTCTTCCGCTTCGACCGGGAACGCGCCGTGGCGGCCGTCGTCTGGGCGGTGCGGAGCTTCTGCGGCAGCTCCGGATTGCCGGCGTCCTCCGTGTACAAGTTATACAGATGGATGCGGACTCCATGCTTGACCTCGGCCTCTCCTAGATCATGCAAGGCCGTCTTCCACGTGCTCACCTGCTCGAGCACATCTCCTACGGATTTAGAGACCAGGATGTGCCCGCCATCGCCGCAGTCCATGACACGTTGCGCGGTGTTGATGCCACCCCCGGCCACGTTGTGAGCGGCATTGATGTCCTCGACTCGATACACGGGCCCGGTATGAATCCCCATGCGCAACTTGATCTCCGGCCAGCGCCGCAGGATGCGGTGCAGTTCCAGCGCGCAGCGCACGGGGGCTTCCACGTCGCCCAGAAAAACCAGCGCCATGCCATCGCCGGTTGGAAGTCGAATGAGCTGATCGCCGGCTTGGGCGCGAGCGAATTCATGGGTTTGGCGGACCGCTTCCTGCAGGTGAAGCAGCGCCTGCTGCTGCTGATCCATAGGAAGGCGGGAATAAGCCACGATGTCGGTGAACAGGACGTGCGCCATCTCCAGAGTGTGGCTGGACCCGGAATCGGATGACGGCACGGCCATGGACGCCAAGGGAAGCGTACCGCTGGCGCCTTTTCGGGCGGGCAATTCAGCCGGCGGTGTTGCCAGCAGCCCGGATTCCGTATCGCGCTTGAGCCGTTGCAGGTCGGCGCGCATCTCCGCCGCACTCTGATACCGCAGATTGCGGTCTTTCTCCAGAGCCTTGTTGATGATGTCTTCCAGCTTGGGCGGCACGTCGTGATTCAACCGAACCACCGCCACCGGGGCGCGGTTCACGATGGCTTCACAGATCATCGCCGGACTTTCCCCGTGAAACGGCAAATCGCCGGTCGCCATCTCGTACAGCACTGCCCCAAAGGAGAACAAGTCGGTACGCGCATCCAGTTCTCTGGCACGTACCTGCTCCGGCGACATATAAGCCACCGTTCCCAGCATGGTGCCGGGACTGGTCAGAGGCTCGGCGTCCACGGAACCCGGCTGTGTGTGACGAGGCCCAAGGTTGCTCGAAGAACCGCCTGTGACCACGACCTTTGCCAGCCCGAAATCAAGCACCTTTGCGTGGCCGCGCTTGGTGACAAAGATGTTGGCGGGCTTGATGTCGCGATGAACGATCCCCTTGGCGTGGGCCGCGTCCAGAGCGTCGGCGATTTCAATCGCCAGACTAAGCAGGACGTCGACCTCGACCGACTTTCCGCCGATACGATGCTTCAGGGTCACGCCCTCCAGATGCTCCATGGCAATGAAGGAATGATCATCGTGCTTGCCGATTTCGTAGATGGTGCAGATGTTGGGGTGGTTCAGGGCGGAAGCGGCGCGTGCTTCGCGGCGGAAACGTTCGAGCGATTGCGGGTCTTGAGCTACGTCCTCGGGCAGGAATTTGAGGGCGACGAAGCGGCCAAGCGCGGTGTCCTCAGCCTTGTAGACCACGCCCATGCCCCCGCCGCCGAGCTTCTCGACGATGCGGTAGTGAGAGATGATCTGGTCGATCATGGGGGCAGAACTCAGGCTGCAATATTAGGCCGAAATCTCCTTCTTGACTTCAAATTCGGCGCCGATCTTACCCACTGGCCGCCACGGTTGCAATGGCCAGCATCAGCATCCGCCATTCGATCGAAGTCTTAGAATTCCGATTTTGCCAACAGAAAATATGCGTTGGACGCAGGCCGGTGGCGTCGGCTACGCTTTGTTCACTGGTTGTAGAGGCCGCGCTCTGATGTGGGGTTGAGCAGCGGTCTGCTGGGGAGAAAGCAGTAGCCAATGAGAAGACGACAACCGCCCGCGCCGCAATGCGGCGCCTCGGAGTATTTTCACCTGGTCGCTGCGGCGGAGCGCTGTGTGCGCAGTGCGCTTGACCGCGAGGAGCTGCCGCCAGTGAATCCCGAGCCCATCGCGGACTGGCTGCACAGCATGTCTGAAAGTCCCAAGAAATAGGGTTGCGCGCGGGAGCGGGCGGGCAGTCCGGCGGGTGTACCAGCCTCTCTCCGGAGTCTGTGTGAGAACTGTGCCGCGCCGCTGGCGCTCACCGTCATTGTCTTCGCATTCCCACCGCTGCCGCGGTGGGCTAACGAATTCCGCGCCTCCGGCGCTGTAGAGCTGGCGCTGGGCTAACGAATTCCGCGCCTCCGGCGCTGTAGAGCTGGCGGTGGGCTAACGAATTCCGCGCCTCCGGCGCTGTAGAGCTGGCGCTGGGCTAACGAATTCCGCCGCTCCGCGGCTGTAGAGCTGGCGCTGGGCTAACGAATTCCGCGCCTCCGGCGCTGTAGAGCTGGCGGTGGGCTAACGAATTCCGCGCCTCCGGCGCTGTAGAGCTGGCCATTTCGACCACTGCTGTCTACGAAATTGAGTTCTCACCCAGACTCTCGAACGCGTGTTTCTTCTCCAAGTCCTGGCGCGCCATCCGTGCCTATTCCTCAATATTTGTGTGCCATCCGTGGAGCGCGAGTGCGAACCGCAGTCGGTGTCCTTCCGTAAGTGTCGCGAGGCGATACTTCGGCTCATCCTAGCAAGCAGCAAGACTAAGCGCCGTAAGCAGGGGGTTCGCGAGGGGCCGTGAATGCGCCTGGGCGCGCGGCACCCGGGGAGGAGGGCACATGGGCCAGGCAACGGGCCAGAGAGTGGACTACGGGCCGGCGCGGTTGCAGCGGTTTCCACTGGAATTGCCGATGCGCTACCGGTACGCGGGGGCGTTCCACTGGTACCGCGGGGTGACGAAGGACATCAGTGCCGGCGGGATGCTGTTCCGCGGGCAGGCGCCGATGGACTTGTTCGCGCCGGTGGAGGTGCGGATGGCACTGCCGCGGCAGATCACGGGCGATGCGGCGGCGACCATGCTGTGCGGCGGATTTATCGCGCGCGTGCCGGAGGCGAAGACCTCGCTGGAGGAGTCCGAGCTGGCGGCGACGTTTACCACCTACCGGCTGCTGACCACCAATGGCCATCGCCGAACCGAGGTAAACCTTGAGGCGAATGCGGTGGAGGCGGCGCGCGACGATCTGATCGAGAAATTCGTGCATGAGTTCCGCAACGCCCTGGAAGTGGTGATCGGGCACGCCGACCTGATCCTGATGAAAGAAGAACTGGACCCGTCGGTGCGCATGTCGGCGATGCGGATCCGCGATGCCGGTGACCGGGCGGCGACGCTGACCAGGGCGCTGGGGGGATGAGAGATCGGGGGATCGGGTGATCTGGTCATCCCCGGACGGGCTCGGACTTCAGTAACTTGCCGGTGGAAGAAGAGAAGGATAACTTCGGCGATAGGCAGGGAACGTCACAGGAGAGCCATGGCGCATTCCGAAATCGCATTCGGGGCAGCGGCAGCGGCATACACGACAATGCGACGCTGGCCGCGGCTGAAGATCCGGGTTCCGGTGACGGTGATCGTGAAGAAACCGAACAAGACGGTGTACATAGACGGCCGGGGAACCGACCTGAATGAGGGCGGAATCGCAGTGTTTGCGGGAGCGGAGTTGGGGATCGGGGAAGAAGTGGAGATCAGCTTTACGCCGCCCTATCGCGGCGAGCCGCTGATCGCGCGCACCATCATCCGCAACCGGCGCGGTTATACCTACGGGATGGAGTTCGTGAAGGGAACCGGGGACGACGCGGCGCGGGTGGATCGCATCCGGCACGTGCTGAAAGCGCTGGGGACGGAAGAAGTGGCGTAAGAGTGCAGATTTTCTTGGGGGAGAAGCTCGGCGAAAGCCGGGTTTTTTTTGTTGGCACGGTAGAATACGTCGCGCATGGAAAGCCAAGACAAACCAGTGTATGTGACCAGGATGGGGCTGCCGCTGAGGATGGAACTGAACTGGCCGGTTCGCCCGTCGCAGTCGGGGGCGGACTTTTACGTGCTGCAGGGCACGGTGTCGCTGTGCTCCGGCGCGCCAGGGAGCGCGGATGTGCACGCGCTGGTCGCATTGCAATTGACGGTGACGGTGCGCGAGGTGCTGCCGTCGCTGGAGCCAAAGGACGTGGAGGCGCCGGCGATCAACACGGTGCGCAAGGCGGTGGACCGCAAGGAAATCGAGTTTCTGAAGACGCCGAAGCGGGCGCCGGTAGCGTTCGGCAGCCGGGCCTACGACTTCAAACGCAACCAGTGGGCGTTCGGCGAGGCGCAGGACGAGGAGAGGGCGTCGCTGCTGCTGCGCAAGGTTTATTGGGCGACCAAGCTGGGCGCGTCGCGGGTGCTAGTTGCGGATGCGGCGGACGCACAGTACCTGGACACCACGCCGGAGCACCTGGTGGCGATGGCGCGGGCGTTGCCGGAGCTGCGGGTTACGGGAGAATACGCTGAGGCCACGCCGGCGCTGATGGCGCGGGGAAGCGAGATGGAAGAGCAGGCGCGGATGGCGCGGGAGGAGTTGGAGAAGAAGCACGCGTTTGAGAGAGGATAGAGCAAAAGCATTGCCGATTGTCGATTGTCGATTGAAAAACTCGCCGCACGTGCATTCCACCGCAACGCGCCCAAAAGCGGGGCGCGTTGGACCTCGCTCAGGATGACACTCAATAGAAATTAGGGAAGAACAGAGATCAGTGGTTTGGTGCGGGGCAGGACCTCGCCGATGAGGGCGGCGGGGATTTTTTTTGCGCGCAGGGCGGCGAGGAGGTCGCCAGCGGAATCGGCGGCGACGGAGATGAGCAGGCCGCCGGCGGTTTGCGGGTCGAAGAGCAGGGTGCGGACGTCTTCGGAGATGGCGGCGTCAAATTCGGCGGCACATTCGGCGAAGTCGCGGTTGTTCTTCAGGCCTCCGGGAATGAAGCCGGCACGGACACAATCGAGCGCGCCGGGGAGAAGGGGAACGGCGGAGGCTCGGAGGCGGAGCGAGACGTCGCTGGCGAGGGCCATTTCGCGGGCGTGTCCGATGAGGCCGAAGCCGGTGATGTCGGTGAGGGAGTCGATGGCCGTTGGTCGATGGTCGATGGCAGAGTCGACGGTCGACGGTCGACGGTCGACGGCGTTGAATTCGGTGATTACTTCAGAAGCGGTCTTGTTCAGCGTGGTCATGGAAACGGTGGCGGCGGAAATCCAGCTTTGCTCGGCTTTGCCCTTCTTAATTGCGGTGGAGATGACGCCGGTGCCCAGGGCCTTGGTGAAGATGAGCTTGTCGCCGGGGCGGGCGCCGGAGTTGGCGAGGACGTGGCCGGGATGGATGGTACCGGTGACGGCGTAGCCGAACTTGAGTTCCTCGTCGCGAATGGAGTGGCCGCCAACGATAGTGCAGTCCGCTTCCACCATCTTGCTGAGACCGCCGGCGAGAATCTGCTCGAGGATGTCGAGATCGCCCTTGTCGGGAAAGCAGACCAGGGTGAGGGCGTTGAGGGGGCGTCCGCCCATGGCGTAGACGTCGCTGAGCGAGTTGGTGGCGGCGATCTGGCCGAAGGTGTAAGGGTCGTCGACGACGGGGGTGAAAAAATCCACGGTCTGGACGAGGGCGAGGTCAGGAGAAATTTTGTACACGCCGGCGTCGTCGGCTTTGTCGAAGCCGACCAGAACGTTGGGGTCCTGTTGCCGGGCTAATCTCCCAAGCACCGCGTCCAGCGCCGCCGGACTCAGCTTGGACGCTCAACCCGCAGCTTTGACGTGTTCGGTAAGGCGGATGGGTTTGGTGTCTGCCATGCAGGAATGATTTAACCACAGAGGACACGGAGGGGGCGGAAAAAGCAAACCACGGATTGCCGCGGATTCTCGCGGATCGGATTTTCTTGTCTTTTCTGATCCGGGTCCATCCGTGTAAATCTGTGGCGGGTTATCCTCTGTGTCCTCTGTGGCTAAGAACGGGCGCGGGTTTTGATGCGGATGGGGGTGCCGACGAAGCCGAAGGCGCGGCGAAGCTGGTTCTCCAGGAAACGTTCGAAGGAGAAGTGGAGCTTGACGGCGCGGTCGGTGAAGAGCACGAAGGTCGGGGGCGAGGCGCTGGCCTGGGTCATATACAGGATTTTGACGCGGCGGGAGTGGGGGACGGAGGCACGGTCAAAATCAACGCTCTGCACGAAGCGGTTGATGGCGGCGGTGGGAATGCGCTTGCGGCGCTCGGCGGAGACCTGGGCGACGAGTTCGAAAATTTTGTCCACGTCTTTGCCGGACTTGGCGGAGACGAAGACCACGGGGGCGTAGTCGAGGAACTTGAGTTGCTGGCGGAGTTCTTCCTCGTAGAGACGGCGGTCGGCGGGCTTGTGACCGTTGCCGCTGCCGGCGCGGGCGGCGATGCGGGCATTCATGCTGCCGCGGTGAAATTTGACGCCGCCGTGGTGGCGCGTGGTGGCGCGGCGGGTCGCCTCATCTTCTTTTCTCTTGGCGATCAGGTCCCACTTGTTGACCACGATGATGACGGAGCGTCCGCTCTCGTGGGCGTAGCCGGCGATATTGGCATCGAGCGCGGCGACGCCCTCGGCAGCATCAATGACAAGCAGGGCGATGTCGGCTTGCTCGAGATGCTGGCGCGCCATCACGACGGAAAGTTTTTCCGCGACCAGGCTGGTCTTGCCCTTGCGGCGGATGCCGGCGGTGTCAATGAAGCGGTAAGCGTGGCCGCCGCGTTCCACCAGTTCGTCCACCGCGTCGCGGGTGGTGCCGGGAGTGGGGGAGACGATGGCGCGGTCGGTGGAGGTGAGCGCGTTGAGCAGGGTGGACTTGCCGACGTTGGGGTGTCCGATGATGGCGACGCGGGTCTCGCGCTGTGCACGCGCGTCCTCCGAGCGACCACCTTCGTCCACGGGTTCGGCGGGCTGGCCTTCGATGGCGGTGTCTTCTGTGTGGGGGCGGGTCTCTGACCCGCCATCCCGGGGAGGAGACCCGGGCCACACGGTCTCGGGGATGGCTTGCATGACAGCGTCGAGCAGGTCGGCGACGTTGAGGCCGTGCTCGGCGGAAATGGGGAAGAGGTTGCGGATGCCGAGGCTGCGGAATTCTTCGGCATAGGGCTCGAGCTTGGGCGTGTCCACCTTGTTGACGGCGAGGAACAACGGCTTGCCGCCGCGGATGAGCAGGCGGGCGAGTTCGATGTCGGGGGCGGTGAGTTCGGAGCGGCCGTCCACGACCATGACGATGGCGTCGGCTTCGTCGAGGGCAACGCGGGCCTGGCGAAAAATCTCCGCCGGGATGTGTTCCTTGTCATCGGGAATGATGCCGCCGGTGTCGATGACGCGGAGGCGGCGTCCGCTCCACTCGGTTTCGCCGTAGAGACGGTCGCGGGTGATGCCGGGCTCGTCGGTCACGATAGCGCGGCGGCGTCCGATGAGCTTGTTAAACAGCGTGGACTTGCCGACGTTGGGGCGGCCAACGATGGCCAGGGTGGATACGTGAGTCGCGGATTGGGAGGAATTGGACACGGATTTGTAATTTGTAATTGGTAATTTGTAATTGCTGGTGGAAATCCCCACCCTATCTCGCCCCTTCGGTTGCGTTCAGGACAGGCTTCACCGGGCGAGATAAGGGTGGGGCAACCGCCGCAAAAGTACCAATTACAAATTGCAAATTACAAATGCCCTAACAGCTATTATAAGGATTCCGTTCTCTTGACCTGTGTCCACATCTTCCCAACCCGCACAAACCGCTGCTTCGGGCTCGCTATACAGCTTTTTTGCGCCCGGCGGGCTGCTGTCGAAGACGCATCCGGCGTACGAGTTCCGCCGCGGGCAGTTGCAGATGGCGGAAGAGGTGGCCAAGGCGCTGGAGGAACGGCGTCACCTGATTGTCGAGGCCGGGACGGGCACCGGCAAAACGCTGGCGTACCTGCTGCCGGTGATCCGCTCGGGCAAGCGCGTCATTATTTCTACCGGCACGAAGACCCTCCAGGAACAGCTCTTCTATAAAGATGTTCCGTTTCTCGCACAGCACATTGGCCAACTCAAAGTCTGCTACATGAAGGGGCGGAACAATTACCTGTGCCGCAAAAAGCTCTACGACCTGACCGACCAGCCGGTGCTGAGCGGGCTGGAGGAGATCGAGCAATACCGGGCGATCGCGGAGTGGGAGAAGACGACGCCGACGGGCGACCGCTCGGAGCTGGTGAAGATTGCGGAATCGAGCCAGTTGTGGCCGAAGCTGGATGCGCGCGCGGAGGCGTGCATCGGGCAGAAATGCCAGCAGTTCGACCGCTGCTTCATCACCGAGATGCATCGCAAGGCGGCGGAGAGCGACATCATCATCGTCAATCACCATCTGTTTTTCGCCGACCTGGCGATCAAGATGGCGACCGAGGGCGAAGCGGATGCCGGCATCCTGCCGGATTGCGCGGCGGTGATCTTCGACGAGGCGCATGAGCTGGAGGACGTGGCCGCGAACTATTTCGGGGTGAGCGTGAGCACGCCGCGGTTCGAGGAGCTGGCGCGCGACGTGGACGGGACGTTGCAGAAGGCGCAACTGGCGTCGGGGAAGCTGTTGCAGGCCACGGCGGGAGTTCGCGAGCACGCGCAGAGATTTTTCGCGCTGCTGCCGGCGGGAGAGGGAAGGTTTGCGTTTGAGAACCGGCCCGAGTTCCTGGAAGAGAACGGGGACGAGTACCAGGCTGTGATGCGGGCGCTGGGCAGGTTGCAGGCGGAGCTGCAAGCGGTGAAGAACAAGCCCGACGAGCTGCACATGCTGGCGCGGCGGGCGCAGGAATTGCAGGTGCAACTCGGGTTCGTGATGGAGAACCAGGACAAGAACACGGTGTTCTGGATCGAGCGGAGGGGTGCAGGTTTCTCGACGCGGAGCCGCAAGGAAAAATCCCCACCCTATCGCCTCCAAACCCGGGAGGCGATAAGGGTGGGGCAACCGCGTGCACGAGCCACGCAAGGTCGGCAGCATGTCTTCCTGCAAGCGACGCCGATTGATGTGTCGCAAATCCTGCGCCAGTACCTGTTCGACAAGCTGGAAACGTCGGTGCTGACCTCGGCAACGCTGGCGGTGAGCAACGGGTTCGAATACACGCGCAAGCGGCTGGGGCTGGAGCACGCGCGCGAGCTGGTGGTGCCGTCGCACTTCGATTACGAGTCGCAAGCCATGCTGTACATCCCGCCGGACCTGCCCGATCCGCGCGTGCCGGAGTTCACGGCGAAAGCGGCGGAGCGCATCCGGCGTCTGCTGGAGATCACGCAGGGGCGCGCCTTCTGCCTGTTCACCAGCTACGCGCAGATGCACGAAATCCATGACCGGCTGCTGGGCGAACTGGCGTACCCGGTGATGATCCAGGGGCAGGCGCCGAAGAACGCGCTGCTGGAGGAGTTCCGCAGTACGCCGAACGCGGTGCTGTTCGCGACGGCATCGTTCTGGCAGGGCGTGGACGTGCAAGGCGAGCAGTTGAGCTGCGTGATCATCGACCGGCTGCCGTTCGCGGTGCCGAACGATCCGGTGGTGGCGGCGCGCATCCGGGCGATTGATGCGGCGGGCGGAAACGCGTTTTTCGATTACCAGGTGCCGGCGGCGGTGATCACGCTGAAGCAGGGATTCGGGCGGCTGATCCGCTCGCTCGACGACCGCGGCCTGCTGGCATTGATGGATAACCGGATATTGAAGAAGCAGTACGGCAAGGTATTCCTGGAGAGTCTGCCGAAATATCGCAGGACGACACAGATGGCGGACGTGGAGAAATTCTTTGGAGTGGAATAGGAACTCACCACGGAGACACCCCTCGGCTGCGCTCGGGGCAGGCTCCGGCACGGAGAAAGAAATGCGCAGATCCTTCAGTCCGGTCATAGTGACACTCGTCGTGGCCCTGCTTTTCACGTCGAGCGCCGCGTTAGCGCAGAACGCGGCCGAGGCAGGAAAATCCGCTATCCGTGCGCTGCTCGCCCAGCAGGTGGATGCGTGGAACCGCGGCGACCTGGAGGGATTCATGGCGGGGTACTGGAAGTCGCCGGAGTTGTCGTTCATCTCCGGCACCACCGAGACGCGCGGGTGGCAGCCGACGCTGGAGCGCTATCGGAAGAAATATCAGGGTGAAGGAAAGGAAATGGGGAAACTGGATTTCTTCGATCTGCGCGTGGAAATGCTTGCGCCTGACGCCGCATTCGTGCGCGGGCATTGGCGCTTGAAGATGAAGAATGGGGAGGAGCCGGGCGGGATGTTTACGCTTATACTTCGCAAGTTTCCCGGTGGGTGGCAGATCATTCACGATCACACCTCGTGAGGAGAGAAGTGAGAAGTAAGAATTAAGAAGTCAGAATGAGGAATTCGTCAAATTCTGTTCTGACTTCTTACTTCTGACTTCTTACTTCTTCATTCGCCACTCGCCAGCGTGATACAAAGCGTTTGATGTCCTCTGGCCCCACCCCCGCGCCCGTTCCTGACACCGAGACCGCAGACGCCGCAGCAGGGCGAAGGCGCGAGTACGTGGTCGTGCTGGGATCGCCGGTGGGAATTCCCCAGATCATTGCAGGAGCGCTACTGGCTGCATTCTTGGCGCAATGCTTGTGGCTGGCGGTGCACTCTCCGATGCGCGAGATGGAGCTGGCGCAAATCGAGCGCGGGCAAACGCTGTTTCACCAGCACGTGTTCGCGGCGGAAGCGGCGCGCTCGCCGATCATTCCGGTACTGGCGGCGGCGCCGTTGATTGGATCAGGGATCAGGATCGGGGAGGGGTTAGACAATCACGGGTCGGAGACCCGTGCCACACAGACCCGTGCCACACAGAACCGTGCCACACGGTTTCCGGGGGCAACACCGTTCTTCTATCCGCATCCGCGGTCGTGGCGGTGGCGCGCGCGCCTGCCGTTCATCGCCATCGGCGTGCTGCTGGGAGCGTCGCTGTGGTACGTGGCGCGGCGGCTGTACGGCAATGCGGGCGGATACATTGCGCTCGCGCTGTACGCTTTTTCGCCGGCGATCATCATGCGGGCGGCAGCGATCCAACCGGCGATCGTGGCGGCGTGGGGGGCGTTCGGCATGGTGTTTACGGCGATTGCCGTGTCGCACACGCTGTACGCGCCGCGCGAGGTGGTGCTCTGGAACTGGAAACGGATCGGGCTGCTGGGGCTGGCGATGGCGCTGGCGGTGGGATCGCACCTGGCGCTGGCCGCGGTAGCACTGCTGGCGCTGGGGTTCATGCTGTACCTGGTACCGGAGCGAACAGGGGCAGCAGGGGCGATTGTGGCGGTGGCGTGCGCGGTGGCGTTGGTCCTGCTCCTGGCCGCTTATGGCTTTGACGTGCCCGCCATGGCGGCTGCGGTACGCGGGTTGCGGGCGGCCGACTTCGCGCCGCGGCTGCTCGGGCGCAAGCTGACCTACAACTTGCTGGCGGTGTTCTTCCTGCGCATGCCGGGCGTGCTGGCGGCGCTGGCAGTAGCGTTGATCGGGTACGCGGTATGGAAACGTCCGCGGTTCTTCGGGGTGACGGCGCCGCTGGTGTCGTTCGGCGTGTTGATCGTGCTGGGAATCACCATGCCGCATCTGGGCGGCTACGATCTGTTTGTCGCGTCGCTGCCGTTCGCCTTCGTGTTCATCGCCGGGGTCTTTGCCGACCTGCTGGAAACCTCGTATGGGAGCCTGGTGACAGGCATCCTGACCGGGATCCTGGCGGCGCACGCGGCGTTCAGCGTGGCGGGGCTGGCGAGGATTTCGTAATTTGGCAATTGGGTAACTTGGTAATTTGAACCCGGACGACGCGATCCGAATGCACGACCGGGAAATTACCAGATTGCCAAATTACCAATCTTCGCAACTCCCCGCTCCCATGCGGGTTTTCAAGAGTAAGGGCCGGGTCATCGGGGCGGCGGTGGGCCTCCTGTTTCGAGACTGCCGCTCCGGTGGCCTGTATGAGTCGGGAGACCCGAGACGACCCACATCTGCCAAAGACGGGCAGATGTGGGGCACCATACGAGTTTGAGTTGTGAGTGAGAGTAATCGGGTTCCGATTTGATACGGAACATTGGGATGAATCGGAGCCAGCGCGTGCAGCAGCGAAGTAACGGGACTATGCTAGGCATATGAAACGGGCATGGTACATAGCGGCAGTGGTCGTGCTGGTGCTGGTGTTGCCGGCGATGGGGCAGATTCGGGGAGCACCGGCGTCGGTGACTTCGATGGCGCCGGGGCGGAGCTATAATCCCGGACCTCCGGCGAGCGTGACCTCGCTGGGCCCGAACGGCTACTCGACACCGTGTTCCGGCTGCACGCAGAACCGGTTTACCAGCGGGTTTTACTTTCCCGGCGCGTACAATGGCGGGCCGGCGAACCTGCGCCCGAAGCGGCATCGAAATAACAACGCGGGCGCCTATTACCCGATTTACGTGCCTTACGCGTACCCGGTGGCGGTGGCAGCCGAACCTGAGCCGGAGGCGGAAGCGGAACCCGATCCGCCCGCGCCCACGATCTTCGAACATCGCGCCACCAGCGAGCGTGTGCACGATTCGTCGCACTACGCGAACCCGCCGACAGTCGCGGATGATCAGTCTCCGGCAGATGCACGGGAGCAGATACCGGTGGTGCTGGTGTACCTCGACGGCCACGAGCAAGAGGTCAAGAACTATGCCATCGTGGGGCCAACGCTGTACGACCTGGGCGCGTTTGTGGCGCACAAGATTCCGCTGGCGGAGCTGAATTTGAAGGCGACGATCAAGGCGAATGACGATCGCGGGGTGGAGTTTAGCGTGCCGTCGTGGGTGAAGATGGAGTAGGCGTGCTTACGGAAAATCCCCACCCTATGTCGCCACCTGGGTCCGCTTCGGGGCAGGCTTCCGCAGGCGACATAAGGGTGGGGCAACCGCGCTCAATTCTGCTATAATGAGTCGTGCTCTTCTTGGGCGTAACTTCCTGCAAATTAAGAAGGTTAGCTTGTATGGCGCGGGTCTCTGACCCACCCTTTCCAGCCCCTGCGAAAACACGGGTCGAAGACCCGTGCCACACAGGCTGAAGCTGAAAGCTGAGAACTAATTCATGGCAGACGAACAGAATCCCCAACTTCCACTAGCACCGGACGGCGGCGGGCCGCAAGGTCCGGGCGGCAACATCCAGCCGATCAACATTGAAGAGGAGATGCGGCGGTCGTATCTCGACTACTCGATGTCGGTGATCATCGGGCGCGCGCTGCCCGACATTCGCGATGGGCTGAAGCCGGTGCATCGCCGCATCCTGTACGCGATGCACGACATGGGCCTGCTCTCGAACCGCAAGCACGTGAAGTGCGCCAAGGTGGTGGGCGAGTGCCTGGGCAAATATCACCCGCACGGCGACGTCGCGCTGTACGACGCGCTGGTGCGCATGGCGCAGCCGTTTTCCATGCGCTACCGGCTGGTGGACGGGCAGGGCAACTTCGGTTCGGTGGACGGCGACCCGGCGGCGGCCTACCGGTACACCGAGTGCCGGATGACGGCGTTCGGCGAGGAAATGCTCACCGACATCGACAAAGAGACGGTGGACTTCGTCCCCAACTTCGACGACACCACGGTGGAGCCGGTGGTGCTGCCGACGACCGTCCCCAACCTGCTGGTGAATGGGTCGAATGGAATTGCGGTGGGCATGGCGACCAACATCCCGCCGCACAATCTGACGGAGATCGTGGACGCCTGCATCATGCTGGTGAACAAACCCAACGCTACCCTCGACGACGTGATGGAGTTCGTGAAGGGCCCCGATTTCCCGACCTACGGCATCATCCACGGTCGCAGCGGAATCAAGGCGGCGTACCAGAGCGGGCGCGGGCGTTTCATGATGCGGGCAAGGGCGAAGATAGACAAGATAGAGAAGGATCGCCAGGCGATCATCGTCACCGAAATTCCCTACCAGGTAAACAAGCGCACCTTGATCGAGCGCATCGCCGATCTGGTCAACAACAAGACCATAGACGACGTCAGCGACATCCGCGACGAAAGCGATCGCGACGGGATGCGGATCGTGATCGAGCTGAAGCGCGGGGCCGAGCCCCAGATCGTGCTCAACCAGCTCTACAAGCACACCCAGATGCAGGACAGTTTCAGCATGATCTTCCTGGCGGTGGTCAACGGACAACCGAAGGAGATGGGGCTGGTGCAGGCGATCCAGCACTTCATCGATCACCGCATTGACGTGGTGCGGCGCCGCACCGCGTATTTGCTGGGCAAAGCAAAAGACCGCGAGCACATCCTGGAGGGCTACCAACTCGCAATCGACCACCTGGACAACGTGATCGCGATTATCCGTGGCAGCGGCAACCGCACCGAGGCGCGCGAGAATTTGGTGGCGTACTTCGGCGGCAAGGCGATCGAGGTCAACGTCAGCGGCAAGAAATCGAGTGTGTCGGTGGGGCGCAACAAGCCGGAGAGGGGCTTCGACGCCAAGCAAGCCGAAGCCATCCTGGAACTGCAATTGCACCGCCTGACGCGGCTCTCCATCGACGAAGTGGTGAACGAGCTGAAGGAAGTCCGCGACCGGATTGGGGAGTACGAAACGATTCTCGCCTCGGAAAAGAAGCTGCGCGGCGTGATCGTGAAGGAGATGGAGGAGGTCAAGAAGAAGTTCGGCGACGAGCGGCGCACGCAGATCGTGGACGAAGCCGCCGAAATCCAGCTCGAAGACCTGATCGTGGACGAGCAGGTGGCGGTCACGGTCTCGCACGGCGGCTACCTGAAGCGCACGGTGCTCACCACCTACCGCTCACAACGCCGCGGCGGACAGGGCCGCACCGGGATGAAGACGCGCGAGGAGGATTTTGTCGAGCACCTGTTCATCGCCTCGACGCACGCCTACCTGCTGATTTTCACTAACACCGGGCGGGTGTACTGGCTGAAGGTATACGAGGTGCCCGACGTGGGCGCCGCCGGCAAGGGCAAGCACATCGGCAACCTGGTGGCGCTGCAGCCGGGCGAGAGCGTGCGCACGATCGTGCCGGTGCGTGACTTGGAGGAAGAAGGCAAGCACATCTTCTTCGCCACGCGGAACGGCACGGTGAAGAAGACGCCGCTGAAGGACTTCAGCAACGTGATGTCGCGCGGCATCATCGCCATCGGAATTGACAAGGGCGATGAACTGGTGGCGGCGGCGGTGACCGACGGTTTCCAGATCATCTTCCTGGCGTCGCACGAAGGCATGGCGATCCGCTTCGGCGAAGAAGACGTGCGGCCGATGGGACGTCCGGCGTACGGCGTGCGCGGCATGGACCTGGATAAGGGCGATTACATCGTCGGCATGGCGGTGACGCCGAAGAGCGAAGCGCGGGTGGACGGCGGCAAGAAAAACGGCAAGGACGAGAGTGGGGAAGCCGAACCGACGCCGAACCTGATCCTGTCGATCACGGAGATGGGCTACGGCAAGCGCACCGGGGTGGACGAGTATCGCCTGCAGACGCGCGGCGGGAAGGGCGTGATCAACGTCAAGACCACGGCGCGGAACGGCAAGGTGGTGGGGATTCTGCTGGTCAGCGACCAGAGCGAAGCGATGGTGATTTCGCAGTACGGCAAGATCATCCGCATCGCGACCAACCAGATCCGCGAAGCCGGGCGCTCGACCCAGGGGGTGCGGTTGCTGCAACTGGATTCCGACGACAAGGTGGCAGCGGCGGTGGTGATCCCGAAGGAAGAGGTGGACAACGGGGAGCCGACGCTGCCGGTAATGTAGCGCACGTTGTTGCGAGACAGCACTGGGAAGGGCACGGCATCAGCCGTGCCACTCAGGCCAGAAGACTAGACGGCTTCAGCCGCTGAGGGTATCCGCTATGACGGTGTGGAGTGCAATAAACGCGCAGCCGACCGGCCAGGTCCCAAGAAACGATCGCAGCAGCCCGCAGGCGTTTCTAGCGTTCAGGGGTTCAATTCCGCAGGAGGACGTAGCGGAGATGCAGCAAAGCATCCAAAGCGGATGCGAGTCTAATTTTGTCGATTCGCTCGATACGACGAATGCAGCAGAAATTACCAGACAGGGGTGAAGGTGCGCAGGGCGCGCATCGCGCGCGCCAAGCTGGGAGAATGCTGCTCTGCCACGCGAACATCCCAATTTGTATGTACATAATGCGTTAATCGGCCGTTGTAGTTTGGACCGATCTTGCTGGTACTTCCTTTCCGCGGAAGCAAATCTATCTTCAGCTCTCGTTTTCGGGATTTCGCCGCGATTGCCAACAACTTTTCCTTGGGATCGGGCAGGTCATCAACGCTTTCGGGAACGGCCGCCTGCCTGACCGAGACATACTTAGCAAACCCGCGCCTGTCCGCCAGCACCCAAGCTTCGACCTCCCGAACCGCCACACGGAAAAGAAAGTTTGGGTGCCTCGGTACTTTTAGCCACTCGGCGAGTAGGTCCGGTGCGCAATTCCCTAAGTCCAGATCTGTTAGAAGTATGAACGGAGTGCCCTTTGCCGCATTATTAAGCCCGGGCGTTATCTTCTTCAGATATCCAAAGCCACCGCGACCGTACACAAACCCAATCGCGTAGTTTCTACCGGTCGCAGCAACCATACGCCGTAGAACTGCCTCGCTGAGAGCGTCCTCGACCGCAAGATTGACTGGAATTGGTGGCATTTATTCGAATAGGTCGAGTTGATGGACCTGCTCAGGTACGGTGCGCGGGAGTGCGGCATCCGCAACACTAATACCATGCTCCAGCATCATTCGGACCTCTTTGATGGAAGACGCAAGCTCTACCTTCGTGCCCTCCACGCTGGGTGTAAGCAATAAGACCTCATCACCTCCTATACCCATATCAGAAAGTAGGTCAGCGCTGTGGGTGCTAAGAATGACCTGGCGCTCTTTTTGGCGTTGGAGTCGGTGAATGAGTGCGGGAATCTTTCTTACGATTCCAGAGTTCAGGGACAATTCTGGCTCCTCAAGGAGGAGGAGCGAATCGCCTTCAAGAAGCGACCAAAGCAGCCCAAGCAGCCGCAGTGTGCCATCAGAAAACTGATCTTCTCGCTGTTTCGCGCCGGTTGACCGCCAATGTTTGTATTCGGCTTCCAAATGAGGTGTTCCCGTTTGGTCGACAACGTCCGTCAGGCCCTTCAACTGAGGTACTGCCAGCAACAATGCGCCTTCAATTTTCTTCAGCCGCGATCTGCGAGTTTTCTCTGGCGTTTTCACCACCCTCTCAAGGAAATTACGCCCAAATGGATCACCAGGAATGCCTGGACCGACGAACGCCTCCGGGTGTTTGAGCAATTGAGGAACGAGATGTAGGTAAAGCACTGTCTCGAGAAAACGTGCTATATCGCGGAATGATCGGTTCGCATTGATTTGTTCAAGGTGTGTCTGCGTAAGCCGTAATGGATCGCTCTTGTCATCTTCGTCGGGGCGGTTAATCAACTGACGCTCGCGGTGCCAAACGCGCTCGTAGGCGAGATAAGGTAGGCGACGTCCGCGGGGTGCCTGTTTAATTCCAAGCGCGTACTTCCATTCTGCCGAGGCATCCGGCGAGTTAGCCAAGTCGATCTGAATTTCGATGTCCGGGTGTTGGCGAGCCGCTAGACAACGAATTTTGGAGATGCCGCCGCGGTCTTCAACCGCTTTCTGCAACCCACCCCCAGGCTTCGCAATGTCCCGTAAGAATCGAAACACGTCCAGGAAGTTCGATTTTCCGGAAGCATTTGGCCCCGCTAAGAATACCCGCTCGCGAAGTGGAGCATCGACGTAGCGGAAGTTACGCCAGTTCTTGAGTTGTATGTGCTTGACGATCATCCACCGTCATTCTAGCTGCGTTGGCGCTCATTGCAAGCAATGACTCTGAGCGCTGCGCACTGCAGCCCCTCAGCCTGCCCGCCCGCTCTCTCCCGATGACAGCCGCTGAGAAACGCTAGTGGCCTATGGGCAGCGATTGTTTTTGCCAGCCGCTGAGACCGTCCTGGTAGACGACGACCTTGTTGTATCCGCGGCTAAGCAGAACGCGGCCGACGGCGCGGCTGGCGGCGCAGGCATCGGCACTGCCTCCGGTTCCACCTTCGTAGAGGACGATGGTTTTGTCGCGCGGCAGCTCGGTCGAGCGGCGCTGAGCTTCGAGCAGGGGAATGTTGACCGCGCCCGAAATGTGGGAGGCGCGGAAGTCGTCGGCAGAGCGGACGTCCACGAACACGGCGCCGCTGTGGAACAGCTTCTCGGCTTCCGCGGTGTGGATCATCGGCGGTTCAGGTCCCCGGGAGGCGTCTTCGGAGCAATCGGTGGAGTTGCCGGCGACGTTGAGGAAGGGATTGGAGGCGGCGCCGAATGCGCCCAGCGAAGATGATGCTTGCTGTTGTTGCGCAGGCTTGCTCGACCCTCCGAGCGGGGCAGGGGCCGAAGCGGCCGGAATTTGAGCAGAGGCGGATGAGGAAGCGAGCGCCTGGTTCAGCATCTGCTGGAATCGGGCCATTTCGGGCGCGCCAACGATGCGCTGGTTGGCGAGAAAAAACGTCGGCGTGCCGCGAACACCGAGGGCGTGGCCGTCTTCGCGGTCACGCTGAATTACCGCCAGCGTTGCGCCGCTGCCGAGGCAGGATTGGAACATCGCGGTATCCAGGCCAAGCTCTCCGGCGTAGCGCAGCAGCGATTCGTCCTTGAGGTCCCCGTTGGCGGAATATAAGCGATCCATCGACTGCCAAAACTTTCCCTGCTGGGCGGCACACTCGCTGGCCTCGGCGGCCTTGAGGGCATAGACATGAATGCTTTCCAGGGGAAATTGGCGGAAGACGAAGCGCACGCGGTCGTGGTAAAGGCGGCGCAATTCGCGCATCTCGGGCTCCGCGGCGACACAGGACGGACACTGCAGGTCGGCGAATTCGACCAGCGTGACCGGGGCTTGCGGATTGCCGGTGCTGTGGCTGTCCGGACGCACCAGGCGAGAGGCAACGTCGGCGGCGGTGGGCGCGGCGGCCTCGACGGGGACTTGTTCGCGGCTTTGGAGCCAGGTGAAGGCGCGAGAGCCGACGACGATGGCCAGCACCAGCACCAGCGCGTGACGCCAGAAGGCGGCGCGGGAGCGGGCGCGATCGTCGAAGCGCGAGCCCAACAGCGTGAGGGAAAGAATAAAGATGAGCGTGACGGCGACGGCCTGCACTACGCACCAAACGCACCAGGCGCGGATGATGAAGGCTTCAATCGCGGTCAGCGCGGCGGAGGCGATCACGCCCAAGGCGGCGATGACGGCAACGGCGCGGCGCAGCAGCGCGCCGGATGCAGGCGCTACCAGCGGCTCGGCGAAGATGAGAAGCGCAAGAATGCCGTACATGACCACGCCGTACAGGGGAGTCGGCACTCCGGCGATGTGGGCAAAGCGGCTGGCGCGGACCTGGTCGCAGCCACCGCCCAGGCAGACCATGGGATGCGCCGGCGAGGCGTAGACCCAGAGCAGGTAAAGGGAGTCGAACAGACCCAGGAGGGAAAGCGCAAATGTGATGGAGCGACGCACGGGAAGTCTAGAGTCATTCTAAAACACGGAGTGAGGCATTGCCGATTGACGATTGTTGATTGTTGATTGCAGACAGCCGACTGCGTGGTTGCATTCATCCCAAGGTCATTCCGCGGACTTGCCAGTTGTTGGTTGTTAGCGAAAGATATTGACGATTGTCGGTTGAGAAAAACCCCACCCTATCTCGCCAACCCCGGGCGAGATAAGGGTGGGGCAACCACGACAAGGGCGGGACAACCGCGACCCGCCGGAGGAGGAACGATGGAAGTCGTGAATGTGGCGCAGAAGCTGGCGCAGTTTTCCGAGTACTGGTCGCCGAAGATAGCCGGCGAGGTGAACGATTCCTACGTCAAGCTGGTGAAGTTCAAGGGCGAGTTCGTCTGGCACCACCACGAGCAGGAAGACGAACTGTTCCTGGTAATTCGCGGAAGGTTGCGGATGAAGTTTCGCGAGCAGGGCGTGGAGCGGGAGGAGACGGTGCTGCCGGGGGAATTTATCATCGTGCCGCGCGGGCTGGAGCACATGCCGATCGCCGACGAGGAAGTCGAGGTCATGCTGCTGGAACCGAAGACGACGCTGAACACGGGGAACGTGCGGAATGAACGGACGAGGGAAGTGCTGGGGAGGGTGTGAAAAAGCAGTTGTCAGTTGCCAGGTGTAAGTTGTTAGCGAAACGCAGATCACAGTAGGAGTGAAGCCCGGCACAACCAGGTTCCAAATCGGCCCGCTGGCGCCACTCGCCGACGTTTTTTCCGGCAACTCAGTGCCGCCGCGGAGTAGCGTACCTGCAGGAGAGTCGCCATGATGGTCCTGCGGGTGTTGTGGCTGCCAATGTCGGTTTTGCTCGTCACGCTGGGCTGGATCTGGCTCGACCGGCTGATGGGCTGGCGTGGTCCAAAGATCGTGTGGCTGGGCGCGAGTCTGGCGATTGGCGGTCTACTGCTGATGCTGTGGTGTGCCGGCCTATTCCTGCTGAAAGGACGGGGTTCACCGCATCCGTTCGTCGCCAAGACAAAGCGCATTGTGGACAGCGGCCCGTACGGGATCGTGCGCAATCCGATGATGGTAGGCGTGGGCATGGGCCTGATTGGCCTGTGCTTCTGGTTCGGCTTGGCCGGTCTGTGGCTCGGCTTCATCGGCTTTCTGGCGTTTCTGCACTGGTGGGTGCCGCTCTGTGAGGAGCGCGACATGGAGCGGCGCTTCGGAGAGGAATACCGCGATTACTGCCGCCGCGTGCCACGCTGGATCCCGCGCCTGCGTCAAACGGGAAGACCCAGGGCTAAAGCTGCCTAATTGCTTCCGGACAGCGTTTTTCCTGCGCGCAAGCTACAATAGAAGTGCATGTTTGAGATCAGCGTAGAAGATTCGTTTGCGGCGGGGCACGCGCTGCGCGGGTATCGCGGCAAGTGCGAGAATCCGCACGGGCACAACTACAAGGTCCGCATCACCCTGGCGGGCGAAGAGCTCGACGGAATCGGACTGCTGTACGATTTCAAGGACCTGAAGCAGGCCATGAACCAGATCATCGATCGGCTCGATCACCAGTTCCTCAACGACATCGAGCCGTTCCGGCAGCTCAACCCCTCGGCCGAAAACATGGCGCGCTACTTCTACCAGGAGGCCACGTCGCACCTGAAGCAGGCGACGGGCGGGCGCGTGCTGGTGAAGCAGGTCAAGATCTGGGAGACGGATACGACGACCGCGACGTACTTCGAATAGTCTCCAGTTTCCGGTTTCTAGTTTCCAGAAGGTCTGTCGGTCTATCAGTCTTTCTGTCAAACCGAGGAATCAGAAGCACACGACCGACAGACCGATAGACCGATAGACCGAAAGACCCTTGCAGGCTCATGCAGATCACGGAAATCTACCGCTCCATCCAGGGAGAAAGCTCGTTTGCCGGGCTGCCGTGCACCTTTGTACGCCTGACGGGGTGCAACCTGCGTTGCACGTGGTGCGACAGCGAATACACCTTCACCGGCGGAAGGAAGATGTCGCCGGAGGAGGTGGAAGGCGAGGTGCGCCGGCTGGCCGGCTCCGGGTTGGTGGAGATTACCGGGGGAGAGCCGATGCTGCAGGAGCGCGAGCTTGTTCCCTTCATGCAGACATTGTTGGATGGCGGCTACACCGTGCTGCTGGAGACCAGCGGCGAGCGTCCGCTGGCCGCGGTGCCGCGCGCGGTGCACAAGATCGTGGACGTGAAATGCCCCGGATCCGGAGAAGGCGGCAGGTTTGACATGGCAAACCTGGCGATGCTGAACCGGGGCGACGAGGTGAAGTTTGTGCTGGCCTCGCGCGAGGATTATGAGTTCGCGCGGGAATTTGTGCGGCAACATGGGTTGGATAGTAATGGGGCGGGCGCGATCTTCTCGCCGGCCTTCCGCAAGGACGCCGGCGGGGAGCGGGACACGTCGCAGTGCCTGCTGGATCCGCGCGCATTGGCGGACTGGATGGTGGCCGACGGGCTGAACGTGCGCCTGGGGCTGCAGATCCACAAGTTCATCTGGGCGCCGGAAACGAAAGGCGTGTAATCACGATGTGTTGGTCTGACAGCAACCCCATTTCCGATTGTCGATTGTTGATTGTCGATTGGGCCGGAGCGTCGCGAAATCGGCAATCGGCAATCGGAAATGGGGTTTCGGAGATCGTAGGAAATGGTTATGCCTGGACGAGCCCAGTCGATTGGAAGAGCGCCAGGCCGTGAACGTGCGGTGGTGCTGCTGAGCGGCGGGATGGATTCGTGTGTGTGCGCGGCACTGGCGGCGCGCGACTATGACGCGGCGGCGCTGCACGTGATGTACGGCCAGCGGACGGAAGAGCGCGAACGGCGGGCGTTTGAAGAAGTGTGCCAGCGTCTGGGGATTAAGCGGCGGATGGTGATCCGGAATGAAGCGCTGCGGCAGATTGGGGGATCGGCGCTGACGGATCGTTCGTTGGCGGTGCCGCGGGCGGCGGGAGAGTTTGAGGGTCGCGACCCGGAAGGTGCGGGTGGGAGTAGGGGGCCTTCGACTCGGTCGCAACGCGCCCAAAACCGGGGCGCGTTGGACCTCGCTCAGGATGACAACCGGAAGAATGTTGATGCACACGCGGGGGCGCGTGTGCCACACCAGCCCCGCGGTTCTACCCAGCCCGGCGGTTCCACCACCGAAAATGCCGGCGCTTCAAACGCGGGCGAGGGCGCCCGCGCCACATCCGATGTTCCGATCAGGAAGTGCTGGGGGCGGAAAAGATCATGATTGGGGCGGTGGAACAGGACAGCTCGGGGTACCCGGATTGCCGGCCGGCGTATTATCGGGCGTTCAATGAGGTGATCCGCGCCGGGACCCGGGAAGGGAAGATCGAAATCGTGACCCCGCTGATCGGGATGCGAAAGGCGGAGATTGTGACGCTCGGCCTTGAATTGGGCGCACCCTTCGATTTAACGTGGAGTTGCTACAGCCGGGAAGACCGGGCGTGCGGCGTGTGCGAAAGCTGCGTATTGCGGCGGCGCGCGTTCACGGCGGCAGGTGCGCGCGATCCCATACCGTACGAGCAAGAGAGCGCGTGCGAGCACCCCAGCAAGCCATCAGCAGGCCTGCCGGGGACCCGGTGCGACCGGCGGTAAGTAATAAGATTTGGCCGCGCGCGGGACATGCGCGGAATTCATAACGGGAGATTGGCAATGAAACGCAGAATTATTCTGTGCGTGTTAGCGGCGGTGATGGCGGTGTTGTCGGCTCCGGCGGCATGGGGCCAACTGGCTGCGATTAAGGGTTATGTGAAGGACAGCGAGGGCAAAATGGTTCCGTTCGCCGTGGTCCAGTTGACGAACCGAGAGAACGGGCGGCGGTACGATTTGAAGACCGATAAGAACGGCAATTATTATTCACTCGGCATCATCTCCGGCCGATATGACGTGAAGATCAGCAAGGACGGGAAACTGCTCTTCAACTTGACCAACGTCCCGGTGACGCTGGCGGTCGGCGAAGAGACCGTAGTCAACATTGACCTCACGCAGGAGAAGCCGCAGGTCAGCGAGGAACAAAGAAAGCAGCAGGAGTCCGTCCAGCAAGAGAACCTCAAGATCAAGGGGCTGAACGAGAAGCTGGCGGCAGCTGCGGCGGCGGAGCAGGCGGGCAATTACGATCTCGCCATCCAGACGCTGGCCGAGGCGACGCAGCTTGATCCGACACGCGACGTGCTGTGGTTCAAGCTGGCCGATGCGGAGCGCCAGAGCGCGGCCAAGATCACGACGCCCGCCGACAAAACCGCTCGCTATCAGAAAGCCGCCGAGGATTTCAGGAAAGCCATCGCCATCAAGCCGATGGGGGCTTACTACAACAATCTCGGCGATGCGCAGGCCAAGTCGGGCGACACCGCAGCTGCGATTGCTTCATACAGCCAGGCGGCGCAGATCGATCCACAGAATGCCGCGATGTATTACTACAATGAAGGCGCGGTGCTAACCAACACGGGCAAGGTGGACGAGGCTACGCAGGCGTTCGACAGGGCGATCCAAGCTGATCCCACCAGAGCCGAGGCCTATTACCAGAAGGCGATGAATCTGCTGAACAAAGCGACTCTGAAGGGGAATAAGATGGAAGCGCCTCCGGGAACTGAGGAAACGCTGAAGAAATACCTGGAACTGCAGCCGACCGGCGAACACGCCGAAATCGCGAAACAAATGCTTGCCCAGTTGGGGGCAGAGGTGGAGACCTCGTTCGGCAAGCAGAAGACCAAGACCAAGAAGTAACGGCGGTTTCGTGAGGATCCGGCCCGGGGCGAGAGCTTCGGGCCGTTTTTGTTTTAGCTGTCAGCTCTCAGCTATCAGCTTTCAGCCGACGAAAGTAATGAGCGGCCTTGAAAGTTGACTCTCAAGACTTGAAACTAGGGAGCACATGCTCGAACTGAATACTCCGGCGCAGTACGTGAAGGGGATAGGTCCGCGCCTGGCGGAGGTGGTGGCCACCAAGGGCATCACCACGGTCGAGGACCTGCTGTACTACCTGCCCTTTCGCTATGAAGACCGGTTGAATCCGCGGCGCATCGGAGAATTGCGGCCGGGCGAGATGGCGAGCGTGATCGCCGAGGTGAGAACGTCGGCGCTGTTTCGAACCAAAAGGATGCCGCTGTTTGAGCTGACGGTGGGGGATCCGGTGCTGGGCAGAGAAAACCCCCACCCCTTCGACAAGGTCAGGGCAGGCTCTGCCGCTCCCCTTCGACTGCGCTCAGGGCAGGCTCCGGCGGGAGCGACAAGGGTGGGCCACCCAGGAGGCGAGATAAGGGTGGGGCAACCGGCGGGCTTGTTTGGGGCTGGCGCGCGGGCGATGCTGAAGTGCATATGGTTCAACGGCACCTATTTAAAGGACCGGTTTCAGCCGGGGCAGTTGGTGGCGCTATACGGGAAAGTTGAACAATCGAAGCGGGGGCGCGAGCGGCTGCAACTGATCAACCCGCAATTCGAAATCCTGGATGATGGCGACGCGCTGGAGTCGATTGCCGAGTCAACCGAGATCGGGCGGATCGTGCCGGTTTACGAGTCGGCAGGCAGCGGCAAGGTGACGTCGCGCTGGTTCCGGCGAGTGATCCACGGCGCGCTGGAAAACCTGACGCCGGACATCGTGGACGCAATCCCCGGGGCGGTGCAGCGGCGGATGGGGCTGATGCCCCGCCGGGAGGCGTTCCGGAGGGCGCATTGGCCGGAGGAGTCGGCGGGGCTGGAGGACCTGCAGGCGGCACGGACCCCGGCGCAGATCCGGCTGATCTTCGAAGAACTGTTTTTCCTCGAGCTGGGATTGGAGCTGAAGCGGAAACGCATGCGGGCGCTGCCGGGGATCGCGTTCGGCATTGACGACCGGGTGCGGGAGGCGATCAAGCGCATCCTGCCGTTTCATCCCACGGCGGCGCAGAAGCGGGTGCTGAAGGAGATCGCCGAGGACATGAAGCAGCCGGCGCCGATGCGGCGGCTGTTGCAGGGCGATGTCGGGTCGGGGAAGACGATTGTGGCGCTGGAGGCGGCGATCATCGCGATTGAGAACGGCTACCAGGCGGCGTTGATGGCGCCCACGGAAATCCTGGCGACGCAGCATTACCTGTCGGCGCGGCGGATGCTGGAAAAGGCGGGGTATCGCATCGTGCTGCTGACCGGGTCGGTGGAGGAGGGGAGGAAGCGCGACATCCGGCGGCACATCGCGCAGGGCAACGCGCAACTGGTGATCGGGACGCACGCCTTAATAGAAGAGAAGGTCGAATTCGACAACCTGGGGCTGGTGATCGTGGACGAGCAGCACCGGTTCGGGGTGATGCAGCGGCTGAAGCTGATGAAGAAGGCGCTGGCGGCGGAGGAAGAACAGTCGACGGTCGATGGTCGACGGTCGATGGCCGGGACGCGAAGCACGGATGTTGCAACCGGTCCCCAAGACCTTCAGCCGGACACGCTGGTGATGACGGCGACACCGATTCCGCGGACGCTGGCGCTGACCCTGTATGGCGACCTGGACGTCAGTGTGCTCGACGAGATGCCGCCGGGACGGACGCCGATCATGACCCGGCGCGTGGGCGACGAGCGGGCAGAGGAAGTCTTCGCCTTTGTGCGCAAGCAGGTGGCGGCAGGGCACCAGGCGTACGTGGTCTACCCGGTGATCGAGGAAAATGAGGAGAAAGAGATCAAGGCGGCAACCAAGATGTACGACGAGATCCGGCGGCGGATCCTGCCGGACTTGCGGATCGGGCTGCTGCATGGACGCCTGGATGCCGAGCAGAAGGACGAGATCATGCAGCGCTTCCAGGCGGGGCAGATAGACGTGCTGGTTTCGACCACGGTGATCGAGGTGGGGGTGGACGTTGCCAACGCCACCGTGATGGTGATCGAACACGCCGAGCGCTTTGGGTTGGCGCAATTGCACCAGTTGCGTGGCAGAATCGGGCGGGGAGCGGCCAAGTCATTTTGCGTGCTGGTGACCGGCGGCAAAGTGACGGCGGAGGCAGAGCAGCGGCTGGACACCATGGTGCGTACCACCGACGGATTCGAAATCGCCGAAACCGACCTGCAACTGCGTGGGCCGGGAGAGTTCTTCGGTACCCGGCAGGCCGGACTGCCGGGATTTCGGGTGGCCAACCTGCTCCGCGACCGGGAACTGCTGGAGGCGGCGCGTCGGGAGGCGGCGGTGGTGGTATCGGGCAAAGACCCGGAAGTTTCACCGCTGGAGGTATCGCGAGCGTTGGTGCATCTGCGGTCGCACTGGCAGCGGAGGTACGGTCTGGTGGAAGTTGGGTAGGGCAATGTCAGTGACGCCAATCACTTAAGGAGGGGTAACTCTGAGGTTAAGGGGATCCTCGCATTCTAATCTGGAATCCAGATTGACACTCGTGTAACACTCTGGTAACTTTTGACGTTCCGATCTAGCTCCTTTGTTTGCAGTCAGGAGCGCAGGACTGTTCCGCACGAGATGCACCACTCCGAGGCAAACCAGCCTCAACGCGGGACATCGAACCAGGCTAGGGACAGTCTTCCGGCCAGGTACTTAGCGGAGAGAGATTTGCGCAAGCGCTTCTACATACTTTTTGTAGCCCGAGACGCCGAAGGCCAACTCCGCAAGATTCCCATTCCCTTACATTACGTCCAAGTATTTCTCGCCGGGGCGCTGATCGGCATGCTGAGCATCACCGGGATGGCGGGCTCGTATGGCCGCATGCTGATGAAGACCATGCGCTTCAATCAGGTACGAGCGGAGAAGGAACAGCTCAAGACGCGCTATAACCGGCTGGAGAAAGTGGCGCAGGAAAAAGATATCCAGGTAGCGTCACTGGGATCCCTCGCCAGCGAGGTAACGGCGTTGTACGGGCTGAAGTCGCAGCCGCTGCTGGCCATGTCGCGTCGCGATGCTTCCATGCCGGACGAGCAGGTGAAGAAGTCGCTGGACCAGTTCTGGATGTTGAAAACTTCAGCACTGAACGGCGGGGCGGCAATCGGGATCAGCATGATGGGCCGCCGGAACTTTACCGCGGCCGACTGGCTGAGGCTTTCCGAAGAGCCGAACTTGTGGCCGGTCGAGGGCCGGATCACCGGGTCGTTTGGCGAGCGGATTGATCCGTTCAACGGAGAAGGCGCGTTCCACAGCGGGGTGGACATCTCGACCGAATTCGGCAGCCGGGTAGTCGCGCCGGCCGATGGGGTGGTGACCTTTGCCGATTTCTACGCCGGCTACGGCCGGATGCTGGAAGTCGAGCATGCCCAGGGGTTCACCACGCGCTATGGGCATCTGTCGAATTTCGCGGTGACACCGGGGCAGAGCGTCCACCGCGGGCAGGTGATCGGGTACGTCGGGCTCAGCGGGCGCAGCACCGGCCCCCACCTCCACTACGAAGTCTGGCTGCACAACAATCCGGTGAATCCTTACCATTTCCTCCGCACAACAATGGCAAGTGTCACGCCCACCAACGCGGGAGAATAATCTTCAGTCGCCAGTCTTCGGTCGTCAGTCTTCAGTCTCCAGTCCTCAGTCGCCAGTCGTCAGGAAAGCCAAGTAGTCTCCAGGCGCCAGTCGCCAGTCGCTAGGAAAGCCAGCCGATAATTCCCCAGGAAACGCAAGGTCCCTCGACTCGCGCGCCCCTTCGACTTCGCTCAGAGGCAGGCTCCTGCGGGTGCGCTCGCTCGGGATGACAACCGCAATCATTCTGGCGAGTTAGCGACCCAAGACTGACGACTGAAGACTGAAGACTGGAGACTATTTCTTCGTTCTTCCCCTGCGTCTCGGTGTCTTTGGGGTGGGTTTCTTTTCGGGCTGGGGAGCGGCGCCGATGGCTTCGACCGGAGGCTCGGAGACGAGTTTTTTGACGAAACCGGGAGGGATGGTGGCGTTCAGTTCGGCGCGATCGGGAAACTGGCTGATGCTGATGCTGTCGAAAAAGGCTTTGAGGTCGGGATCGACGGCGCCGGCCTGGGCGCGGTATTCGACGGTGCGCGCGATGGCGAGAAAGGCGTTGAGCTGGTCGGAGACATGCTGTGCGTCTTCCTGGGTGCGAGTAAAGGCGTCGGCGCGGACCTGCACCGAACCGAGATAGCGGACGGCAGCGACGATCACGGTGTCGGGCGGAAAAAACAGGTCGAAGCCGCCGGGCAGGACGAATCTCGCGTTGCCCTGCTGGTCGGCGGAGGCGGTGCGCGCCACCGCCCAGGCCAGGCTGGCGAGCGGGACGTGGCGGTAGTAGCGGCGGAGCAGATCGGGACCGCCGCCGGTGAAGGTCTCGGCGTGGCGATCAATGATTTCCTGGATGGCGAACGGGCTCTCGGCGTTGGACGAGGCCACCATGCGCTTGTTGAGCACGGCGACGCGCAGCGTCCGGCCGGGCAGCGGGATGGAGTAGATGAGGGTGTTGCCGTAGGGACGGATGGAATCGGCGGTTCTGCGGAGATAGGCGGCGAGCTTGGCGCCATCGAAGCGGCCGACAAAAACTTCCGAGTAGCGCGTTTCCGGCGGGGTCCTGGAACTGGCCAGGTCAGCCGCGGAGGGCAGGTGAACGGCGAACGCGGCCTGGTCGAGGTCGCGCTCGAACTGGAAGCCGGTGTCGCGGACGAACTGGGCGTAGTCGGGATCTATGTTTGCCGGAGCATTCTTGAACAGGCCGGCGGCGCGCAGGGGCGTCAGGTCAACGTAGAAGTAGGCGTCGGCGGCGGGCAGCAGGCGCGCGGCCTGGGGCGCGTTGCCGCGTCGCAGCAGCAGCGCGGCGGTGATGGCCGCAGCGGCTACCAGGACGACGGCAATAATGATGATGTGGCGGCGGCGCATTTGCACCATTTGTAATTTAGTAATTTGCAATTTGCAATTTAGAACGTAGTTCGTGGGTGGCAACACAGGCCGGCGTAACTTGCGACAAGGGGATTTCACAACAGTTACAGCCGCTGGATACCGCTCACTACAGCGTAGAAGTCATCGCTGAATCGGCGATCTCCGTTGAAAAATACCGAGAGATTGCGGGTCGCGGTCATGCACCGAATCACGATGTGGTCGGCTTGCAGAGGGTCGCTGAACTGGAAGCAATAATTGGTACCCGCAGTGCTCTCGACGATCTTCCGTTGCCCCAAAACGTATCCATCGGTTCTCGCGACTGTTACTACCGCTGATTCGATTTGCTGCGGCGAGACAGCGGGTAACGGCGTGTGCGGATATACGTAAACGGAAGCGTAGCGCCTGTTGATAAACGGTGCGCCAAACGAGAACGCATAGAACGAGTTATCGCCCCAGAGCCGCGAGTAGCCTTTCGGAACACGCACCCGCCACTCAGCGACCGATACCGAATTGCCTCGCATTGCGTGCCACAATGGCGGCATTAGATGGGAGATGAAGAATAGTGCGATGAGCACGGAGATGAAGAGCGCCGCGAGGCAACCTCCGACGGATCGTAATAGCCTCGTGCCATTGGGCATGCGGGACCGCCAGCCGCATTATCCTCCTGAATAACTGCTGATAACAGCACTTAGCGTAAGTTACGGCCCGAACCATTTCGGCGATTGGGTAATGCAAGAAGCTCGAAGATGGAGTCTTTCCCGGCTGGCGCTTGGCGCGTGATTTCGGTAAAATAAGTTTTGGACTGGAATTCCAGGCTTTTGCCGTCATGTCCACTCCCTTGCTGCTGATTCCGAAATAAACCCAGGCAAGCGGAAGTGTGCCGGAGGGCGGAGGCGGCGGAAGTGTGTCCGGCGAAAGAGGTTCTCTGCTTGCACGCGGAGTTCCGTTGTGATAACTTTTATAGTTTGTGCCGGGCGGCGGGAAGGATTTTGCTGGCGTAGCTCAGCTGGTAGAGCATCTGATTTGTAATCAGAGGGTCAGGGGTTCGAATCCCTTCGCCAGCTCCATAAGCACGAACAAGAAACCCAGGCGTGTGGCGGTACGCCAGGGAGTAGTCACGGTTGCGGCGCGCGCTCCTCAAGAGATCGAACTCCTACAGGATGCTTCCCGTAATGCGGTGGTGAGGCGCGGAAGTATGTTTGCGCCGAGTGCTTTTCCTTCCGCACTGGCCGACATGCACAGGTGGCCGAGCGGTTAATGGCAGCAGGCTGTAAACCTGCCGCTCCTTGGAGCTACGGAGGTTCGAATCCTCCCCTGTGCACCAGGATTAGCAAGGTGTCTCGTTTCTCGATCGCGCTGGCCGTATACGGATTGCTGGGACTGGTGGCGTGGCTGACCTTGCCGGACCAGAAAATCCGCGGCGTAACGCTGGCTTTGCTGGCGATGTTTGCGGTGAAGTCGTGGCTGCACCATCGGCGAGTGGCGCTGGAGAGGAACGAAAACAAAGGTCAGTAGCCGATGTAGCTCAGTTGGTAGAGCACTCCCTTGGTAAGGGAGAGGTCATCAGTTCAATCCTGATCATCGGCTCCAGGGATTGCAGTAGTTGCGCGGACGTCCAACAGAGAGCGGGAGTAACTCAGTGGTAGAGTCACAGCCTTCCAAGCTGTTGGTCGTGGGTTCGATTCCCATCTCCCGCTCCAGATTTTGGGTGGTGACCTGCGGTGGGTTTTGAACGGGCGGCGATTCCGGTCGAGAAGGAAAAGGAATTCGCGGAACTCCGTGGCGCGATTGAAAAGATCTTTGGCTCCGGGCGGGTAGAGAAATTTCTGGCGGCGCTGAAGAGCAAGGGCGTGCGGATACGCGATTTCGAAACGGTGCTGGCGAAGAGGATTTTGGAGAGCGCGGCGCCGGAGCTGAAGGGATGCGGGGCGCAGGCGCTGTACGAGGCGCTGACGGTACCCGACAAGGGCCAGATGCGGGAGTTCTACCTGGGGCAAGTGGAACAGGTGCCGGGGGAGTTGCGGCACAAATTTCATCACGTCTATCGAGATTCTTAGAGGCACGCAATCATGGCGAAAGAAAAATTTGCGCGCACCAAGCCGCACGTAAACGTGGGCACGATCGGTCACATCGATCACGGCAAGACGACGTTGACGGCGGCGATCACGAAGGTTTTGGGCAAGAACAATCCGAACGTGAAGTTCCGCTCGTTCGACTCGATTGACAACGCGCCGGAGGAGAAGGCGCGCGGCATCACCATCGCCACGGCGCACGTCGAGTACGAGACCGTGAACCGGCACTACGCGCACGTCGATTGCCCGGGCCACGCCGACTACATCAAGAACATGATCACCGGCGCGGCGCAGATGGATGGCGCGATCCTGGTGGTGGCGGCGACCGACGGTCCCATGCCGCAGACGAGGGAGCACGTGCTGCTGGCGCGCCAGGTGGGCGTGCCCTACGTGGTGGTATTTCTCAACAAGTGCGACGCGGTGGACGATCCGGAGCTGCTCGACCTGGTGGAGCTGGAAGTGCGCGAGCTGCTGAAGGGCTACGGCTTTCCCGGCGACGAGGTGCCGGTGATCCGCGGCTCGGCCTTGGGCGCGCTCAACGGGGAAGCCAAGTGGGAAGCGGAGATCGACAAGCTGATGGCGGCGGTGGACAAGAGCGTGCCGATGCCGACGCGTGAACTGGACAAGCCGTTCCTGATGCCGATCGAAGATATTTTCTCGATCTCGGGACGGGGCACGGTGGTGACCGGACGAATCGAGCGCGGCAAGATCAAGGTAGGCGAGGAAGTGGAGATCGTGGGGTTCCGCGAGACGCGCAAGACGGTGGTCACGGGCGTGGAGATGTTCAAGAAGCAGTTGGACGAAGGCATGGCGGGGGACAACGCCGGGCTGTTGCTGCGCGGCACGCCGAAGGAAGACGTGGAGCGCGGCATGGTGCTGGCGAAGCCGGGCTCGATTACGCCGCACACCAAGTTCAAGGGCGAAGTGTACGTGCTGAGCAAGGAAGAAGGCGGGCGGCACACGCCGTTCTTCAACGGCTATCGTCCGCAGTTTTACCTGCGCACCACCGACGTGACCGGGGTGGCGCACTTGCCGGCGGGCACGGAAATGGTGATGCCGGGCGACAACGTGAACCTGGAAATCGAGCTGATCACGCCGGTGGCGATGGAAAAGGGGCTGCGCTTTGCGATTCGCGAAGGCGGCCGCACAGTCGGCGCGGGAACGCTGACCGAGATTATTTCCTAGATCGGGTGATCCGGCGATCGGCTGATCGGGCGATCTGAAGACAAGTTTGGAAGGAAGAAGTGATGCCACGGGAAATTGTTCAGTTGCAGTGCACGACGTGCAAAGACAAGAACTACTCCACGACGAAGAACCGGAAAACGACACCGGACCGTTTGGAGATGAGCAAGTTTTGCCGGAAGTGCCGCAAGCACACCCCTCACAAAGAGGTGAAGTAGGGGCCGCAACGGATTTGTAATTTGTAATTTGCAATTTGTAATTTGCGAAAGCGGGCCGGAAGCATCGGCTCGATCAAATTACCAATTACCCAATTACAAATTACCAATGAGACAGGGGCGTAAGCTCAACGGTTAAACTGCCGGTCTCCAAAACCGGACTTGGGGGTTCGAATCCCTCCGCCCCTGCCAGTTTGCAGAGCCGGGCAGGAAACGGGTGAGCGTTCGACAAGGGCCCGCGGAAACAAGAGAAGGGCAGTAACGAATGGGAAAGTCGGCAGCAGTGACAGCGATGAGCGAAGGCAGCTTCACGGAACGAATGAAGTCCTGGCCGCAGCGCATCAAGGCCTTCTACAGCGACGTGCGCACGGAGATGAAGAAGGTCACCACGCCCAGCCGCAAGGAAGTGCAGGGCACGACGGTGGTGGTGATCATCACGGTGTTTCTGTTCGGCGCGTATTTCTGGTTAGTGGACAACACGATCGCGCGGATCATTGACACGGTCATGCGCCACTTTACCCACCGATAGTGAAGGAGTGCACGGGTCAGAGACCCGTGCCACATAAGAATGGAAGAAGAGCAGAAAAACGAAGCCAGCGCGGAACCGGTTCCTCCTCAAGCTCCGGTTGAAGCGGGCGGGGTACCGCCGGAAGGAACCGAGCCGAGCCCGATCCCGCCTCCGACGAACCCGAACATGCGGTGGTACATCATCCACACCTATTCGGGATTCGAGCGCAAGGTGAGGGAGTCGCTGGAATCGCGCAAAGCCGCGTATGGGTTGGAGCACAAGATTGGGCAGGTGGTGATCCCCACCGAGCCGGTGACCGAGATCCGCGGCGGCAAGAAGTACACCACCGAGCGGGCATTTTTGCCCGGCTACGTGCTGGTGGAGCTGGACATGGATTTATCCAGCCCGGAGGGGCAGAACCTGTGGCACGTGGTGAAGTCCACGCCGCGGGTGACCGGGTTCCTGGGGGCGGGCAATCAGCCGACGCCGATGTCGGAAGACGAAGTCAACACCATCATCTTCCGCGTCGCCGAAAGCAAGGACAAGCCGAAGCTCAAGGTCAAGTTCGAGAAGAACGAGTCGGTGCGCATCACCGAAGGGCCGTTCGCGACCTTCACTGGAATCGTGGACGAAGTGAACGAAGACCGCGAGACGCTGAAAGTAATGGTCACCATCTTCGGGCGCTCGACGCCGGTGGAGTTGGAGTTCGGGCAGGTGGAGAAAGTGGCGTAACAGTGGTCAGTGGCTAGTGGCCAGTGGCCAGAAACACCGGGCCGAAAATCTTAGACCCGGCGTAAAGCAGAGGTAGAGGCGAAATGGCGAAAAAAGTAACAGGATCAGTGAAATTGCAGATCGCGGCGGGCAAGGCGACGCCGGCGCCGCCGGTCGGCCCCGCGCTGGGCCAGGCGCAGATCAACATCATGGAGTTCTGCAAGCAGTTCAACGCGCGCACCAGCGCCAAAGAACTGGAAGGGCTCATTATCCCGGTGGTGGTGTCGGTCTATAGCGACCGCAGCTTCACCTTTATTACCAAGACGCCGCCGGCGTCGATTCTGCTGAAGCGCGCGGCCGGGATCGCCAAGGGCTCGGGCACGCCGAACAAGGACAAAGTCGGCAAAGTGACCGAGAAGCAGGTGGAAGAGATCGCGCGGCAGAAGATGCCCGATCTGAACGCGGCGTCGCTGCAAGCGGCGATCAACAGCGTGAAGGGCACGGCGCGGAGCATGGGAATTGAAATCGGGTGATCTGGTGATCGGATGATCTGAAAAACACAGCCGAAAAGGGTAGCAAGTCGAAAACACCACGGCACGGCGAGTAAGCCGTAGCGGTGGGAGACGAGGAAAAGGAAATGGCAATCAAGGCAGGAAAAAACGTTACCAAGGCGCGTGCCGCGGTCGAGAGCCGTGCGTATCGGCTGGACGAAGCGGTACCGCTGCTGCAGAAGGTGAAGTACGCCAAGTTCGACGAGACGGTGGACCTGACGATGCGCCTGGGCGTGGATCCCAAGCACGCCGACCAGATGGTGCGCGGCACGGTGGTGCTGCCGCACGGACTGGGCAAGACCAAGAAAGTGCTGGTGATCGCCAGCGGCGAAAAGGTGCGCGAGGCGGAAGCCGCGGGCGCGGATTATGTCGGCGGGGAAGACATGGTGGAAAAGATCCAGAAGGAAAACTGGGTTGACTATGACGCCGTGGTGGCCACGCCGGACATGATGAGGTCGGTGGGAAAACTGGGCAAAGTGCTGGGACCACGCGGCCTGATGCCGAACCCGAAGACCGGGACGGTGACCACGGACGTGGCGCGAGCGGTGATGGAAGTGAAGGCCGGCAAGGTGGAATTCCGCACCGACAAGACGGCGCTGGTGCACGTGCCGGTGGGCAAGATTTCCTTTACGCCGGACAAGCTGATCGAGAACGCGACGACGGTCCTGACCAGCGTGATCAGGGCCAAGCCCGCGGCCGCGAAGGGCAAGTATTTGAAGGGCGTGTACCTGAGCTCGACCATGGGCCCGGGGATCGCGATTGACACCGCGGCGGTGGAAGCGGCGGCGAAATTGTAGTTTCGAGTTTCAGTTTCAGTTTCAGTCGCCGAGGTTGAGCGTGAGCTCCCGAGCGGCGGAATCGGAAGGGATCGGACGATGGCGGTTACGAGAGCGAAAAAGATCGAGCAAGTGGAAGAGCTGAGCCAGGACATGAAGCAGGCGACGACGGCCATCCTGGCGACGTTTTCCGGGTTGAAGGCGGCGCAGACGGAAGATCTGCGCAAGACGGTGCGCGGCGCGGGCGCCAAGTTCCAGGTGGTGAAGAACACGCTGGCAGAGCGGGCGGCGCAGGGCACGGCGCTGGAGTCGGTGCTGAAGGACCTGACCGGCGTCACCTCGATCGCCTACACGACCGGGGATCCGGTCACGCTGGCCAAGGTGCTGCAGAAATACGCCAAGGACAATCCGGAGCTGAAGTTCAAGGTGGGCGTGGTGGAAGGGCGCGTGATCCAGGTGAAGGAGATCGAGGCGCTGGCGACCATGCCGTCGAAGGAAGAGATCTTCTCGAAGCTGCTCTTCCTGATCAATGCTCCGGCACAGCGGCTGGTAACGGCGATGGGCGCCGTGGGCCGCAACCTGGCCGTGGTGGTGAACCAGGGCGTGAAGGAGAACAAGTTTGCCGGTGGCGGAGAAGCTGCCGCCGGAGCGTAGGCATTTGTAATTTGCAATTTGTAATTTGTAATTTGCCGTTGGGGCGCATCGGCTCTCGACCAAATTACTCAATTACAGATTACCGATTACCAATTTCATTATCGGTTGTCAGGGGTTGCGGAACGGAAATCGTAGTCGCGTAGTCTGGCGCGACGGCGGACCCAGCCGCACTGGAAACCTGGCAAGGGATAACAGGAAATCGGGCGATCGGGTCATCTGGTGATCGGGTGATCTGAGAATCCGAAACAACTGATAACAAAAGGTGGAGACTGAAATGGCGGATCTGCAACAGTTGGAAGAGCAAATCGTAGGGCTGTCGCTGCTGGATGCGGCACAGCTGGTGAAGAAGCTGGAAGAGCGGCTCGGCGTGTCGGCGGCGGCTGCGGCCCCGGTGATGGTGGCGGGCGGCGGCGCCGGTGCAGGCGCGGTGGCGGCTGCGGTGGAAGAGAAGACCGAGTTCAGCGTCATCCTGAAGGAAGTGGGCGCGAACAAGATCAACGTCATCAAAGCGGTGCGTGAAGTCACCAGCCTGGGCTTGAAGGAAGCCAAGGACCTGGTGGACGGCGCGCCCAAGGCGATCAAGGAAGGCGTCAACAAGGAAGAAGCGGAGAACATCCGCAAGAAATTCACCGACGCCGGCGCAACGGTTGAAGTGAAGTAGAGATAGGTGTCGCCCACATCTGCCAAGAAACAGGCAGATGTGGGGCACCAAGGATCGAAGTAACTGGGCTGAGGGTGCACGGGCCGGGAGGCCGGTGCACACGAGTCAATTCTGAATCAGGACGGGGCCGGGGGACATCCAACGGAGTACACCGGCCGTGTCCTGAACAGGTGACACACAACAGGCGGGCGGTCCTCGCGGGACCGTAGGAACAGGCCAACTACTGGCGCGGAATACAAAATTTAGATAGCTGAAGTGCCGCACGCGGCGCCCACGGAGAGACTTGTCCCCGAGGGCGCTGCCGTCTTTCGTTCGCCCCGCCCAGCCGAACAGGGGCGATCAACGGGACGAAGCACGGGCGGATTCCAGGCCGCCGTTCGCAGAGCTGAGGAGTTCTAATGCCGACAAAGAAGCATAATGCTTTCCGTAAGCGCCTTGATTTTTCCAAAATACCGGCGACCATCCAGATTCCTAACCTGATCGAAGTGCAGAAGCGCAGCTACGACCGCTTCCTGCAGATGGACCGGCTGCCGAGCGAGCGCGACGACGCCGGGCTGCAGGCGGTGTTCCAGTCGGTGTTCCCGATCAGCGATTTCCGCAACGTCTCGCAGTTGGAGTTCGTGGACTACGCGATCGGCAACTGGGAGTGCAAGTGCGGACACCTGAAGGGGCTGCACCACCTGCGTACGACCTGCCGGAACTGCGGGTTCACGGTGATCACCGACCCGTTCCATCCCGGCGAGGTGCTCTGCCAAAAGTGCGGAACGTATAACGCCAACACGCCGGACTTCTGCAACAAGTGCGGCGACCCGGTGGGGCTGCAGTTGAAGTACGACGTCAGCGAGTGCGAAGAGCGGGGCATGACCTACTCGGCGCCGCTGAAGGTCACGATGCGCCTGACGATCTTCGAGAAGGACGCGGAGACCGGCAACCGCTCCATCCGCGACATCAAGGAGCAGGAAGTCTTCTTCGGCGACGTGCCGCTGATGACGGCGAACGGAACCTTCATCATCAACGGCACCGAGCGCGTGATCGTCAGCCAGTTGCACCGCTCGCCGGGGGTGTTCTTCGAAACCGCCAACAACCGCACCTACTTCCTGGGCAAGATCATTCCCTACCGCGGCTCGTGGGTGGAATTCGAGTACGACCAGAAGAACATCCTGTACGTGCGCATTGACCGCAAGCGCAAGTTCCTGGGCACCATCTTCCTGCGCGCGCTGGGCCTGCGATCCGACGAGGACATCCTGCGCACGTTCTACACCGTGGACCGGGTTTCGCTGCGCGAGAAGAAGGTCCGCTGGACGCTGGAGGCGGGCAGCGAGCGTCCCACGAACCTGCTGGGCATGAAGCTTTCGCACCGCGTCACCAACAGCAAGGGCGAGGAGATCGCGCACGCCGGACGCAAGGTGAACCACGCCCTGCTGCGGGACATCCAGAAGGCGCACGTGACCGAGATCGAGATGGACATCACGGACCTGGAGGGCGGATGGACCGCCTCTGACGTGGTGGACACCACAACCGGCGAGGTGCTGCTGGAGGCCAACAGCGAAATCACCGGCGAGCTGCTGAGCAAGTTCATGGATGCCGGCATCGCCGAGATCAGCGTGTTCTTCCCCGAGCGCGACGACGTGGGCATGGTGGTCAGCCAGACGCTGCGGCGCGATTCGGTGAAGACGCCGCAGGAAGCGCTGATCGAAATCTACCGCAAGCTGCGCCCGGGCGATCCGCCGACGCTGGATACGGCGACGTCGCTGTTCCACGGCATGTTCTTCGACGCGCGGAAATACGACTTCTCGCGCGTGGGCCGGCTGAAGTTCAACATCAAGCTGTTCGAAAAGGGCGACGCCACCAGCCTGGACGCGCGCACGCTGGAGCCGGATGATTTTTACGCCACCATCCGCTACCTGCTGAAGCTGCGCAAGAACATCGGCACGGTGGACGACATCGATCACCTGGGCAACCGGCGGGTGCGGGCGGTCGGCGAACTGCTGGAGAACCAGTTCCGCATCGGCCTGGTGCGCATGGAACGCGCCATCAAGGAAAAGATGAGCGTGTACCAGGAAATGTCGACGGCCATGCCGCACGACCTGGTCAACGCCAAGCCGGTGATGGCGGCCATCCGGGAGTTCTTCGGGTCGTCGCAGTTGTCGCAGTTCATGGACCAGACGAACCCGCTGTCGGAGATCACGCACAAGCGGCGCCTGTCGGCGCTGGGGCCAGGCGGACTGTCGCGGGAGCGCGCCGGATTCGAAGTGCGCGACGTGCACCCGACGCACTACGGCCGAATCTGCCCGATCGAGACGCCGGAAGGCCCGAACATCGGACTGATTTCGTCGCTGAGCTGCTACGCGCGGATCAACGACTACGGCTTCATCGAATCGCCGTACCGGCGGGTGAAGCAGAGCAAGGTGATGGACTTCATCACCGTGGTCAATGCCGGGGACAGCGATTACCGGGTCGGCGACCACATCGAGAAGGCGGAAGCCCACAAGGCCAATGCCGACCTGAAGGAACGGCGCAAGAAGCTGATCGATACCGAGCCGTATTCCTTCTACCTGTCGGCCTGGGAAGAGGACAAACACACCATCGCGCAGGCCAACCTGGAACTGGACGACAAGGGACGCATCGTCAACGAACTGGTGAACGCGCGCAAGGCCGGCAACTTCGTGCTGGTGTCGCGCGACGAAGTGGACTACATCGACGTCAGCCCCAAGCAACTGGTGTCGGTGGCGGCCTCGCTGGTGCCGTTCCTGGAGCACGACGACGCCAACCGCGCGCTGATGGGCGCCAACATGCAGCGGCAATCGGTGCCCCTGCTGCGGGCGGAAGCGCCGCTGGTGGGCACGGGCATGGAAGGGGTGACGGCGCGCGATTCCGGCGCGGTAGTGCTGGCACGGCGCAGCGGCCTGGTGGATTCGGTGGACTCGGAGCGCATCATCGTGCGCGTGGAGGGCGAGCATCACCCGATGCAGCTCTCGCGCGAGGTGGGCAGCGACATCTACCAGCTTACCAAGTTCAAGCGCTCCAACCAGAACACCTGCATCAACCAGAAGCCGATCGTGCGCAAGGGACAGCGGGTGATCAAGGGGCAGGTGATTGCCGACGGCCCGTGCACGGACTTCGGCGAGCTGGCGCTGGGGCGCAACGTGCTGGTGGCGTTCATGCCGTGGCGCGGCTACAACTTTGAGGACGCGATCCTGGTCTCCGAGAAGCTGGTGAAGGACGATTACTACACCTCCGTCCACATCGAGGAGTTCGAGATCGAGTCGCGCGACACCAAGCTCGGCCCCGAGGAAGTGACGCGCGACATCCCCAACGTGAGCGAGAGCGCGCTGCGCGATCTCGACGAGAGCGGCATCATCCGCATCGGTGCGACGATGAAGGCGGGCGACATCCTGGTGGGCAAAGTCACGCCCAAGGGCGAGACCCAGCTCACCCCGGAAGAGAAGCTGCTGCGCGCCATCTTCGGCGAAAAAGCCGGCGACGTGCGCGACGCTTCGCTGACCTGCCCTCCGGGCATCGAGGGCACGGTGGTGGACGTGAAGATCTTCTCCCGCAAGGGCCAGGAGAAGGACGAGCGCGCCAAGGTGATCGAGGCGGCGCAGGTGGCGAAGCTGGAGAAGAACCTGGCGGATGAAATCCGAATCCTGACCGACGAGCGCCTGAAGCGGCTGGAAGCGATCCTGGGGGGCAAGGAAGTGCAGGCCGACCTGCACGACGAGCGCACCAACAAGCGCCTGCTCACCAAGGGCACGATGCTGGACCGCGACACCATCGAGCGCATCTCGACGCGCAATCTGAAGCGCATCAAGTTCGCCGACAAGGACCCGCGGAACAACGAGCAGATCGACGAAATCGAGGAAATGACCTCGCGGCAGATCGACGTGCTGCGCAAGATCGTCCGCGAGAAGGTCGACAAGCTGCAGAAGGGCGATGAACTTCCGCCGGGCGTGATCAAGCTGGTGAAGGTGTACATCGCCATGAAGCGCAAGCTGAGCGTGGGCGACAAGATGGCCGGGCGGCACGGGAACAAGGGCGTGATTGCCCGCATCCTGCCGGAAGAGGACATGCCCTACACGGGGGACGGCACGGCGGTGGAAATCGTGCTCAACCCGCTGGGCGTTCCCAGCCGCATGAACGTGGGCCAGATCCTGGAAACGCACCTGGGCTGGGCGTCGCACGAGTTGGGCCGCAAGATCGGCGAGATGGTGACCGCCAACGGACGGGCTGAAGCCATGCGCCGCGAGTTGAAGTCGCTGTTCAAGGACACGCCGTTCAGCGAGGAAGTGAGCGACCTGGACGACGAGACGCTGGAGAACGTGGCCGAAGGCATGGGACGGGGCGTGTACTTCGCCTCGCCGGTGTTCGACGGCGCGCGCGAAAACGAGATCAAGTCGCTGCTCAACGAGGCCGCGCTGCCGGAGTCGGGCAAGACGGTGCTGTTCGACGGCATGACGGGGGACAAGTTCGAGCAGCCGGTCACGGTCGGCTACATCTACATGCTCAAACTTTCGCACCTGGTGGACGACAAGATCCACGCCCGCTCCATCGGCCCGTACTCGCTGATCACGCAGCAGCCGCTGGGCGGCAAGGCGCAGTTCGGCGGACAGCGTTTCGGAGAAATGGAAGTGTGGGCGCTGGAAGCTTATGGCGCCGCCTACATCCTGCAGGAGCTGCTGACGGCGAAGTCGGACGACGTCTATGGCCGCACCAAGATTTACGAGGCCATCGTGAAGGGCGAGGCGGCGATCGAGCCGGGCGTGCCCGAATCGTTCAACGTATTGATTCGCGAATTGCAGTCGCTCTGCCTGGACGTTGAGCTGATCAAGGTAGGCGAGCGCAAGCCGACGCAGGCGACAACGGCGGCGGCGGATTAAAAAAGAAGTGGCCAGTGGTCAGTGGCCAGTGGTCAGCCGACCCTGGTCACGCCACGACCCACACAAGTTCTGCATTTTTATGAAAACGGGGTCTGCCGGTGACGCTCCCGAAACGGCGGATCGAAAATTGAAACTGGCCACTGATCACTGACCCCTGGCCAGCTGATTTCGGGAGCCGCCCGCAGCGGCGTTGGCGCTGCAAATCGGAGGCTACTTTGTACCGTTCGAGCCCATTCGACCTCGGCAACACGATCGCTGATTTTGATGCCATCCGCATCAGCCTGGCCTCGCCGGAAAAGATCCGGAGCTGGTCGCACGGCGAAGTCACCAAGCCGGAGACGATCAACTACCGCACCTTCAAGCCGGAACGCGACGGGCTGTTCTGCGCCCGCATCTTCGGGCCGGTCACCGACTGGGAATGCCTGTGCGGCAAGTACAAGCGCATGAAGCACCGCGGGGTGATCTGCGACAAGTGCGGCGTGGAAGTGACGCTCTCCAAGGTGCGGCGCGAGCGCCTGGGGCACATCGAGCTGGCTTCGCCGTGCTCGCACGTGTGGTTCTTCAAGGGCCTGCCCAGCCGCATCGGGCACCTGCTCGACATCTCGCTGCGCGACCTGGAATCGGTGCTGTACTTCGAGGCCTACGTGGTGGTGGAGCCGGGCGACGCGCCGGTGAAAGACCACGAGGTGATCAAGGAAGAGACCAAGTTCCGCGAACTGGACCAGCAGTTCCGCGCCACCGGCTTCAAGGCCATGATGGGCGCCGAGGCGATCAAGGAACTGCTGAAGCGGGTGGAGGTGGAGGAGCTCTCCACCGAACTGCGCGAGAAGATGAAGAACGAGACCTCGATGCAGAAGCGCTTGAAGTACGCCAAGCGCCTGAAAGTGGTCGAGGCCTTCCGCAAGAGCGGCAACAAGCCGCACTGGATGATTCTGGACGTGATTCCGGTGATCCCGCCGGAGCTGCGTCCGCTGGTTCCGCTGGACGGCGGGCGCTTCGCCACCAGCGACCTGAACGACCTGTATCGCCGGGTGATCAACCGCAACAACCGGTTGAAGAAGCTGATGGACCTGCACGCGCCGGAAGTCATCGTGCGCAACGAGAAGCGCATGCTGCAAGAGGCGGTGGACGCGCTGTTCGACAACGGCCGCAGGGGCCGCGTGCTGCGCGGCGCCAACAACCGCCCGCTGAAGTCGCTCTCCGACACGCTGAAGGGCAAGCAGGGGCGCTTCCGGCAGAACCTGCTGGGCAAGCGCGTGGACTACTCGGGGCGGTCGGTGATCGTGGTGGGCCCGGAACTGAAGCTGCACCAGTGCGGCCTGCCCAAGAAGATGGCGCTGGAGCTGTTCAAGCCGTTCATCTATCACCGGCTGGAGCAGACCGGGCACTGCACCACCATCAAGCAGGCGAAGGAAATGGTGGAGTCGCAGGAACCGATCGTGTGGGACATCCTGGAAGAGGTCATCAAGGACCATCCGGTGCTGCTGAACCGCGCTCCCACGCTGCACCGCCTGGGCATCCAGGCATTCGAGCCGGTGCTGGTGGAAGGCAAGGCGATCAAGATCCACCCGCTGGTTTGCACCGCCTTCAACGCCGACTTTGACGGCGACCAGATGGCGGTCCACATTCCGCTGTCGCCGGAGGCGCAGGTGGAAGCCAGTGTGCTGATGCTGGCGTCGCAGAACATCCTGTCGCCGGCGTCGGGCCAGCCGATCACCGTGCCCACGCAGGACATGGTGCTGGGAATTTATTACCTGACCAAGGCCAAGCCGGGCGCCAAGGGCGAGGGCCGCGCCTTTGCCAACATTGACGAAGTGCTGCTGGCGCTGGAAATGGGCGAAGTGGAAACGCTGACGCCGATCCGCCTGCGCTATACCGGCGACGTGATTGACCTGCTCTCGGCCTACGACGACCAGGACGTGCTGCACACCGATCCGGTCCACCTGGAGCGACAGTACATCAACACCACCGTGGGCCGGGCGATCCTGAACGATCACCTGCCCGAGGGCATGCCGTTCATGAACGGCCTGCTGAAGAAGAAGGGCGTGGGCCAGTTGGTGAATTACTGCTACTTGCGCTTCGGCCTGGAGACCACGGTCCCCATGCTGGACGAGATCAAGCAGCTTGGGTTCCTGTACGCCACCAAGGCCGGCCTGTCGATCGGGATTGACGACATGGTGATCCCGGCGAACAAAAAGATCCTGGTGCGCGACGCGGAGAAGCAGGTGGTGAGCGTCCAGCAGCAATACCTGGATGGCGCCATCACCAACGGCGAGCGCTACAACAAGGTGATCGAAATCTGGTCGGCGATTACCGAAAAAGTGGCCGACGAGATGTTCTCCGACATGGAGAAGCAGGACAAGCAGGGCAACATCAACCCGATTTACGTGATGGCCGACTCCGGCGCCCGCGGTTCGAAGCAGCAGATTCGCCAGCTTTCGGGCATGCGCGGACTGATGGCCAAGCCCTCGGGCGAGATCATCGAGACGCCGATCACGGCAAACTTCCGCGAGGGGCTGACGGTGTTGCAGTACTTCATTTCGACCCACGGCGCGCGCAAGGGCCTGGCCGACACCGCGCTGAAGACGGCGGACTCCGGCTACCTGACCCGCCGCCTGGTGGACGTGGCGCAGGACGTGATCATCAGCGAGTACGACTGCGGCACGGTGGACGGCATCTACGTCGGCTCGATTGTCGAGTCGGGCGAGATCATCGAGCCCATGCGCGACCGCATCGTCGGCCGCGTGTCCCTGGAGAAGATCAAGGACTACGAAGGCAACGTGATCGTGGACATCAATAACGACATCACGGAAGACCTGGCGGGCGCCATCCAGGCGGCGGGCATCGAGCGGGTGAAGATCCGCTCCGTGCTGACCTGCGAGTCGAAGCGCGGCGTGTGCGTCATGTGCTACGGGCGCAACCTGGCTTCGGGACGCCTGGTCGAGCTGGGCGAAGCGGTGGGCGTGATCGCGGCGCAGTCCATCGGCGAACCCGGCACGCAGCTCACGATGCGCACCTTCCACATCGGCGGCACGGCGTCGCGAGTCAGCGAGCAATCGCGCCTGGAGGCCAAGAGCAACGGCGTGGTGCGCTTCATCAACCTGCAAACGGTGAAGTCCAAAACCGGCGACCTGGTAGTGATGAACCGCAACGGCTCGATCACGGTGCAGGACGAGAAGCTCCGCGAAAAGGAGCGCTACGCCGTGGTTTACGGCGCGCGCCTCAAGGTGGAGGACAATTCCCCGGTCACGCTGGGCCAGGTGATGGTGGAGTGGGATCCTTACACCTTCGCCATCCTGACCGAAATCGGCGGGACGGTGCAGTTCAAGGACCTGCAGGAAGGGCTCACGCTGCACGAAGAAGTGGACGAGGTCACGGGCCTGTCGCGGCTGGTGGTGACCGACTCGCCGGATGAAAAGCGGCAGCCGGCGATCGTGATGAAGTCGGGCACGGGCAAGGGCACCAAGCGTTACCTGATGCCTTCGCGCGCTCACCTGATGGTGCAGGACGCCGACACCGTTTTCCCCGGCGACGTGCTGGCCAAGATCCCGCGCGAGACCACCAAGACCAAGGACATCACGGGCGGCCTGCCGCGCGTGGTGGAACTGTTCGAGGCGCGCAAGCCGCGCGAGACCGCGGTGATCAGCGAAATTGACGGCACGGTCAAGTTCGGCGAAATCTCGAAGGGCCAGCGCAAGGTGTACGTGATCGCCGACAACGGCACGGAGAAGGAATACTCGGTGCCGCGCGGCGTGCACATCAACGTGCAGGAAGGCGAACGCGTCCGGGCGGGCGAGCCGCTGATGGATGGCCCGCTGAACCCGCACGACATCCTGGCGGTCCTGGGCGAGAAGGAGCTGCAGGCTTACCTGGTGAACGAAATCCAGGAGGTCTACCGGCTGCAGGGCGTGAACATCAGCGACAAGCACATCGAGGTGATCGTGCGCCAGATGATGCGCTGGGTGAAGGTGGAAGACGTGGGCGACACCCAGTTCCTGCTGGAGCAGCAGGTGGACAAGTTCCGCTTCCGCGAGGAAAACGAACGGGTCATCCAGCAGGGTGGACGCCCGGCAACGGGACGTCCGCTGCTGTTGGGCATCACCAAGGCGTCGCTCTCGACGGAGTCGTTCATCTCCGCCGCGTCGTTCCAGGAGACCACGCGCGTGCTTACCGAAGCCTCGATCAACGGCTCGGTGGACCACCTGCGCGGCCTGAAGGAAAACGTCATCGTCGGCCGGCTGATTCCGGCGGGCACGGGCATGGAGTACTACCGCAACGTCCGCCTGTCGCCGGAGCTGGAGGAAGCCGCGCAGAAGGTGCAGGAGGAGGTCTCGCAGGCGTACGAGGAAGCCGAGCGCGCCCTGGAACTCATGCGCCACGAAGGCGAGAACGAACCGGAAGAGCTGGCGGCGGAGTAGTTGTTAGTTCTGAGTTGTTAGTTGTCAGTTGTGAATCGCGGGGCCGAAAGGCCCCGCGATTTTTTGCTTGTTACCGATAGACTCGCTCCGTACGGTTTGGGTACCAGGCCCAGGCTAGATTCAGAGTTTCCCCTAGCATTGTTAGTCATTGACACTACTTGAAATGCACACTAGTATCCTCTCGCTTCCCCATCTCGGCGCATATCTAGTTTGTGATTGACGCAATTGCAGGTGGCACGTTAACCGTTTCTCGAGTTGTTCCTAGTTTTCGAGCAACAGAGTCGATGTGTGCGGAGCTACTCACAACCCACAAACTATGAATAGAAGCCGAAATCGCAGGGGAGGTGTCGTTGACTCTTTACCACTCTGTCTGGTGCTCTTCGGCTTGATCGGGCCAATCAGCCAAACCTGGCCGCACTTTGTTTCGCGAGTCAGCGGTGTTCTCAAAAGGCTCGGGGAGATCTTACTTTTTTTGGCAGCTCACTCTGCACACGTGGCAAAGTGGCTATTGCCTCATGAGCACGGTTCGCTTCCCGCTTATTTTTCCATGTACGCGGTAATCCTGGTGGTTGTTTACGCGGCCTACAGAGGGAGAAAGGATGCTACCGTGATTTCGCCTTTCTGCCTTCCGGCGGATGCGAAGCTCCCCTTCAGTGAGCACACTGTGGCGAACGCACTGCGGGACGCGCTACTGGAAATCCAACGAGAAGCGGAGCATGGCATTCGGGGCAAATCGACAAGTTTGGTGGGGCTTGGGTCTTCGGAGTTAAAAGAGCTCAAGCTGCCGGATCTGAAGGATTTTAGCGTTCAGGCTCGTTTTTCAGTCGAAGTACAGGGATTCTCGCTTGACGCTGCGATTTCGGTTGCCCGGAAGTTGTTCGGCAAGGAGCGAATCATCTCTGGCGATGTGGTAACCGACGGCACTATCTTTTTCTTGTTGGTACGATCGCAAGAAATGGGTCCCTGGAAGATAGGTCCACAACCAGCAACTATGGTTGGTCTGGACTCGGCAGTTCGCGAATTAGGTCTTAAAGTAGTTGAAGCGTCGCACCCCACACTTCTGGCAGCCCATGAAATCGCAATCGGCAAGTACGAACAAGCCCTAGATCGTCTGACGAAGTTGGTGCAGAATGCGCGAGAATAGGAAGATTGACATCCAGCTATATGAATTGGCGGCGGTGCTTCGTGCCGACGAGTTGATCAAGGAAAATAAGATAGAGGAATCATTAAACCTCGTGAAGAGAGCATTCGACCTCGTCCCGCGAGGTGGGTTTGTGGCTTACAACCTGGGTGTAACTTTTCAACAAAACCGTAAGTTCACTGAAGCCATTTCTGCTTACCGCGAAGCCCTGCGGGCTAAGCCGAACTTCTACGAGGCCCTTGTGAACCTTGGCAATGCGCTGACTGAACATGGGGAACCGGAGGAAGCTATCGGGATCTATAAAAAAGCCCGCCAACTGGACGATAAGGACGCAGATCTCCCATACAACATGGGCATTGCGCATGAGGATACGGGCCAAATTGATGCCGCCCTTCGGGACTACCAAGAGGCTGTGCGTCTCAACTATAAGCATATTCTCGCACTGTTCAATCTCGCCCGACTGTATATACAAAAGGGCGAGTACAGGAACGCCGTCGACACCTTGGAAAAAGCACACGGCAGCGATTCAAACAATGAGGAGGTCAGAGGCCTCCTTAATGCTGCACGCGGACTACTAGAGGAGCAAGAGAAGGCCGAGCAACAAAGCAAGTCCAAACTGGATTAGTTCATGCAACGCGAGGTGTCATCGCATGGGCAGCCAAAGCGTAACCGATTTTTCAGCTGCGAAAACAAAGCGTATCCGGGCAAGGATTTATGAATATAACCCGAGAAGCCCAGACGCCGACCGTCAGGCTTGGGACACCGGGGCCGATCTAATTGGAACCTTTAGCACAAGTAGTCCCTACGCAAAGGCCCTGGCAGGCGCAAGCGTTAGAACTGCCTACGAACTGCTCTTGACCCTGGCAGAAGACCTGCAAAGGAGTAGGAACGCTCAGGATGTATTTACTAAGCACGGAATCTCCCCGGACGTGCAAAGGCCCTATGGCGCGTTGGCGGCAAAGGTCAGCCAGTCGTTGGACGAAAACCTTGCTGCAGGCTCCAAGGCGACCGATGCAGCCCCAGCTGCAAATGATGCACTTCGCCGAACCCTGTTGACCGTAATCTCGGAAGGCCTCCCAAGGGGGAGGGCCGCGGCCGATGCGTCGGCGGAAGAGATCCGCGAGGCTTTCCGGAGCGCCGGAAAGAGCAGGACCGCAGCTGTATTCTTGCAGAACGTGATCAGTTCCCTGGAAAGAGGGACCCTTGACGGGGCACGTGGTAAGGCTTCACCGGCAAAGGTGGAGCAGGTTGTCAAGAAAATTGACAGCGGAGTGGCGAGGGCGGTCGGTGAAGTATTTGTGAAATCAGCGGAAGCAGCGGGGACTGACGCAAAGGACATTCTGAAGGCGTTCAAGCGAGGCGGGCATAAATGGAAAGAGATGCAAAGGGACGTTGTTGAGAAACTTGAGCAGGGGAGACCGTCCTAAGCATTGCGCTGCGTCAAACGCAGTGTGAACAGGTAGAATAGGGGGATCGTGGGGCAAGCTTTCCAATGAAGGCCAATATTATCTGTGGCTACGGCGCAAGTGAGATCCGCCGACAGAAAGACGGCGAGGGAACCCTGTTGCTGTCATCTGATCGCCAGTCCGGGAACGTGCTCCTGGATGTGGACGGGATTTCGCGGGAGTTGAGCAGCGAATTCGATCCGGTCAGTCGAGATCTCTGCGAGATCGCTGCTTACGTGTATCTAGCTGACAAAGCCATTCCCCGTGGGCGCCACGAGAACTGGATCCGGAACCTATCGTTCGTCGTGGCCGTGCGTGATTGTGACCGTTGGGAGGAGGTTAAGCCCATCCTCACCAATGCTGTGGGGTTTCTTTCCGGCGACAACGTTGAATTTCGCTTCGTACGGAAGAAAGGTGAGAGCGAAACCCGGCCTGTCGTTGATCAGCATCCCGCATCGCCCCGCGCCGATTCGGATTGTGTGAGCCTGTTTTCAGGTGGACTGGATTCCCTGGCAGGCGCTGTCTACTTAATTCAGAACGGTCGGCGTCCGCTGTTCGCCAGTCATCACGCCAGCCCTCAGCTCAAGGTTCTTCAGAACAAGTTGATGCAAGCGGTAGGACGAGAATTCGACCGATCGTTCGAACATCTCAAGTACCGCGTAACCTCTCACAAGACGTCAACGAGCCCTCCTTATAAACGCAAAGAGAGCTCGCATCGCGCAAGGTCCTTCATGTTCTTGAGCTTCGCCGCCGCTGCCGCCGCGGTGCGTGGTCTTTCAGATATTTACATCTGCGAGAACGGCGTGATGTCGCTGAACGTCCCGATATCTGAGGCGCGGAAGGGCAGCCGCTCGACTCGCCACGCCCATCCGCTGTTCTTGCGGTATTTCAACGAACTGATCAGTGCGCTCTATGGACGTAAGTTTTCTGTTCGCAATTCGTTTGCGTTTTGGACCAAGAGTGAAGAATGCAAGCTTCTCCGAAGCACGAAGCTTTTGCCGCAGATCAAGCATACCGTTACCTGCTGGGGCTACCCGAATCTGACATTGCGGTACAAGGACTCTAACCACTGTGGTTCGTGCTTGCCCTGTATAGTGCGGCGCATATCGTTGATTGCCTCGGGGCTCGAGAAGTATGACGACCGTTACATTTTCGACATTTTCAATCCTGGAAATGAGGCAACAGAGAAGCAACTTCGAAACATTGAGGATCTGATCTTCTTTTGTAATCGCTTTGCACACTTGTCCAAGACGGAACTGCTCTACGAGTATCCGGAACTCGTGATGGTTGAAGGGGGCTTGAACGGCACTGGTGAAGACCGGATTGGAAGAATCATCCAGGTGTACAAAGAGTTTGCTGATGAAGTCCTCTCAGCTATTGGGCACCGCAACCCTGCTATTGTGCGGAGCACGCTGGATGAGGTTGCTGTTTTGGGCCACCTTACTCCATACGCCACTTCGGTCTAACTGCATGAGGAGGTCTCCAGCGCATTCCGTCGGTTACAGGGTTCATCCGAACTTCGGCCGTCGTTTTGGCGGAACTGTGGCGGGGCGCGAGCACACGTTCTGAGCGCAGAATCGTCGGAGCCCTCGAGCGCAGCCATCCGGTTCTGACCCCGACCCAGAACAACTGGATTGAATCAGGCCGGTTGCTCGGAAAGATTCGCGCCGCTCACGGGTTGTCTCCGCATCGGCGGCGCGCTCTTCACTTCGACGTACTGATTGCCCTCACAGCGCGCTCCCACGGAGCGCGCCTGATCACCTCCAATCGCCGCGATTTCGAGCTGATCCACCGCTACAGAAGGTTCGAGCTGGAAGTATGGAGTTAGCGGAAACGGCTCATGAGCAGACTGTTCCGAAACTCGTGCCGTCCCTAACGGGACTCGGTCTTCTTTTGCCATTTGACCCGGCACTTACGTGCCGGGCTAGGTTCTGCCGCCCCGGCGGGGCTGTGCTCGTGCCGTCCCTGCGGAGTCTGCGTCATAGCCGTGCCGCGCCGCTGGCGCTCACGCTTTTTGGTCCACTTTACCCAGCGCTGCCGCGCTGGGCTAACGAATTTCGCCGCTCCGCGGCTGGTTTCGGTTCGCTTTTGGACCACTGCAACGGGCGAAATCGAGCTATGACACAGACACCTACGGGACTCGGATGATTTTGTTTGGGGGAGTTCCCGGCGCTGAAGCGCCGGGCTATTTTCACCCGCCGCTACGCGGCTGAGGAGTGATGGCAAGAGATGAGCGATCCCCCCGAGAGTGGTCGCGACTCTACCCGGGCGAGAGATCGGCGATCCCCCGAGAGTGATCGCGACTCTACCCTGGCGAGAGATGAGCGACCCTCCGAAAGTGGTCGCGACTCTACCCGGGCGAGAGATCGGCGATCCCCCGAGAGTGGTCGCGACTCTACCCGCACTCGGGGGCAAAAGTGAAGTGTGGGTAATCGGGAATCAGCGTGCTGGCGCCCGCGACCGGCGCGACGCTAGGCTGAGGCGCGATCGACCATTTAGAATATGGGCGGAGAGGTGAATGCGGGGCATCCGCCCCTCTTCCTGTTTCGTGGGGTACCGAAGTAGGGTATTTCGGAAGCGGCCGAAACCTTATAAAGTAGCCGATTGTGGAATAAAGTACGCCGATTGTGGAGGGGGATACCGTCGGCTCCGCCATCAAAATTTCTGACCAGCCGGCGCCAGCGCGGCCTCCCGACCGCGGGCCCACGGAGCCATCTCGCGGGCTATTTGTGCTGAAGCTGTTGAAGAACGTGCGCGTCGCGCTGTGGCGTGCCTTCGTGCACGATGCCTTTGGTGTCGCCAAGGGCGGCGCCTTTTCCGCCATCCTGACGCTGTTTCCCGCGCTCATGGTGGCCGGCGCCATCATTGCCACCTTCGAGCGCCGCGCCGAGTACATACGCGAGGTCTCCGGCGCTGCCTACCAAATCCTGCCGCCCGGCGCCAGCGGCGTGGTCCGCGCCTTCTTCGAATCCACCCAGGGCAAGTCGGGCCGGGTGCTGGTGGCGGCATCCCTGATCACGCTGTGGACCGCCTCCGGGGTCATGATTTCCTGGATGGAAGGCTTCCGCAACGCTTACCAGTTCCCCAAAGTATGGGGGGTGGTGAAGGAACGGCTGATCGCCTTCGGGCTGGTCGTCATGGCGGGGATTCCGCTGACCTTTGCCACCGTGCTGGTGGCGTTCGGCAACCAGATTGAAGCGCGCTTGACCGCCGACCTGGGGTACGCATTGGGACCGTACGTGCTGCTGGTGTGGACCGCCCTGCGCTGGCTGATTGCCATCCTGACCAGCGTGGCGGTGATGCAGCTCATCTATCACAACGCGGTGCCGCGCACCCTGAGCTGGCACACGGTATTGCCGGGCGCGGGGCTGGCCACCGCCATCTGGTTTCCCGCCACCATCGCGTTTGGCTGGTATGTCCGCCACTTTGCCGCCTACAGCCTGTTCTACGGCTCGCTGGCGGCGGCCATTGTGCTGCTGATCTGGCTGTACATCATTTCGGTGATCGTGCTGGTGGGCGCCGAGTTCAACGCGCTGCTCTATCCGCGCATGGTGGTGGCGGGGAACAAGGGGCAATAGTTTTTCAGCAGGTCAGTTTCTCAGTTTGTCAGTACCTAGTACCGAGTACCTAGTACCTAGAAGTGGTTTCCCAAATACACTTTCGCCTCGGGAGGAATGTCCCTCAGGGGCTAAAGCCCACAATTTTTGCGGCCTTGAGCGGCACGGCTGAAGCCGTGCCCTACCCAAAAACCGAATTTTGAAACCAGTTCTAGCACCTAGCACATTGCTCCATGGCCACGATTGATTTCCCGTCGAAGACGGAGATGAGCCAGGCGGGCAGCACAGCCGAGCGGCGGGCCAAGATCGTGTGCACGGTCGGGCCGGCGAGCAGCTCGGAGGCGATGCTGCGCGAGCTGATGCGCCTGGGGATGGACGTGGCGCGCCTGAATTTTTCCCACGGCACGCACGAGGAGCACGCCCGGGTGATCGAGCGGCTGCGGCGCGCCGCCGCCAAGCAGGAGCGCAGCATCTGCATCCTGCAGGACCTGCAGGGACCGAAGATCCGCACCGGCCGGCTGCGTGACCGCCGCCCCATGGTGCTGAAGACCGGCTCGCGGGTGACCATCACGCCGCGCAATGTTCTGGGGACGCCTGCCCTGATTCCCACCAGCTTTCGGGGGCTGGCGCAGGAAGTCGAGACGGGCTCGCGCGTTTTGCTGTCGGACGGCTTGATCGAGCTGGTAGTGAAAGCGATCCACGGCGACGACATGGAATGCGAGGTGGTGAACGGCGGCATGCTCGGCGAGCACCAGGGGATCAATCTTCCGGGCACGGCGCTGAGCGTTCCCTCGCTCACCGAAAAAGACCGCAAAGACCTGGAGTTCGGCCTGCGGCACGCGGTGGACATGGTCGCCATCTCGTTTGTGCGCACCGCCGCCGACGTGCGCGAAACCAAGCGCCTGATCGGGGTGCGCGAGGACGACGTGCCGGTGATCGCGAAGCTGGAAAAGCCGCAGGCCATCGAGCACCTGGAGGAAATCCTGGAAGTCGCCGACGGGGTGATGGTGGCGAGGGGCGACCTGGGGGTGGAGATGCCGCCGGAGCAGGTGCCGATCATCCAGAAGCACATCATCCGGCGCGCCGCGGAATGGCGCAAGCCGGTGATTACCGCGACGCAGATGCTGGAATCGATGGTGGACAACCCGCGCCCCACGCGCGCCGAGGTCAGCGACGTCGCCAACGCGGTGTTCGACGGCAGCGACGCGGTGATGCTTTCGGCGGAAACGGCGAGCGGCAAATATCCGCGCGAGTCGGTCGAGATGATGGGCCGCATCGTCCTGGAATCCGAAGCCCACATGCGCGAAGCCTCGCTGCCGCAACGCCGCCGCGAACATCGCCGCAAACTCTCCATTTCCGAAACCATCTGCGAATCGGTTGCGCATGCCGCCGAGGAACTGGAGATGCGCGCCATCGCCGTCTATACCGAGACGGGCACCACTGCACGCCTGGTTTCGAAGTACCGGCCCAAGGCCTCAATCTATGCATTTGCGCACCGCCCGAGCGTGTGTAACCGCCTGAACCATTTGTGGGGAGTGCGGCCGGTGGCCTGCGAGCACGTGCGCACCGCCGAGGAGATGGTGCGCGGCGCGGAACGCGAACTCATGCAGCAAGGCGCCGCCGGGCCGGGTGACGTGGTGGCGGTGATTTCCGGCACGCGCGGCGCTTCCGGGTCCACCAACCTGATGCGGCTGCACATGGTCGGCGAAGAACCACGACCGCCGGAGCGCCGCCGGGCGCGGACCCCGGCGGAACGCAATCCGGAAGACAGCAAGAGGTAAGCGAATGGCCGAACTTGTTTCGATCGCGTACGTCAGGCCGGCAGAGGGGAAGGAAGAGCAGACGATCGAGATCCTCGCCGAGCTTTATGCTCTCCTGCGGAAGAAGAATTACAGCCGCGACCTGTTATACCGCGACGCCAAAGACCGCCGGCGGCTGATCAACCTGCGCTATTGGAGGTCGGAAGAGGCGCGCGCGGAAGCGCATGAGGACTCCGAAGTCCACCGGCTGTGGCAGCGCCTGTCGGAGCTTTCAAAGGTCGAAGGCGTGATCGAAAAACTGGAATTGATTGAGGGGGCGTGGTCGGATGTAAGTGGCCAGTGACCAGTGACCAGTGCCCAGTCAGGCAGGTGTTCCTGCTGACCACTGGCCACTCGCCTGCAAGTCCCTATCGGGGACCAGTTCCCCAGTGCCTGTGCCGGATCAGTTCACCCACGGCGGGCGGCGCGTCTCTCCATTGACTTTATCTTCGGGCGGGCGGGAGTTGCCGTAACTGTCGATCTGGTCGCCGCGATCGTGCTTGCGCATGTAGACCTCGAACTTGCGGGCGGCCCGGCGGCGTTTCCACCGGTAGTACGCGTTGCGCACCCCGAAATACTGCTCCGACGCTCCGGACATCAGGCCGCGGCGCGGCAGGAAGCGGACATAGATCCAGCCGAAGAGCGCGCCGCCGAGGTGGGCGAAATAGGCGACTGACTGGCCACGTCGGCCAGGTCCCATGCCCTGGAAGGCGCCGGCCAGCGAGATGAACAGCAGGATGCCGACCAGGTATTTCGCTTTGATCATGAACGGCAGCGGGAACAGCATGAATTCCTGATTGCCGTGCAGGACGGCAAAAGCGACCATGAGGCCGTAGATCGCGCCCGATGCGCCCACCGTGACCGTCAGCGGGCCGATGCCGAGGAAGCCAAACGCCGCCACCGTTCCCAGGTACGCAATGCCCACCGTGACCAGCGCGGCCGCGATGGCGCAGTAGAAATAAAATTCCAGAAACTGGTGGCGCCCCCAGTCGCGCTCCATTTGCGAGCCGAACATCCAGAGCGTCAGCATGTTGAACAGGACGTGAAACAGTCCCGCATGGAGGAAGGAATAGGTGACGAGCTGCCAGATCCAGCCGTGGGCGACGGCGGCGGGAACGAGCGCGCCCACTCCGGCGATGAACCCCGCCAGTGACGGCGCCACCGCGCCCAGGATCAACATCAGCAGGTACACGGCGGCGTTGGCGATCACCAGCCACTTCACCGCGCGGGTGAAGGGCGGAAATCCCATGCTCATGGTGCCGAAGCCGCCGCCGCGACCTCCGCCGTAACCGCGATAATTGCGTGTGGTCAAAGTTGCGCACTCCCGGCCAGTTTCTTTCGCCCGCTGAAGCGGGCTCGGCCGCCCTCTTGCTAATTGTTCCCCCGGCTTACGCCGGGGGCTACGTTCTTTGGCGCGCTGCGCGCGCTGGTTCTCGCGAGTCCCTGGTTCTCGCGTGTCCCGGAGCTGCACTATCGAGTCTGTGTGAGAACTGTGTCGCGCCGCCGGCGCTCGACAGTTTTGTCCGACTTGCCCCAGCGCTGCCGCGCTGGGCTAACGAAACCCGCCGCTCCGCGGCTGGATTATGGGTGCCTTGGACCACTGCGTTTCCCGAAAGTGAGTTCTCACACACACTTTATCGATCTGGCCGGGGCAAGACCACCAGGCTGCGACGCCCTTGCGCGTCCACGGCGCGCACTCCGAAGACTACATTATCCTTCGAAACCGAAACCGTGGTTTCCGTGAGTCCGGCGGCGGGCACCACGTGCTCCCAGTCGGCGGAAGTTGTCGCCCGCCACAGGACCTCGTAGCGTGCGGCGCGGCCGTCCGGCGAGGCGTCCCACATCAGCGTGGAATCGTTATCCAGTTTCTGTGCCTCAATGCGCACCTTGGCCGGGGGCGCCGGCGCCGAAGCCAGCGACGCCAGTGTCGCCGCATTGAGCCGCGCCACGTTGGCCACATATTCGTAGTCCACGAATTTCGGCAAGTCTCCATATTCGATGCCGTTTTCAGTGCGCGGGGTCTGATGTTGATGATGGTAATTCTCGCGATACTCGGTGATGCGCACCGCCGCGAAACCCAGGCGGTTGAACGAGGTGTGATCGCCGCCGCGCAGGTAGCGGTCGGGCCGGAAAACCAGCAGAGGCTGGAACGATGGCGGCAGATATTGGGCGCCTGCCTGGCGGAGGTAGCGTGCCTCCTCGCGGGAAAGCGAATCGGATTCCGCGCCCAGGGAGCGGATGGCCGCAATCGCCGGCAGGTTGGGCAGTTGGTCCAAGGGAACGGCGCCGTCGGGTTTTTTCGAGGGATCTAACTGTGGAGGTGACGGACGCCGCTGTCCCAAATCCACCAGCGGAATGCCCTCGGAAAACACGCGCACGACGCTGTGATCCTGTCCGGGAGTTTTGTCGCCGCCGACGATGTCGTTGTTGAGCACGGCTTCGATGTTCCAGCCCTGCTGCTTGGCCATCTCGGCAAAATGGGCGCTGCCCAGCAGACCCTGCTCTTCGCCGGCGACAGTCAGAAAAATAATTGTGGCGGGAAACTTGTACTTGCTGAGGACGCGCGCGCACTCCAGGGAAACCGCCGTGCCGCTGCCGTCGTCGTTGGCGCCGGGTGCATCGGCCTGGAGGTCCTGATCGTTGCTCGGCCGCGAGTCGTAATGTCCCGAGACCAGCACGATCCGCTTCGCCGCCTGCGGGTCCGCGCCCTTCAGCACGGCGTACACGTTCACGATTTCCGTCGGCTTGGGAACCCGCGGCCGAGGCTGTTCGGTGAAGACGTCCGTCTTGACTTCCAGACACCCGCCGCAGGCCTGCGAGTAACGCTCGAACTCCGACTTGATCCACGCGCGCGCCGCCGCAATGCCGCGGCCGCTCGGCGCCGGGTTTTCACCGATCGTCAGCCGCGTGCCGAAGCTGACGAGCTTTTCAATCGTCGCCTGAATCTGCGCCGCGGACACCTGCTTCAAGGCGGCGGCGATCTGCGGGTCTGGCGGCGCCGGCAGCGGCTTCGCCATCACGGCCCGCTCGGCTGGGATCGACTTGGGAGAGGAAGCAACAGCCTGGGCAACCGCCGTGGAAGCGGCCGCCATCAGAATGACACCGGCAATCAGCCGGAAACTGCATGGCGTTTCATGGGGCATACGATCCTTAAACAGTGGGCATCAACTAGAATGGTTGACGACGCACACAATAAACTCTAAATATTATCAGGTTGCTCGGCCGCGCTGCGGCACGGCCCGGTTTTGCTCAGGGAGGGCAGGAATGGTTTTGTGTCCGGAATGTGAAAGCGATCTCGACATTGAAGTCGACGAAGTGGACGAAGGCGAAATTGTCTCCTGCCCGGAGTGCGGCAGCGACTTTGAGGTGGTCACCACCGAGCCCCTGGAACTCACCAAGGTCTCCGACGAGGAAGACGAGGACGAAAAAGAGGAGGAAGCGGAAAGCGGAAACGGTGACCTCGCCTGATCTCGACCCGATCCGCCTGAGGCCAAGGCCCCGGACGACGGCGGCGTCCTATCCATCGTAAATTCTGCAACTTCACCAAGGTAAAAGGGTCTAAGTAGGGGAGCGGGTCTGGCGGCGCGAGAAGGGTCACAGGGTGCAGTGACGTCGTCGTATAATCCAAGGGCCGCTTCTCAGGAGATGATGATGTTTGAAGGACTGTTTCAACCGACGCACCTGCTGGTGATCCTGGTGCTTTGCCTGATCATTTTTGGCCCCAAGAAGCTGCCCGAGCTGGGCAAGGGTCTCGGCGAAGGCATCCGCGGCTTTCGCGACGGCCTGAAGGACCAGGGGAAGCCCGCTGCCACGGAAACGAAGGACAAGGACGAAGCGAAGTAAGCTGTCAGCTATCAGAAGAGCGGAGAGCAGCAAAGACTAAGAGTCCCGAGGTGATGTCGGCCCCGTTCTCCTCGACCAGCAGCTTGCTTTAGACCCTCGCTGACCTGCTCTCGTCACTTCCTTGCGGGTCGCGACGCGCGATCTTTCGAGCTCGGGCTCCGGGCTTGCCACCAACCGGAAAAACGGAACTGACGCCTCGGGACTCTATCCTGCTCTTGGCTACGTTTCCTGTTCCCCTCGACCAGCGCTTGGCTATAGACCCTTGCCTTGCCTTCCGTCCTTTTCGCCTCGAGAGCGCGGACAGCGACTTGGCTCGAGCCCCGGACGCCGCACCAACCGGGCAAACTTCAGAAGCGGCCAAAGAACGAGTGCCCTTATACTCTCACTAATTTATAAGTCAAGAGTTGGAGGTGCTTTTTATCTGCTGCATTTTCAATCGCGTGCAGCCCGTCCACAACCCCCTGCCAGAAAATGGTGCAGCCTCTCACAAGAGAGACGGAGGCCAGCCGCGCGGGCAGCGTAGCTTGCGGTTTTGTACAAGCCCGCAAGCGCATTGCTTGCTCCGTTCGGGAGATCGTGAATGTGCAAAATGAAGCCAAAACCGCGTGGGACGCGAACGATTTCATCCCCCGCGATTCGGCCCAGCACAGGACACGGTGTCCCCGAACAGCGCCTAAACTTCCATCGGCATCCAAATACTTTGCTGGTATCCTGCCGTCTCCGCTGGAGAGATCAAATGCGATTGCCCCTTGCGGCAGTGGTGCTGGCGTTGGCATTGCCGATGGCGGCGCAAGCTCAAACTTCAAACTGTGTGGACGCGTCCACGCTGGAGGAGAAGCATCGGCGCGGGGGCATTGTCGGCGGAGCGCAGAAAGTTATGAGCATGCCGAGCACCACCGTTAACGCGCCGCCGGACACGAACGTCTGCCCGTTAACCGCGCAACAGAAGCTGATGGTCTGGGTAAAGCGCAGCTACTCGCCGGCGAACCTGCTGGCGGCCGGCGTCGACGCGGCCATCTGGCAGGCCACCGACACCGATCCTCGCGGCTTCGGCCAGGGATGGGAGGCCTATGGCGCGCGCTATGGCGCGGAGCTGGCGACCACCGAGTCCACACGGTTTTTCCAGTCATTCCTGCTGCCCTCCATCCTGCAGGAAGACCCGCGTTATTTCCGCAAGGGTCATGGCGGCTTCGGCAGCCGCTTCGCCTATTCGATCTCGCGCGTGCTGGTGACGCGCACCGACGCCGACCGCCAGAGCTTTAATTTCAGTGCGGTCGGCGGCGCATTTGCCGCGGCGGCGCTGAGCAATACCTATCTGCCTGACGTGGATCGCGACCCCGGACGAACCGCCGCGTCGGGCGGCCTGAGCCTTGCCAACACCGCCGGCTGGAATCTGCTGAGCGAGTTCGGCCCGGACCTCTGGCACAAGCTGCGCGGCAAGAAGAAAAATTAGATTCAGTTTCAGTTTCAGTTTCAGAAAACAAACAGCCAGGTATGGTCCCGCAGGGTCGCCGGATACGCCATGCTTTGTACGGGACGCCGCGCGACTCACTCGGGCAGCAGCGGTGTAACCTCCCGTATCTGGACGGAGAGTCGGCGTCCTGCCTTGGTTGGCGGAATGCCGGTAATGCCGAAGTCCTGCCGAAGTTGCCGAAGCATTTCGGCCGCCGACTCCATGCGGAGCTGCTGCAAGCGGTTCCTGGGATCGGTAGAGCCGGCCTCCCAGGTGTCCATGCACGCCCACAGAAACGTGCGCATCTGGTCAATCTCGCGCTTGAAATCGCGCATTTGTTCGGCGGAGAGTCTGGGAGCGGCGAGGCCGGTGGCCGGGTCTTTGGTGGGAGTGCCGAGCTCGGCGCGAATGGCAGCGAGTTCCCGCAGCACGGCTTGAACGCGTTCGAAGAGCTGATGGTCCATAACGTGGGTCCGATATTCCCATACTTAACCTACCCATTTCCGTAACCGCATTTCAGGAAACGGAATCTTGATACGAAAACGGAACAGACCGCCTGCAGCCTGCGAGTTCGGGGAAATTGACACCGCCGCGGCTTCCGGCTAGGCTGAACAGAACCCCCGAGGCCGCTCCGATCATCCAAGTGACTGGCATGAAGAATTTGCGTAAGTACCTGCGTTTTCTGGCTGCTGTGCAGCTCCTGCCGGCGCTGGAGAGCGGTGAAGAGACCCTGGTAGGCGGCCAGGCGGTGCTGGAGGGTGTCATGATGCGCTCGCCGCACGCCTGGGGCATCTGCGTGCGCCGCGCCGACGGCACCATTGCCTCGCATTCCGAGACCCTGGAACGCCCCTCGGAAAAGCACAAGTGGATGGGATGGCCGATCGTTCGCGGCGCGGTCACCCTCGGTCAGGCCATGGGACTGGGTTTCCGGGCGCTGCGTTATTCCGCCAATGTTGTGCTCGATGAAATTCCGGCCGGCAAGAACGGCAAGAAGCTTGAGATCAACGGCTGGGTAGCCGCGCTTAACATCCTGCTCTCGGTCGGCTTTTTCATCTTCATGTACAAGTTCCTGCCGCTGGTGGCCACCACCGAGTTGAAGCAGCACGTCTCGCCGGTGTTCGGCAATCAGATCGTCTTCAACCTGGTGGACGGCGTCATCCGCCTGGCGCTGTTCCTGGCATTTATCTGGATGACCTCACTGTGGGCCGACCTGCGCCGCGTCTACCAGTACCACGGCGCGGAACACAAAACCGTCTTCGCTTTCGAAGCCGGGGACCCGCTCACTCCGCCCGCGGTCCAGAAACACGTCACCTGGCACCCGCGCTGCGGCACCAGCTTCCTGATGACCGTGATGCTGATCTCCATCGTCGCCTACACGGCGATCCCGGCGCACACCTTCGGCACGCGCTTCGCCATCCGCATTGCCTTGCTGCCGGTGATCGCCGGCGTTTCCTACGAGATCATCCGCTTCGCCGCCAAGCACCGCGGCTCGCTTTTTGCCGTCATGACCGCGCCCGGCCTCTGGCTGCAGCGGATCACCACCCAGCCTCCCGCCGACGACCAGGTGGAGTGCGCCATCGGCGCCCTGAACCTCGCCATGGAAATGGAAGCGCAGCGGGGTGGGGAGCTGGTGATCGCGTAGAACGTCGATGGTCGATGGCCGATGGCCGATGGCTGCCCGGCGCCGAATCCTCCTGATGGGCCCTTCCTTCTTTGATTTCCTCTAGTACACTCCTCCAAATACTAAGCAATTTGCGGAGGCACTATATGAGCGGTTCATTCCAGGACCTCAGGGTATGGCAGCAGGCGATGGCACTGGCGGCTGGGGCGTATAAGGCGACCGAATTATTCCCCAAACACGAACTGTACGGGATGTCGTCGCAGATTCGACGCGCGGCAGTTTCGGTCGCGAGCAACATTGCCGAGGGCAAAGGTCATCGCTCCGATCGTGAGTTCCTCCATTTTCTGTTCCACGCGCGCGGCTCCTTGTTTGAACTGGAAACTCAATTTCTGCTTGCGCAACAGCTACAATACATATCGGAAGAGAAAACAAAGGAACTGATTGGGCAGGTAACGGTTGTCGCTCGAAGCCTTACGGGACTGATCAATTCGCTCGACGAATCACATGTCACCGAGGGCGCTGCGAAGTGAACGCCATCGACCATCGACCACCATGTTTGACCGCCTCGAACAAATCGAAGCTCGCTACGAAGAGCTGACCAGGGCGCTGGCGTCGCCGGATATCATGCAGGATTCCGGCAAATTTCAGAAGACCGCCAAGGCGCACAGCGAGATTGCGCCTCTGGTCGAGAAGTACCGGGAATACAAGGACCTGAAAAAGGGGATCGCGGAGACCCGCGAAATGCTCGTCCAGGAATCCGACCCCGAAATGAAGCAGATGGCGCAGGAAGAGCTGCAATCGCTGGAACAGCGCCTCGCCCAGGTTGAACAAGACCTCAAAGTCCTGCTCATCCCCAAAGATCCCAACGACGAGAAGAACGTCATCCTGGAAATCCGCGCCGGCACCGGTGGCGACGAGGCATCGCTGTTCGCCGCCGAGCTTTTCCGCATGTACTCGCGCTACGCCGAAGCGCAGCGTTGGAAAGTGGAAGTGCTGTCGTCATCGGAATCGGGTGTCGGCGGGCTGAAGGAAGTGATTACCATGATCGAGGGCCGCGGCGCCTACTCCAAGCTCAAGTACGAGGGCGGCGTGCACCGCGTGCAGAGAGTCCCGGAAACCGAGCAGCAGGGCCGCGTCCACACCTCCGCCGTCACCGTGGCGGTCATGCCCGAAGCCGAGGACGTGGACATCAAGATCGATCCCAAAGACATTCGCGTCGACACCTTCTGCTCCTCCGGCCCCGGCGGCCAGTCGGTGAACACGACGTATTCCGCGGTGCGCATCACGCATATTCCGACCAACACCGTGGTGAGCTGCCAGGACGAAAAATCGCAAATCAAGAACCGCGAAAAAGGCATGCGCGTGCTGCGCTCACGCCTGTACGACATGGAGCGCGAGAAGCAGCAGGCGGCGCTGGCGAAAGAGCGTCGCGCCATGGTGGGCACGGGCGACCGCAGCGAAAAAATCCGCACCTACAACTTTCCGCAGAACCGCGTCACCGATCACCGCGTCGGCCTGTCGCTGCACCAGCTTGACGAAGTCATGGACGGCAAACTCCAGCCGTTCATTGACGCGCTCTCCACGCACTTCCAGGCGGAAAAGCTGAAAGAGCAGGCGACGGTGCTGGCCTAGCCACAGAGGACACAGAGGGGATTGAAGCGGTCAGGCTCGAAATGTGCCGCGCCGCTGGCGCTCCGCAATGATTCCGCAGCCTACCCACCGCTGCCGCGGTGGGCTAACGAATTTCGCGCCTCCGGCGCTGGCCTGCTGAGAGAGCAGGCGACGGTGCTGGCGTAGCAGCTAGTGGTAGAGGCGGAAGTTCACTTCAACATTGATTCTTGCTGCGACCGGAGTTCCGTCCTTGGTTGCCGGTTTGAACCGCCATTTGTTAACAGCCTTTATCGCAGCCTTGTCGAATTCAAAGCCTCCTGACCGCCCGATCGTAATGTCATGGGGGCTTCCATCTGTACCAACGACTACCCACAGCAGGACTGCTCCCTCTATTCCTCGCGCGCGAAGTTTCTCCGGGTAATCCGGATCGGGCATCTTGATGCCCCGCGGCGCCGTTACGCCACCGCCGACCTTGTACGCCGGGATGAAATTCCCATCGATATTGGTCCCGAATACTTGCGGGTGCATCGGCCCGTGCAGGCCCATCTGTAGAAATTCGAGGGCGTGCGGGTTGGGCGGCAGTTGCCGGAAGACTTCTTCAACGGCGGGAGGATCGGCGGTCTGGCCCAAGACAAGCACGCTGGCCGCGAGGACGAAGGTCGCTGTGGTGATGCATCGCACGGCGTGATTCTATGCTCCACGCAGCGCCGGAGGCGCGGTATTCGTTAGCCCACCGCGGCAGCGGTGGGTAACCTGCGCAAGACACACCCGAGCGCCAGCGGCGCGGCACACGCACAACTCGGAACTCGCGACTCGTTCCTCTGTGCCCTCTGTGGTTAAATCGCTTCATCATGCAATTGAAAGACGCACTGCGCTCGGCCATCGCCATGCTGGAGGAAAACCGCGTCGGCTCTCCGCGCATGAACGCCGAGGTGCTGCTGATGTTTGTCCTCGGCTGCGACCGCGCCTACCTCTACGCCCACCCCGAGCGCGAACTTTCTCCCGACGAACAAAATCGTTACGACGAAGCGCTTGAACAACGCGCCCGCGGCGTGCCCTCGCAATACATCACCGGCCACCAGGAATTCTGGGGGCTGGATTTTATCGTCGGCCCGGCGGTGCTGATTCCGCGTCCGGAAACCGAGCATCTGGTCGAAGCGGTGCTGGAGCTGTGCAAGGGACTGCCCCACCCTGTCTCGCCAAAATCGGGCGAGACAAGGGTGGGGCAACCGATAAGAATTGTGGACGTCGGCACCGGGTCGGGCTGCGTCGCGCTGGCACTGGTGTCGGAGCTGCCGCGCGCCGAAATTCATGCCACGGAAATTTCGGAAGAAGCGCTGGAAATTGCGCGCGCTAATGCCGCCCGCCTGCTGCTCACCGATCGCGTCACCTTCCACGCCACCGACCTGCTGCACGGGATCGCGGGTGAGTTCGATATCGTCGCCTCCAATCCGCCCTACGTCGGCGAAAGTGAGTACGACAAGGTCCAGCTCGAGGTCCGCAAGTTCGAGCCGCGCTGCGCCGTCTTCGCGGGTCCAGACGGCATGGACGTCATCCGGCGCCTCGCCCCGCAGGCCCGTGCCGCCCTCAAACCCGGCGGCTACCTCGCCATGGAAATCGGCTACTCGCAAGAGGCTGCGGTGCGCGCGGTGCTGCACGACTGGCGGGATGTGCGCGCGGTGCCGGATTTACAGGGAATCCCACGGGTGATCGTGGCGAAAAAGTAAGTTTCAGTCTCAGTTTCGGTTTCAGTCGCTGCGGGCGAGGGCGCCCGCGGCAGTCGGGTTGTTGGGTTGGCGAGTGCGGCCCCGGCGAGGGCGCCGGGGCCTCCAAACGGACGCTGCTGCCGCTACGCGGCCCGGCGAGGTGTCGGTTAAGAAAACTCCCCTCGCAACAGTGGCTCGCATCTCTGTCGCCCGCTGAAGCGGGCTTTCTCGCATGCTTATACGTTGTCCCACGGCTTACGCCGTGGGCTACGTTCTGCCGCGTGCTGCGCGCGCTCAGAGGCGAGAAATTACTTCGCCCGCTGCAGCTCGCGATAGGCTTCGCTTTTCGAGATGCCCAGCTCGCGCGCCACTTTCTTCAGCGCCGCTTTTTCGTCGAGCTGCTCGGATGAGATCAGTTGGCGCACGCGGTCGCGCACGTTGGCGGGAGTCGGTTGCGCCGCGCTTTCCTGCGGCTCTTCCATTTTGCCGATCAGCAACGTGATCTCGCCTTTCGGGGGATGCGCGCGCAGGCGCTCCAGGACCTCGTCGGCGCGGCCGCGGAGGAATTCCTCGTGCAGCTTGGTGACTTCGCGCGCGATCACCACGTGGCGCGAGCCGCCGAGCACGGCGACCACGTCTTCCATCGCCTCCACGATGCGGTGCGGCGCTTCATAGAAGATCTGCGTGCGCGGCGTGTTGCGGATGGTTTCCAGCAGGCTGCGGCGCTCGCCGCGTTTGGCCGGCAAAAAGCCGCTGAAGCGGAACGAGTCGGTGGCGAGCCCGCTGGCCACCAGTGCCGAAAGAAACGCCGACGCGCCCGGAATCGGGATCACCGGAATGTGGTGCCGGATGGCGAGCGAAATCAGGCGGAACCCCGGATCGGAGACCGCGGGCATGCCGGCATCGGTGACCAGCGCAATCCGCGCGCCTTCTTCCAGCTTGAGGATCAGTTCGGCGGCGCGGGTAATTTCGTTGTGTTCGTGATGACTGACCATCGGGGTCTGGATGCCGTAATGGTGCAGCAGCTTTTGCGTTTGGCGCGTGTCCTCGCAGGCGATGACGTCCACCTGGCGAAGCGTGCGCAGCGCGCGCAAGGTGATGTCCTCGAGATTGCCGATGGGCGTGCCCACCACGTACAGCGCCGCGCCGGGCGCGAGCGGCGCACCGGTTTCTTGCGCGTTGTTCATCGGTAGAAGAGTCTAGCAGTTGTTCGCAACTTGGCTCTTAGCTTTTAGCTCTTAGCTTTTAGCCAAACCGAAGCAGCTAAAAGCTAACGGCTAAGAGCCAAGAGCTGAATTGACGCTGGTTTGCGCGCGCCCCTACAATCGAAGCGTGCCGCTTTACGAATACGAATGTCAGGCCTGCCATTTCCGCTTTGAGAAACTGCAGCGCCTCTCCGATCCGCCGCCGCCGAAGTGTCCCGAGTGCGGCGGGAAGATCGCGCAAATGATGTCGACGTCCTCGGTGCAGTTCAAGGGCAGTGGCTGGTATGTGACCGACTACCAGCGCAAAGGCTCTGGCGGTGACAGCAAAGGCGAGAAAAAGGCCGAGAGCAAAGCTGAGACCAAGAGCGAAACCAAAGGCGAGACCAAGAGCGAAACCAAAGGCGAGACCAAGACTAAGACCGAAACCAAGAGCGACTCGAAGGGCGCGAAGGAAAAGAAATAAATCAGTTTCAGTTTCGGTTTCAGTTTCAGAAAAACCTAGATTCCTCGCCGCGCTCGGAATGACAAACCCTTAGTGCACGCTGCAATCAAAAGGGCACGGGACGAATCCCGTGCCCTTTGGTCTGCAAGCGAGAACAACGCAAAGCGAAACAATTACCGACATCTACTGACATCCGGTAAAGGCCAGCGTGGGCGCGGCGGTGCTGCCACCTGCCGACACCGTAACCGGCGCCGTGGTCTGCTTGGGCTGCGTGCAATCGGCCGTGCCGCCCGACATCGGCACAAACGCCTGGCCCTCAACGACGTAAACCGCGTTGCCGGCCGCGCCCGCTGTATACGTCGTTCCGTTCGCCGCGAATGCGCCGACGGTCGGATTCACCGGCGGAAGGGTCATGGTGTAGCTGGCTGGGGAGGTGACGCTGAGCGTCGCCGATTGCGTGCCGGCCGGAATCGTGAAGTTGGTGGCATTCACGTTCTGCAACGCTGACAGCAAGACATCGGCAGACGTGGCGGCGCTGCTGGCGTTGACCGAGGTCAACTGGCCGGTGATGGTCCCCGGCGAAGTGTTGGTGCCGGTGACCGCAGTCATCGGGATATTGCCGAGCGCGCTTCCTTGTGGCACGCCGGTGGTGATGGTCGCCGCGTAGGCAACGTTGGCGCCGCTCACCGCAACCGCCACCACGTCGTACGTGCCGGCGGAAACAGGACAGAAGTTGAATGCGCCGGTGCTGTCGGGCGTCGTCTGCATGATCACGCGGTCCACGCCGCTGGCGTCCTTCTGCTCCAGGGCGACGATCGCTTTCCCGCCGGCGATGGGGGAGTTGGTCGCTTTGTCCACCAGCGTGCCAGTGATCGATACCGCGGTCACCGCTACTTCTCCCGCGTGCAGGACGGGCGTGAGGCGGAACTGGCCGGTGCCCAGCACCACGATCGACGCGCAGGTATCGAAATTGATGTTCAGGTCCTTGGTTTCACCCGATGCGACGGTGAAGCTGCCGCCGGCAATCTGGCCGGGAGGAATCTTGATTCCGGTCGTCGACTCGCTGGAGAGTTGGAGCGTTTGCGGCGTCGCGGTTGCCGCTACGACAACGCAATTCGCTCCCGCTACGCCGCAGTGGTTGTTGGCAGGAATGGCGCTGTTGTTGGCGAGGATGATGCGGATTAGCTGATACGTGCCAGGCTGCAGCGCGGTGTTGGAAACCAGGGTCGCCAGGAAGCACTGGCTGGTCGCGGCGGCGAGCAGGTCCACCTGCTGCGGGGCGTTTTTCAGGTTGGGCGTCAGGTCAACCCAGTTGGGATCGTTGTCGGCGGCGGTGGCGCTGGTGTTGATCTGGACGTCGGTGATCGTCACCCAGACGTTGCTGTAAGGACCGCCGGCGGCCGACGAGCAGGTGGCCGGGTCACTGATCGTGACGCTAACCGCAGCGGGACTGATGGAGATTCTTGTCGGGGCGCTGCCTCCGCCTCCGCTGGTGCACGCAATCAGAATGGCGAGCAGGACAACAACGGCTGCGAGTACCGGAATTCGAGTGCGGCACCTCATGAACCACCTCCTCAGAGCGCGTAATAGAGCTTCACGGCAAGCGACGTTCCACGGCAGCCGGTTGCAATAACAGTGTAATCGTACAGGCAGACACGGATTGCGCGGCGCAGGAAAAGTCGCCTATTTACCGCAGAGTTAATGGCTTACAGGCAGTTTCGCCGCGGGATCGACGAGGCGCCCAGCGCCGGGACGCGCCGCTGGGACGGGTTGCGTGTGGGACAAAGCAAAGGCATTGCCGATTGTCGATTGTCGATTGATGATTTTGTTCGCAGGCGAACGCGCTCCAAAACAGCACTAAATGTTCATCTGCGGCGAGCGGCCGGGCATCTGTTGCTGATGGGAGGCTGAGGGGCATGCTGGGCTACCTACGCGAAATGTTTCTATTCGACGACTGGGCCAACCGCGAGGCGCTGCGCTCGTTGCAGGAGATGGAACATCCGCCGGAGCGCGCTCGCAAGGTGATGGCGCACATCGTGGCCGCCGAGCTGTTGTGGATGGCGCGGCTGCAGCAGGGGAGGCAGCAGACCGCGGTGTGGCCGGAGTTCGGGCTGGAGGATTGCGAACGGCAGATCGCGGAGCTGCGGCAAGCCTGGGAGCAGTACCTGGCGGAACTTGTGGACGCCGACCTCGACGCCGAGATTGCCTACACCAACTCCAAAGGCGAGCAGTACAACAACGAGGTGCGCGACATCCTGATGCACGTGCTGATGCACGGCGTGTATCACCGGGGGCAGATTGCGGCGGCGGTGCGGGACCGCGCCGGCGAACCGGCGTACACCGACTTCATCGAGGCGGTACGGAAGGGCAAGCTGACGGTGGCGAGTTCGGAGTTTTGAGTTGAGTCGCGAGTCGCGAGCAAAAGCTAACCGCAAAGGACGCAAAGGGACGCAAAGGGAAAACCACAAGGCCGGGTTTATACGGATGAACGCGGATCAGATCTGATTGTCTGATCCGTGTTCATCCGCGGCGATCCGTGGTTGAATCTTTATTTCTTCGCACGCGCGGCCTCGCCGATGCGGCGCGAAACCTTGAAGACCATGCGCCGGCGCGGCAGGTCCGCTTCCACGATGACGTGGTCGCCGTGCAGCACCTCGCCGTCGAGAATCTTCAGCGCCAGCGGATCCTGGATCAGACGCTGGAGGGCGCGCTTCAGCGGGCGCGCGCCGTACTGCACGTCGTAACCTTCGGTGAACACCAATTCCTTGGCCGCATCCGTCAGCTCGAGGGAAATCTTGCGCTCGGCCAGCAGGTGGCGCAGCGATTCCAGTTGCAGCTCGACGATGCGCGTCAACTGCTCCTTGCCCAGCGGGTTGAACAGGATGATGTCGTCCACGCGGTTGAGGAACTCGGGCTTGAAGCTGGCTTGCACCACCGCCATCACCTGCGCGCGCACACGCTCGAACGCGGCGGGCGTGGCCAGGTTCTCCGGCGTCAGGTACGAGGCGCCCAGGTTCGAGGTCATGATGATGATGGTGTTGCGGAAGTCCACCACGCGGCCCTTGCCGTCGGTGAGGCGTCCGTCGTCCATGATCTGCAACAGCACGTTGAAAACGTCGGGATGCGCTTTTTCGATTTCGTCGAACAGCACCACCGAGTAAGGACGGCGGCGCACTGCCTCGGTAAGCTGCCCGCCCTCTTCGTAGCCGACGTAGCCCGGAGGCGCGCCGATCAGGCGTGCGACAGCGTGGCGCTCCATGTACTCCGACATGTCAATGCGCACCATGTTGTGCTCGTCGTCGAAGAGGAATTCGGCGAGCGCGCGGGCGAGTTCGGTCTTGCCCACGCCGGTGGGGCCAAGGAAGATGAACGACCCGATGGGACGGCGCGGGTCGCTGAGCCCGGCGCGTGAACGGCGGATGGCGCTGGCGACCTTCTCCAGCGCCGCGTCCTGCCCGACGACGCGCTGGCGCAGCCGGTTCTCCATGTCCACCAGCTTCTTGACCTCACCCTCCAGCATTTTGCTGACCGGGATGCCGGTCCATTTGCTGACGATGCGAGCGACGTCCTCCTCGTCCACTTCTTCCTTCAGCATGCGCGCGGACTCGCCGTCGGCAGACGCGCCATCCGCTTCCTGGTTGAGGCGGTCGAGTTCGGCCTGGAGCTGCGGCAGCTCGCCGTACTGGATCTGCGAGGCGCGGGTGTAGTCGCCTGTGCGGGTGGCCGACTGCTCTTCCAGCTTGAGCTTTTCGATGCGCTCCTTCAGCTCACGAATGCGGTTGATCTTCGCTTTCTCCTGCTGCCATACGGCTTTCAGGCGGTTCGATTGCTCGCGCAGGTTGGCCAGCTCTTTCTCGACGGTGGCGAGGCGCTCGCGCGAGTTGACGTCCGTCTCCTTGACCAGCGCCTGGCGCTCGATTTCCAGTTGCGTGGCGCGGCGCTCGAGCTGGTCGATTTCCGTGGGCATGGAATCAATCTGGATGCGCAGCGAGGCGGCGGCCTCGTCAATCAGGTCAATCGCCTTGTCGGGCAGGAAACGGTCGGTGATGTAGCGGTGCGAGAGCGTGGCAGCGGCGACAATCGCCGAATCCTTGATGCGCACGCCGTGGTGGACCTCATAGCGCCCTTTCAGGCCGCGCAGGATGGCGATGGTGTCCTCGACGTTGGGCTCGCCGACAAAGACGATCTGGAAACGGCGCTCCAGGGCGGCGTCCTTTTCGATGTACTTGCGATACTCGTTCAGCGTGGTGGCGCCGATGGCGCGCAGATCGCCGCGAGCCAGGGCCGGCTTCAGCATGTTGCTGGCGTCAATGGCGCCTTCGGCGGCGCCGGCGCCGACCAGGGTGTGCAGCTCGTCAATGAACAGGATGATCTTCCCTTCCGACTCCTCGATCTCCTTCAGAACCGCCTTGAGGCGATCTTCAAACTCGCCGCGGTACTTGGCGCCGGCAAGCATGGCGCCGAGGTCCATGGCGACCACGCGCTTGTTCTTCAGGATTTCAGGTACGTCGCCGGAGACGATGCGCTGGGCCAGACCTTCGACGATCGCGGTCTTGCCCACACCGGGTTCGCCGATCAGCACCGGATTGTTCTTGGTGCGGCGGGAGAGCACCTGCACGACGCGGCGGATTTCCTCGTCGCGGCCGATCACCGGATCGAGCCTGCCGCGGCGCGCCAGCTCATTCAGGTCCTTGGCATAGCGCTCCAGAGCCTGGTATTTCGCTTCCGGATTCTGGTCGGTAACGCGCTGATTGCCGCGCACCGCGGTGAGCGCCTTGAGCACGGCATCGTGGGTGGCGCCGTGACGGGCCAGCAGGTCGTGCGCCCGGTCGCCGCGCTGGTCGGTCATGGCCAGCAGCAGATGCTCGGTGGAGACGTACTCGTCCTTAAAGTTATCCGCCTCTTTGAAAGCCTGGTCGAGCAGGCGCTGCGCGGTGGTGGAAAGGCCGGGCTGCGCGGCGCCGCCGGAGACGCGCGGCAGTTCCTCCAGAACCTGGTTGGCCTGCGCAAGGATTGTCTGCGGACCGGCGCCGACTTTCTCCAGCACCGGAGCGACAATGCCCTCCCGGTCCTCCAGCAACGCGACCAGCAGGTGCATGGGCAGCAATTCGGGATTGCCGCGCTCGGAGGCAACTTCCATGGCGCGCTGCACCGCGGCCTGCGCCTTGACCGTCAATTTGTCCCAACGGATTGGCATATTTTTAGCTCTCAGCTTTCAGCTATCAGCCGTCAGCTAAAGACGGCCGATCCTGAAAGCACTCTTGCTTCAGATATTTGATTCTTAACCGCTCAAAACTTCAAAAAAATCGGGGAGACGGTGTTCACAGCCGTCTCCCCCTGCTCCGCCGCTGATTGCTGACGGCTGATCGCTAATGGCTGTTTTACGCCGCCTTGCCCTTGCCCTCCAAGGTCTTCTGGCCCGGGCCGACGCTGACCTTGATCTGCTTCGGCTTGGCTTCGGCCTTCTTGGCCAGCTTGATCTTCAGCAAGCCGTTGTCGTACTCGGCGCTGACGCTGTCCGGATCCACCGTGTTGGGCAGCGTGAAGGCGCGGTAGAAGCTGCCATAGCGCCGCTCGAGGCGATGGAAGTTCTCTTCCTTCTCTTCCTTCTCGAACTTGCGCTCGCCGCGCACGGTCAGGGTGTTGTTCTCCATGCGGACATCCATGTCTTTCTGCTCGATGCCCGGAACTTCAATCTTGAGGGTGATGTTGTGCTCGTCCTCGTAAATGTCCACGGGCGGAACGAAAGCCGATGTGGCCAGGCTCTCTTCCGTGCTGCCCGGGCCATAAGTGTCCTGGAACAGACGGTTCATGCGGCTGGTGATCAGGTTCAACTCCCGGAACGGATCCCAACGAATGATCGGCATAGCAAGTTCCTCCTTGACTTTGGTGGCTGACTCGCCTCAAGCGCCAGCTTGGGGGCTTCATCAGTGCTTTACAATTTACAATCATAAAATCTTAGTGTGTTACTGTCAATCATTGTTTCACGTTTAATATCAGCTAATTACATACATAGTTGGCCTCTCGATGTGGCGGGAAGCCGCGCAAAAAACACCTGTCGCTGGAAGTTGAGGCCCACGCGCCTTGATGCGCAGGAGGGGAGAAGGGTGGCTGTGGAAACCGGCAAATTCGCTAGCTGGGCTTTTCTGCCACCAGCCACATGCTGTCGCTGGTAGGAAAACGGTCGAATGGACCGAAGCGCAGCACGCGCAGTCCGCTGGCGCGCAGCAGGCGGTCGAGCAGTGCCGGCGTGAAGTAATTCACGTGGTCAGGATGGCGAATACCGCACCAGCGCCGGCCACGGACGATGCGGTTCCAACTGGCGAAGTTCGGCACCTTGACAATGGCGCGAGCTCCGGTGCGCATGACCCGTACCACATGCTTCAGCACGGTGCCCGGGTCCAGCTCGTGCTCGAGATAGGAAGTCATGAGCACGCCGGAGAAGGAGTCCGCCGGGAGGCGTGGGAGCACCGCGATGGCGTGGCCCTGGATAGCGTCTCCTCCGCGGCCGGAAAAACGAGCGCGTGCCATGGACGCCAGCTCCCTGGAAACCTCGACTCCGAACGGTACGTAGTCATCCGGTAGCTTGAGCAGGGTGTGGCCGCCGGCGCATCCGAGGTCCAGGATTTGCCCGGGCGCAATGTACCGCCGAACCCACGACATGAGCTTATCCCGCCGCAAGAGCCGCTTGGGAATGCTTTGCAGAGTGCGGCTTGCATAGTACAAGATCGGCTCTCGCCGGCGTCGCAGCCGGCCTTCTTCCGCCCAGGTTTTTTCCCAGGCCAACTCCGTTTCCAGCTTCTGATACGCGGGTGCGTTCTCCAGGTAGACCAGCCCGCATCCGGCGCACTGCTTCAATTCCCACGGCGGCTCGGAATAGGGATGGACAGGTTGGGAACGGTTGTCGAAGTTACAAATCGGACACCGGCGTAGGACGAGATCGGGCAGCACGCCGCAGGCTACCACGGATTTTGCCCAGTCACTTGGCGTCGATTCTGGCCAGACGGAAGGTCAGGGTGCCCCAGAACATACGGGAGCGCATTTGGACGGGGATGCGGCGGGCGTCGTCGGAAAGCCAGATCCAGACCCGTCCGCGGCTCTTGAGCAGCCCGGAAGCGGCTTCCGGGGAGACGCGGATGGTGGAAAAGGTTCCGGCAGGCGTTTTCACCTGCTCGCGGGCCTCGACGTGAACCCGCACGTCAACCGTGTCTCCGCCTTCGTTGAGTGGAAAGGTATAGGTGGAATCGGGAGCGAGCGGCTGCGCGGCGACATAAAAGACGCCGGAAAGGATATCGGTGACGCAGCCGGGAATCTCGTGCTCCACGTGCTTGGCCTGGCCGCTCTTGAGGTTGGTTTCATCGAGGATGCTGCGGCGGCGGGCATAGTTGAAGTTGATCAGCGTTTCGCGGGCGCGGAAGCCCTCTTCGGTGTGCTTGGTGAGCGTCTGGGAACAGAAGGTGCGGCGGTCGAAGGTGGACTCGAAGCGATCGTGGACGGGATAGAGCAGGGCAACGACGCCGCTGGCTTCGGCCGTGCCGCTGACGCTCTCATTGTCGCCGGCCTGGTTAATGGTGATGCGGGCAGTACCAGCGGTCCACAGCCGCCATTCGGCCTGGTACACGAATGCCTGGCCGTTGGGGAAGGTGTAGTTGTCGGGCACGGGATGGATCTGCGCCACCGGGCCGATGGTCGCGGGCTGCTGGCCTGCGAGCTTGACACCGATGGCGGCGCACAGTAGTGCGCAGGCGGTCGCGAGGAGAAGTCGTTTCATGACGAAGATCAAGCTACCGGCCGGCCCAAAGCAGCTTGGCCACGAGCGCCGCGATCATCACCGCTGTACCAATCAGAGCATTGTACTCGCGATGCTGGAGATAACGCTGGCGGGAAAACGATCCCGCGGACGTGGTGTGCGGGCGCAAGCGCGGCAACAGGCGCGGGACTTGGCGCGCGTACTGGTCGAACTCGGAGAAGCGCGAGCGCAGGAAACTTTCTTCTGCGAGAATCACGGGGATGTAGATGGCGACGAACAGAACAACGAGCGCGAGCGCGATCCACCAACTCAGCGCGGCCACGGCAAACCCGAGGGCGATCACGATGGAACCGAGGTAGAGCGGATTGCGCGTGTAGGCGTAGGGGCCGGAGGTGGTGAGCTCGGAATTCTTGCTGATGTGGCCGGAAGCGACGGCGCGAATGGCGATTCCGATAAGAGCGATAAGGCCGCCCGCAGCCAGGGAAATCCACGTCGGGCGTGCGCGCCAGAGGTAGAGCGCGGCGAAAGCGAACCCGAGGGGAACGCGGATGCGTCGCGCGATGCGGGACCAGGTCATCGCGGCGCCTCGGAAGTTTGCGCCAGGAGATGACGCGCGGCTGCGATCACCTCGGCGGCGGTAATCTGCAGCAGGCCCGCCTCGGGGTCCTTCTCGTGCGAGGTCGTAGTCTGGCTTACCTGGGAGCGCAGCACAATGGCGCGATGGGTGTAAGGGCGGTTGCGCGCGGGGTCGGTGGGGCCGAACAACGCGACCACGGGAACGCCCACCGCCGCGGCCAAGTGGACAGGGCCGGTATCGCCTCCGATGCAAATGCGCGCACCACGGCAGAGCGCGATGAGTTCACTGACCGTGGTTTGCAGGGCGATGGCGACAGGAACTTCCCCACCCTGTCGTCGCCCTTCGACTGCGCTCAGGGCAGGCTTCCCCAGCGACGACAAGGGTGGGGCACCCGCAACGCCGTTGGCAGCGCGTTCGACATCGCGCGCCAGTTGCTCTTCGCCGGGGCCGAAGTTCACGATGGCGCGAAGTCCATGAACCGCAAGCGCGCGTACCACTTCCGCATAGCGTTCCGCCGGCCAGCATTTTGCTCCCCAGCCCGCGCCCGGATTCACCAGCGCAAAGCCGTGCAGGCCGAGCGTGTGTAGCTGCTGCTCGATGGCGCGTTCGGCGGCAGGATCGCGCGGCAAGGGGAAGCTGAGTTCCTCGGGTCCGAAACCCGGGCCACACAATTCCTGCGCGAGCGAAATATTCTGCTCGACGATATGGCGTCCACGCGCGGCAACCTGGTGCGTATAGAAAAGGGTGGCGGGTTTTTCGCGTGGCTGCATGAAGCCAAAGCGGCGCGGCACGCCCGATAATTGCGCCAGAATCGCCGATTTCCACGCTCCCTGAAAATCAATCGCGAGGTTGTAGCGCACCGCGCGCAATTGGCCGAGCGCATCGCGGAACTCCTGCCAGGTTTCGCCGGAGAATAGCGCCGAACGCCAGGCAAGCGTGTCCACGATGTGGACCATGTCCACCAGAGGTTTTTCCGGGGAGCGAGGTCCGCTAAGCGCGGCGCCGGAAGAAAGCAGCGAGGCCCAGCGCCGCTCGACCGCCCAGCCGATGGTTGCGCCGGGGAATGCGCGCCGCAGGGCAGCCACCGCGGGCAGGGTGTGAATGATGTCGCCCATGGAGCCGAGGCGCACGATCAGCAAGCGCGCAAGGTCGCCGCTCACGGACGCTCCTTGCGGCCGATGCGGGCGATGAACTCGGTGGCGGAGTGGTTTTTGGGATCGCCGACAATGGCCACGCGCCCGCCGCACTCGACGACGGTGTCACGCTCGGGAACGTTGTCGGCGGTGTAGTCGGTGCCCTTGGCGTGGATGTCGGGGCGGATTTCGCGGATGAGGGCGCGAACGTCGGCCTCAGGAAATACCACCACCGCGTCCACGTCGGCGAGGGCGGCCAGGATTTCGGCGCGCTCGGCGGCGGGCATCAGCGGACGGCCGGGACCCTTCAAGCCGCGCACCGACTCATCCGCATTGAGACCGACCACGAGCTTTCCGCCGAGTTGCTTGGCGGCGCGGAGATAGCGGATGTGGCCGACGTGCAGCAGGTCGAAACAGCCGTTGGTCAGGATAATGCGCTCGCCGGCGCGGCGCCATTCCTCGACGCGGCGGCGCAGTTGATCGCGGGTAAGGACTTTGTTTTCGTGCGTGCTCATCAAAAAGACTTAACCGCGGATCTACGCGGATTTAAACGGATCGGATTTCATTTCCTTATCCGTGTAGATCCGTGGCGATCCGCGGTTTGCATTTCCTCCGCGCCTTCCACGGCCTGCAAAAGTTCTTCGCGGCTGACGGTGGCGGTGCCTCGCTTCATCACCACGATGCCTCCGGCGTAATTGGCCAGGTGCGCGGCTTCCTGGGCGTCGGCGCCGGCGGCGAGCGCGGCAGTGAAGGTGGCGATGACGGTGTCGCCCGCGCCGGTGACGTCGGCCACCTGGTCGCTGCCGTGAATCGGAATCTCGACCGGCTGGGTGCGTCGCGCGAAAGCCACCATGCCGTCGCGGCCGCGGGTGATGACCAGCGCGTCCAGCTTCATGCGCTCCAGAATTTTCTTGCCGGCGGCGAACAGGCGCGCGGAATCGGCGCCGATGCGCAGCCCGAGCGCATGTTCGACCTCGGGCTCGTTGGGCGTGGCGGCGGTGGCGCCGGCGAACTCCAGCAGGCGGTAACGCGAGTCGAGCGTGACCGGAATGTCCTTCAGACTGCCGCGCGAGCGCAGGTCCTTGAGCATTTGCGGTGTGGCGGCGCCGTAGCCGTAGTCGGAAATGAGCAGCGCATCGGAAGCGCGCAGAAACCGGTTGGCGGATGCGACCAGGTCTTGCTGGTGCATGAAGTCGAGTTCGCTCTCCGGTTCGCGGTCCACGCGCACCACCTGCTGGCGCGCGGTGTGCGTCATGCCGGCGAGGATGCGCGTTTTGGTGACCGTCGTGTAGCCCTTCAATCGCAGGATGCCGGAGGTGGAGATGCGCTGCTGGCGAAAGGCGCGGAGCAGCAGGCGTCCGGGCTCGTCGTCGCCGACCACGCCCACCGGCAGCACGGTGACGCCCAGCGCGGCGAGGTTGTAAACCGCGTTGCCCCCGCCGCCGGGAACCACGGTGCGCTCGCGGTGCTTGAGGATGAGTACCGGCGCCTCACGCGAGACACGGGAGATTTCGCCGTAGATGAATTCGTCGGCTACCAGATCGGCGACGACCGTGATGGTGAGGCGCGGAAAGGCGTCCACGATCTTGCGCAGACGGTCGAGTTGTTTGCTGGGCTTCAAGCTGTCATTCACCACCGAGTCACCGAGGACACCGAGTCAACACCGAGTTCCCAATTCTTGATGAGCCGCTGATTAACGCAGATGAACGCTGATCTGAATCGTAGTCCGATTACAACGAACTGGCATTTTCTCATGACAGCGGTTTCCCGCGGCTCTTCAGAGTTTCCAGCAGGAAATCCAGCGCACGCGGGGCGTCCTGCAAGTCCATCTTCACGGGCACCACCGCCAGCGGCTGCAGAGAAGCGAGAAATCCGCCGAGATTGACCGCGTCCTTCTCGGTGGTCGCAAAGCCGTCGGCCTGGTTCTGCTCGGCGACGAACTGGAGATCTCGCAAATCTTTTTCCGTGTAGGCGTGGTGGTCGGGAAAGACGACCTCGGCCGCCGGATCAACGCCCGCCTTGCGCAGTTGCGCGAAAAAACTCTGCGGGCGGGCGATGCCGCAGAAGGCAAGCGGGTGCGGCGGCAAGCCGCTGGTGACAATGCCGCGGCGGACACGCCACACGGCTTTGCCCGTGAGCGGAAAGTTGTCCGGCTCGGCGCCGCTGGCGAGCACGACAGCATCGGCGCGCCGCAACGCGCTGAGCGGCTCGCGCAGGCGGCCGGCGGGAAGCAGGCGGTCGCGGGCGTCGTCGGGCGTGACCAGCACGATATCGAAGTCGCGCGCCAGTTGGCGGTGCTGGAAGCCGTCATCGAGCAGGTGAAGTTGCGCTCCGAAGCGCTCTTCCGCCAGGCAGCCGGCCTGATAGCGCTCCTCGCCGAGAATCACCGGGCATTGCAGGCGGCGCGCAATCAGCAGGGGTTCATCGCCAAAATCGCGCGGCAGCCCGCCCGGATCCACCAGCGCGACTCCGCTGCTCTGGCGGCGATACCCGCGCGACAGCACGTCGAAGGCGATGCCGCGGGATTGCAGCAGCTCCCCAAGCAGAATGACGAAGGGAGTTTTTCCCGAACCGCCGACAGCCAGGTTGCCGATGCTGACCACCGGGCCCTTGAGGTGTTTCGCAGGCAGAGCGCCGGCGTCATACAGCGAATTGCGCAGGCGGACCGCGCCACCAAACACTCGGGAGAGGATGCGGGTCGCCATCAGGTCTCCACCCGCGAAGAAATCTTGGACGCGGTGGCGCAATCGGCGGCTGGGGCGGCGTGTTTTCCGAGAAGAGATTGCAGCGCGGAAACGGTGCGTGCGGTGGCGCCGGCATTGTCGCGCAGGATTTCGCGGGCGCGCGCGCCCAGACCACGGCAGCGGGATTCGTCGGCGAGCAGGCTAAGGAAGGTTGGCGCAAGCTCGTCAGCCGGGGCAACCACCACGGCGCCGGCGCGGCGGAAGAGCGTGACCATGTCGCGAAAATTCTCCGTGTGTGGGCCGACTACGATGGCCGAGCCGTGCTGCGCGGCCTCCAGGATGTTGTGGCCGCCTTTGGCCACCAGGCTGCCGCCCACGAAGGCGATGTCGGCGAGTTGGTAAGTGGAAGCAAGCTCGCCGATGGTATCCAGGAGAAAGATTCCGGGTCCGAGCGGTTCTGAAGCGCTCCACTGCGACCTGCGCCAGAACTGGATGCCGGATGCGGCGATGAGTTCGGCAACTGGCGCGAAGCGCTCGGGATGGCGCGGCGCCAGAATCATGAGTGCATTCGGATAGCGTTCGCGGACAGCGGTAAAGGCGCGCAGCAGAATGGGTTCTTCGCCGTCGACGGTGCTGCCGCAGACGAGGACGGGAGCGGGAAAAGACCCACATTTGCCAAACCCAGGCAAATGTGGGGCACCCTCGAGAGCGGGCGCGATATTGAGCGCCGATTTAAGCTCGGCCACCAGCGGCGCTTCGGCCGCCGGCTTGAGATCGAATTTCAGGTTTCCGCTGACCTGGACACGTTTCTCCGGCGCGCCGATTTCGATCAGGCGACGACGGTCTTCATCGCCTTGCGCAAGAAACAGAGGCGCCAGGCGCAGAAGGTTCGGCCAGAACTCGGTCTCGGCGATGACGATCAGTTCGGGGCGCAGCGCTTGCAGGTAAGGGCGCACCGCGAAGGCGAAGTCGATGGGGAAGTAAAACACGTCGGCGGCGCCGAAGCGATCGCGCGCCAGCGCCTGCCCGGTCGCGGTGGTGGTGGATACGGCAATCCTGTACGACGGCGCGCGCTGCTGCAGTTCGGAGATCAACTCGCTGACGGCGAGCACTTCACCGACGGAAACGGCATGTACCCAGATGGTGGGGCGGTGCGGCGAATCGCGCAGGCGCTGGGGCACGCGTCCGAAGCGCTCGGCGAGTCCGGCGCGGTACTTGCTGTGGCGCAGCAGGCGGAACAGCCAGACGGGCGAGGAGAGCAGCAGGGCCACGGCGGCCAGCGCGCTGTAGAGGAGATACATGGGTGAAGGGACATTCTAAATACAGTTTCGAGTTTCAGTTTCAGTTTCAGCACGGGTAGCCCAGTTAATACAGTTTCGAGTTTCAGTTTCAGTTTCAGCCCAGTCTGGCACAGTTTCATTTCAGTGTTCGGTCACCCAAAGGCGAGTTCCAAAACTGAAACCGAAACCGAAACTGAAACTGAAACTGAAACTGTTCCTTCCCATTTGCCGCGGCGGCGGGGCAGGATTGATAATCCTGGGTATGGATCGGTCGAACTATCGTTGGTGGCTGGCGGCAGCGGTGATGATGCTGGCAACGTTGGCGATTGCCAGCAAACAATACATGGCGCCCAAGGCATTTCCCGCCAAGACGTATCCGGCGCGCGACGAGCATCCGGATGAGAAAGTCACGATCGCCGCCGATCCCTACGACATGCCCGACAAGGCCGCGCCGGTGTTCACGCTGCCGTACAAAGACAGGGGCTACCTGCCGATTTTCCTGGTCATCACCAACGACGGCGACCAGCCGGTGGCGTTGAACCAGATGGAAGTCAAGCTGGTGACCGCCAGCCGAAGCAAGCTGCAGCCGGCCAGCATCGAGGACCTGTACCGGCGGTTCTCGCGGGTGAAGCGCCGCGGCGACGAGGTCAGCCGCAATCCGCTGCCCATTCCGCTGCCCCGCCATCCCGATGCAGGACTTCCCAAAGGCGGGGGCGAGGAAATCCAGAACGCGCAATTCGGCGCCAAGGCGGTGGAGCCGCACGCCACGCAGGCTGGCTTCCTGTTCTTCGATATCGAAGGCATCAGCCAGCCCCTGGCCGGGGCCCATCTCTACGTCACCCGGGTGCGCGACGGCAACGGTACCGAATTGATGTTCTTCGACATCGCGCTGGAGAAATATCTGACCTACAAGCCGGGAAGCTCGGGAAAGTAGGTTATCAGTTTACGGTTATCGGTTTTCGGTAACAGCATCAAGACAACGGCAATCGCTAATTACCGAAAACCGTTAACCGACAACCGATAACGATTCAACGCCCCATTCCCTCGTCCATGGCGCGGTTGGCGAGTGCGTCGGCTTCCTTGTTCTTGCCGCGCAAGACGTGGTGGATGTTGAACCAGTCCAGCTTCCCGATCAGCGCTTTCGCCTGCCGGTGCAATTCCATCAGTGTCAGATTGCGGACCTTGTATTGGCCATTGATTTGTTTGACCAGCAGTTCGGAGTCGCTGATCACCTCCAGCGCCTTGCAACCGTGGGCCAGGGCGTATTCCAGGGACGCGATCAGGCCCATGTACTCCGCGTAGTTGTTGGTCCGGTGGCCGAGGAACTGGCTGAGTGCGGCGAGGCGGCGCCGGGCGGCATCCTCGAGCACCACGCCGTAGCCGGCGGGACCGGGATTCCCGCGCGCGCCACCGTCAATGTGGGCGATCAGGCGATCTTCCGGCAATTTTTCGACAAGCGCGCCAAACAGTTCCTGCGAGGCGGCGGGCTTTTTGCGGCGAGGGTAAGGACGGAAAGGCATGAGGCAATTTGTAATTTGTAATTTGTAATTGGTAATTTGCTGTGTTTTGCGCGCTGTCGAAAGCACTAAGCGGCACTACGCTGCCGGTAAATTACAAATTACCAATTACAAATTACAAATGCTTCACCGTCCCTGTGCCAGCCGGGTCGCCAGCCGTTCCGGCAGGTCGGCGGCGATGATCCGCTGCTGCGCTGCCGCCACGTCGTACTTCACACGGTAATAGGTGACGGAGTAGGCCTCGGTGTCGAACAGGGCAAAGGCGGCCCGCCAGTCGCCGTCGCGCGGTTGTCCCACCGAACCGGGGTTGATCAGGTAGCGCATGCCCTTGCGCAGCTTGAAGACGAATTTCTCGGAGGCGCCGTGCGAGTTGTACACCGGATGGATGGCGGCAGCATCGTCGGTTCCCGCGAAAAATCCTCCCTGGATATGGGTGTGCCCGAAGAAGGTCAGCGGAACTTCGGCTTCGGCGAGCGCGCGCAGCGCCTCCGGCACCAGGATCAGATATTCGTCTTCGTCGTACGGCGAGCCGTGTACGAACCGGACGCCTTCCACTCCCTCCAGCGGCGCCGGGCCCTGCGGCAGCGCGCGCAGCCATTCCAGGTTCTCTTTGCGCAGCACCGTGCGCGTCCAGATGACCGCTATGCCGGCAATGGGGTTGAAGTCCTCCATGTTGCTCAACCCGGAGCACGCCTTGTCGTGATTGCCGCGGACGACGATCTTACCCAGCTTGCGCGAACGTTCCACCACCTCATTCGGACTGGCGCCGTACCCGACGACGTCGCCGAGATTGACCACCAAGTCGTGCTCCGGCGCCTGCTCCAGACAGGCGTCCAGAGCTTCCAGGTTGGCGTGTATGTCGCTTAACAGGAGTATCCGCACGTGGTGCTCGCGATGGAGCGATCTGGGATTATATAGCCCCGAGGTTGTATAGCACCAATAGGGCAATAGGAAGTCAGAAGTAAGAATTAAGAAGTAACAAGCGAAAGTCGCTGATTTCTGAGTTCTTACTTGTTACTCCTGATCCCTACTTCTGAGTTACTTCTTAATCCTTACTTCACTCTACTTCACTTCTTGATTCTGACTTCTTAGTTCTGACTTGTTCACCACCGGGCACCTTGCCAGGTGTCCGGGCGCGACCTCGACCAGAGGCGGCAGCGCGCGGCTGCAATCGGGAATGCGGAACCCGCAGCGCGGTTCGAAGGCACAGCCCGGCGGCAGCGAGGTCAGGGAAGGCACGGTGCCTTCGATGGTCGGCAGAGCGCGCGAACGGTCGGTGTGCAGCGTGGGCGCGGAGTGCAGCAGGCCGCGCGTGTAGGGGTGCGCGGCAGAGGCGAATACATCGCGCGCCGGGCCGAGTTCGACGATGCTTCCGGCGTACATCACGGCTACGCGGTCGCAAACTTGGGAGACCACCGCCAGGTCGTGGGAGATGAACAGCATCGCCAGGTTGAATTTCCGGCGCAGGTCCGCCAGCAGGTCAAGGATTTGCGCCTGGATGGTGACGTCGAGCGCGGTGGTCGGCTCGTCGGCAATCAGCAGTTGCGGCCGGTTCACGATCGCCATGGCAATCATCACGCGCTGCCGCATGCCGCCGGAGAGCTGGTGCGGGTAGTCGCGGGAACGGCGCTCGGGCTCCGGAATGCCGACCTCGTGCATGGCATCCACCGCACGTGTCCACGCTTCGGACTTTGTCAGTCGCCCTGCTCCGTTCTTGCCGTCGACGGTCGACGGTCGACGGTCGACTGACCGATGCGCCAGCACTGCCTCCGCAATCTGGTCTCCCACGCGCATCACCGGGTTGAGCGCGGTCATCGGCTCCTGGAAGATCATGGCCATACGCGCGCCGCGGATGTCGCGCATCTGGTCGGAGGAAGCGGAGAGCAGATCGCGGCCCTCGAGCCGCAGTTCGCCCTCGACGCGAGCCTCCGTGGGCAGCAGTCGCATGATGGCCAGCGCCGTGGCCGATTTGCCCGATCCGGATTCCCCCACCAGCCCTAACACTTCGCTGGGCGCAAGCGTCAGGCTGACTTCCCGGACGGCAGCGAGCAGGCCTTGGCCATCACGCGTCGGAAAGCTCACCTTCAGCCGATCCAAAGCAAGCAGGGGAGGCACGAGCCCATAGTACATCGGGTGATGGGGCGATCTGGTGATCGGGTGATTGAACGCCTGATGCATCCCGCCTAGGGCGCGGTCTTTTTGGAAAATTTCTGTTCGAATTTCTTCAGCTTGGGGGCGATGACGTACTGGCAGTAGGGCGCGGAGGAATTCCCAGCGTAATATCCCTGGTGATAATTCTCGGCGACGTAAAACTGCTTGGCGGGCTCGACGGCGGTGACGATGGGATTGGGAAAGGCGCGCGCGGCGGTGAGGTCGGCGATGGCCTGCTCGGCCTGGCGACGCTGGTCGTCGGAGGCGTAGAAGATCACGGAACGATATTGCGTACCGGAATCGTTGCCCTGGCGATTGAGCGTGGTGGGATCGTGGATGGTGAAAAAGATGTCGAGCAGGTCGCGGTAGGTGATTTGCGCCGGGTCGAAGGTGACCCGCACCACCTCGACATGGCCGCTGGCGCCGGTACAGACCTGTTCGTAAGTGGGATTTTCGCGGCGTCCGCCCATGTAGCCGGACTCGACCGACTTCACGCCGGTGGCGCGGGCGAACACAGCTTCCAGGCACCAGAAACATCCGCCACCGAAGACGGCAGTTTGTTGTTCGGACATGCGAATTAGATGCGGGAACCAGGTGCGAGTTGCGGGTTGTGAGTTGCGAGAGAGTACCGAGTACTTAGTACCGAGTACCGAGCAAAAGCGCGCCCTGAGTCGCCTGCCAGAAAAATTAGAGCCCCGGCGAGGGTGCCGGGGCCTACAGGTTCAACCTAATCGCATTGCCGCGTGGGCAGCGCGTCGTTGATGCAATTTCACCGCGTCTCTAAAGCTGTGGCGGTGGCGGCGGCGGCTGTTGGCCTTCGCCCTTGGGACCCATGCCCTGCCAGTGGCCTTTGCCGCGGCCCTCATGCTGCTTCATGGAATCGAGCTTCGCCTGCTGGTCGGAGGTGAGGAAGCCGCGAATCTGCGTCATGCTCTGTTCGTGCAGGTCGCGCATCTTGGCGTGGCGGTCCTGCATCGACAACGAGGTGTCTTTGCTAAGACTCTGCGCCTGCGTGGACTCGGTTTCCAGGATGGGCTTGATCTTGGTTTTCTGGTCGTCGGTGAGATTCAAGATGCGCGAGAGGTGGTCGAGGTGCTGCTGCGGGCTAGGCGGCCCGCCCATGCGACCCATGTGGTCGTGTGGCCCGCCCATCTGGCCCTGCGGTTGGGCTGGCGGCGCCTCGGTTTGCGCGACCATGGTGAGAGGTAACGCAACCGCAAGCAGAATTGCGACGGCGAACGCGGTACGTGCTTTGGTCATCGGTGCTCCTTTTCGATCGGCCGCACGCGGCGGATTGGATGCCGATGCGGAAACGTGAACGGTGGAATGCGCCGGGACAGACTCCCGCCCCGCATCCTGTTGCATGAGAACACGGGGCAGTGGAAAAAGTTGCCGGTTCAGGTTGCGAGCGGCGCCGGTCCTATTCATGACGCAGGGCGACGACGGGATCCATGCGGGCGGCCTTGACCGCGGGATACATGCCGAAAAAGAGTCCAACGCTGGTGGCGACGGTGAAGCTGGAAAGGACCGCCCAGGCTGGCACAAAGGTGGGCAGGCTGGGCACGAAGAGGTTCACGGCCCCGCTGATGGCGTAGCCCACGAGAATGCCAACGAGGCCGCCGGTAGCCGCCATGACCATGGCCTCGGTGAGAAATTGCCAGATGATGTCTCGCCGCCGCGCGCCCATAGCCTTGCGCACGCCGATCTCGCGGGTGCGCTCGGTGACGCTGACCAGCATGATGTTCATCACCCCGACACCGCCGATCATCATGCCGACGGAAGCGATGACGATGATGGCCAGGGCCACCATGCCGACAATGTTGTGGAAGTCGCGGATGAGGGATTCCGAGGTGGCAAACTCGAAGTCGTCGCGCTTGTCGTACATGACGCGGCGGCTGCGGCGCAGGGCGACGCGAGACTCGTCGATGGCAACGTCGAGCTTGCCGGGTGCAGCTTCGATACGGATGCCGTGTTGTTTGGCGCTGGGATAATACTTGTGGAACGTCCAATAGGGAATCACAAGGCGGCGATCGCTGTTATCGGGACCACCGAGGCCGCCCTTGGGTTTTTCGAAGACCCCCAGCACCTCGAATTCATGACCTCCGACGCTCACCGGTTTGCCGATCGGATTCACGCCCGGGTAAAGGCCGGTGGCGACATCGGCGCCGATCACGGCGACCTCGCGATGGTGAAGGTTCTCGGGTTCGGTGAAGGCGCGGCCCTGGGCAACGATGGCGTTGGCGTACACGGAAAAGAACTCGCCGGTGGCGCCGCGGAGGTCCAGGGCGGTGACCTCCTGGCCCCGGTAGCGCGCCGTATTGATGGGCTCGTCATTGAACAGCGAGACGGTAACGTGGACGCAGGCCATGCAGGATTCGCGGACGGCGAGATAGTCGTCGTAGCTGATGGGCTTGCGGGTGCGCTCCTCCTTGGTCAGGCGTCCGAAGTGGGGGCCGGTGGGTAGGGCTGAGAAGAACGCGGTATTGGTGCCGTAGCCCTGGATGGTTTCCTGGATGTTGCGGTCCAGGCCCATGAGAAGCGCGACCACCGCAATGAGGGTGGCAACCGCGACCATGATGCTGATCAGCGTAAGCGCGGAGCGCAGTTTGTTATTGCGCAGCGTGTCCAGAGCCATGATCACGTTCTCGAGCAGGCTCTGGCGCTTCGAATTGGCCAACAGCGGCATCGCTCTTGTGTTTTCCTCGGCGGCTAAAGCCGCCAGAATCGCAGTCTCGAACGGCGCGGCTGAAGCCGCGCCCCTTCAAAAACACCCCTCGTCAGTTCCCGGAATTCGACAATTACCTACAGCTCGGCACGGAGCGCGACCACGGGGTCGAGCTTGGCCGCCTTAAGGGCAGGCCAGAGTCCGAAAAACAGGCCCACGACGGTGGAGACCGCGAGGGCAAAGAAAACCACGCTGAGGGGCGTCCGCATGGGCATGGCCGTGAGGCCGCGGACGATTTGCGTGACCAGCACCGCCAGCACCACCCCAAACAGTCCGCCCATCGCCGCCATGACCGAAGATTCGACGACGAACTGCATCAGGATGTCGCGCTTGCGCGCGCCCACCGACTTGCGCAACCCGATCTCGTGGGTGCGCTCGGTGACCGAGGCCAGCATGATGTTCATGATGACGACGCCGCCGATGACGAGGAAGATGGAGACGATGCCGATGGAGGCATTGGCCAGTCCGCCGAAAATCTGGTTCCACAGCCCGGTGACGGATTCGCTGGAGATGATGCCAAAGGCATCCTTGTCGTTGAAATCCTGATGACGGCGGGCGCGCATGAAGGCGCGGGCCTGGTCCTTGGCCTGCTCCATGACGGCGGGAGAACTGGACTTGACGGCGACCCACAGGCCGGAAGTGTCGGGCCCTTCCTGTCCCCAGGACTTCAAAACCGCGGTCATGGGGACGTAAACAAAATTGTCCTGGCTCTGGCCGAAGGCGGTGCCGTTCTTTTCCGCGACGCCGATGACCTCGAAGGGAACGCCGCCGACCAGAATGGTCTTGCCCAGCGGATCCACGCTTTGGAAGAAGCGCTCGGCGAGATCGTTGCCGATGACGGCCACCGAGACGCGGTGCTGGTACTCGGTTTCGCTGAAGAAGCGGCCGCGGGCGATTTTGTCGGTGGAGAGATCAATGATGTTGGGAGTAGCGCCGCGGATGGTGACGTCGTCAATGTTTTGGTTGCCGGCGCGGACGTCCTTGGTGCGCCAGTCCTGCGCCCCGACCTCATCCGCCAGGACCATGTGAGAGCGCAGGTACTCGAAATCGTCGAGATCGAGCTTGCGGTTGTGGCGGCGCGCCTCGAGGAAATCCTTGGCGTTGGTGATGATGGGAAAGCGGGCAACGTAAAAGACGTTGACACCGAAATTGGCGAGGCGCTCGGCGACGTAGGTGTTCAGCCCGTTGACGGCCGAGACCACGCCGATGAGCGCGGTGACGGCGATGATGACGCCCAGCAGGGTGAGAAACGAGCGCAGCTTATGCGCCCACAGGCTTTCCAGCGCAATGGTGACCGGCTCGCGAAAGGTAGAGGACCGCCTGATCTTCATCACTACCCGGGCTGCGGTTGCGGCAGACACAAATACATTAGGCGCCAGGGAGACATACGAGTCAACCGGGCTGAAAGTTCCCGCGCCGCGGGAAGAGATGCCGGAGGGATGCTGCTCCACTGGCCCCAGGGGGTCCCACCCGCTGCCGGACCAAATCGGGAGTACGCACACGCACCCGTGATGCAGGTCACCGCCAAGGGGATCGGCTAGGAGAACACTTGTGCCTAGCGAGCGGCGAAAAAGATACTGCCTGCCTGACGAGCGCAGCAGCGAAAACACACTGTTGCGCTGGCCGCCAACCGCGGCGGCCCCCAACCTTCGCCCCCTGATTTGATTTCGCCTCACGAGGGGGAGGTGAAGAGTTGCGACCTACTACGCGTCGAGCCCACATCCACGATAGCCACGCAGCGCGCACTACCCCTTGCTCCCGCTCGAGCTGCGGAAGCCGGCACTTGCGCTTGTCGTATGCCCGGGTGCGCGCCCGGACCGGCATCATCACGGATGTGTTTCAAGGAGGATTTATGACCGATCTGTACACCTGCAGTTGCGGCAGCCAGATTTGGCAGATCTTCGACACGGGCGTGCGTTGCACGGCGTGCCAGACCGAATTCGTGACGCAGCACACGCCCGTCGCCGAGTTCAACCACGCAGCCACGCAGCAAATGGAAGAGGAAGAAGAAGTGGTGTAAGCGCCGCGTGACGCCGTTCCATGCCCCGGCACATCGAGGAGAACCGCGCTCCGCATGTTCGGGGTCAGAAGCTTGAGGCAGGAGGAAGTGGACGCAGCGCGGGGAATGGGCGTCCACGGCCTCCGCTAACCGAGGAGGTTTGCTATGGCAACGGTCACTGCTCCAATCCGCATTACATTGCAAAACATCCTGGTGGCCACGGACTTTTCCGGCTGCGCGGAGTCGGCGGTGAAGTACGCGTTGGGCATGGCGCATCGCTAC